>CANFHZ010000031.1 GCA_947446885.1 Comamonadaceae bacterium
CAGCGTGGTTTGACCGAAATGGACGCCCTGCACAACGGCGTGGTCTTGGCGCAGGCTGACTCCGGAACCAGTATGAAGGTGGTGGAGCAGCAGGGCACCATGCTCGACGACACCAAAATCACGCTGAAAACAGCCTTGTCCAAGGTGGAGGATTTGGATATGTCCGCTGCCATCACCCAGATGCAAAAACAAATGGTTTCCCTGGAAGCCGCGCAGTCCAGCTTCGCCAAGGTCTCGCAAATGTCCTTGTTCAAGTATTTGGGTTGACTCGCATACTGCATCACACACCAATGAACTGAGCACACCATGGTGACCACGACCTCCGCGAGCTCCTCGAGCGCTGCTTCTTCATCCAATTCGGTCACGGCATCCTTGATGCCCAGCGGTGCTTCAGCGGCGAGCAAAGCCAATATCGTCAAACAACTCGGCGGCGGATCGGGCATTGACACGCAATCCTTGGCCAACAGCCTGGTTGCTGCGGAGCGCGCGCCACGGCAATCTGCGATCGACAAGAACATCAAGAAAAATGAGGATATTGTTTCCGGCCTGTCGGCCATGAAATATGCCTTGAGTAATCTCAAAAGCGCATTCGATGACCTGAAGGACGTCAGCGATTACAAAAGCATTGTTGTCAACAACAGCAACACGACGGCTTTCACGGCCACGGCCAGCAGCTCTGCCGCAGCAGGAAACCACACGGTGGAAGTCACGGCCTTGGCGACGGCGCAGCGTACTGCCGGAACCCTTGCATTTGCATCGACCAGCAGTTCGGTTAACGGCGGCAAGGCGATGGCCTTGACCTTGGGGGGTACCGCGTTCAGTGGTGGTACCACCATCAGTATTGCGGCGGGCAACGATACGCCCCAGGGCATGGTGGACGCCATCAACGCGGCGAATGTGGGTCTGAGCGCCTACCTGGTGAATACGGGCGATGCAACAACGCCCTACAAGGTCGTGGTGAATGGCAAGTCGGGAGCGGATAACAGCTTCACCATGACGGCAAGCGATACAGCCAGCGGTGGTGGCACCGTGGATTCCGGCTTCGACTTTTCCAGTTCCAACTTGCAGGATGCGGCCGACGCGGCCGCCACCATCGACGGCATCAGCGTTACCAGCAGCAGCAACACCATCACGGGTGCAATTCCCGGCCTGACCTTGTTACTCAAGGGCACCAACAGCGGCAGCCCCGCCGCCGTGGACTTGAGCAATGACACCAGTGTTGCCAAGGGCAAAGTCAATGCGCTGGTGGCTGCGTACAACGACGCCAACAGCCTGATGGACGAGCTCACCAATCCCAAGTCCACCTTGGCGACTTACGGGGGTACATTGGTCGGAAATTCCACCGTCCGCACCCTGCGGGATCAGATGCGAACCATGGTCACGGCGGTATCGGACACGGCTCCGTCCTCGTCGGTGAGTTATTTTCACGATATCGGCGTCGAGCTGGACAAAAGCGGCAAACTAACCGTCAATTCGGTGAAACTGGATCTGGCTTTTGACACGGACTTCACGAACACTGTGACTTTGTTGTCGGGGAATCAGCAGGACCTTAGCGCGTACGACACCACGACGAGTGCGGGTATTGCCGGCGATGCCAGCCGCTCGCTTTACAACCTACTGAAAAGCACGGGCACAGTCAGCACAGAAAGTGCGAATGCCACCAGCCGTATTACGAGTTATCAGGACGACCTGAGCAAGTTGGACGACCGCATGACCCGTCTGCTGGCGCACTACACCAAGCAGTTTGCAGCCATGGACAGCATCGTGGGCCAGACCAAGAGCACGCAGACCGGTTTGACCAGCTCCTTTGCCGGTCTGATGGCCATGTACACCAACAAATAATGCGATGTGAACCGGCACAGCCGCGTGCCTTGATGGTCAGCGGGTTGTAGCCCTCAAGTTTTCCTGCCAGTCGCCGATTCATCAGTGACCCGCGCTCAGACCCGAGCTTATGCGGTTACTTTTGAAAGGACGGAGAACTATGCTTTCCGAAATTGGAAATCCCCCACCCGGGGTGATGCACGGTGGCGCTGCCCAGGCAGCGGTGACCAAGCGCCCCGAACAGACGACAGATGACGCGGCCCCACGGGTGCAGGTACCCAAGGCCATTGAGTTGCACGTGCCCAAGCCCAGCGACATCAAGTTTGATCCGGTTCAAGCCCACAAAAACTTGCAAGACGCGGTCAATCTGCTCAACGAGCAAATGAGTGCCACCAAGCAAGGTCTGGGGTTTTCGTATGACGACTCTAAGAACCAGGCTGTGATCCGGGTCAGTAATACCGCCACGGGCGAGTTGATCCGGCAAATCCCCTCAGAAGATGTATTGCGCATGGCGCACCACATCGATGACCTCAAAGGGATTCTTTACAACAAAGCCGCATAAATATGTGGTGGCCGGGCTCAAGTATGAATTCCTGGCACCGATGCTGTAAGTACAGACGGTTTATTTCTGTAGCGGCAGGTCAGAAGATGGTCAAACAACAATCTTCACCCACTTGTCCAAATTTTGTATCTGCCTCGTAACTGTTTTTTTTGGAGAAATACCATGTCAGCGATTAACACCAACGTGAGCGCCCTTTTTGCTCAAAACGCTTTGAAAATCAATGCGCGGAACATGACCACTGCAATGGAGCAGCTGTCGACCGGCAGCCGCATCAATTCCGCCAAAGACGATGCCGCCGGCCTCGCCATCGGTCAGTCCATGACCTCGCAAATCCGCGGCTTGAACCAGGCTGTGCGCAATGCCAATGACGGCGTGAATATGCTGCAAACTGCTGAAGGCGCCATGGTTGAACAAACCAATATGCTGCAGCGCATGCGTGAACTCGCTGTTCAATCCGCCAACGGTACCTATTCCAGCACGCAGCGCAGCTACCTGCAAACGGAATTCAGCGAGCTGGGTTCGCAAATCACCGACATTTCCACGGACACCACCTGGAATGGTATTAATTTGCTGACTTCGGCGACGTTCTCCTTCCAGGTTGGGCAGTCTTCCGGCCAAACAATCGATGTGGCCATCGGCGACATGAGTTTGACCACCCTGGCTGCCAGCATGACCACGCCCAGCTCGGCTATCAGCTCGGCTACCTCTGCGCAGACCACGCTGGGCTATTTGGACTCAGCTCTGGACATCATTAATCAGCAACGCGCCACCATTGGCGCCGGCATCAATCGTATGACCTACGCTGCGGACAACTTGACCAATATCTCTGCTAACGTGGCCGCCTCGCGCAGCTCGGTGATGGATACAGACTATGCGACGGCATCGACGCAGCTGTCCAAGACCCAGATCGTGCAGCAGGCCGCCACCGCCATGCTGGCCCAGGCTAACCAGCAACCGCAGACGGTGTTGGCACTGCTCAAGTAAGCGACACCCGAGTGCTTACCCTGTACATCTAGCAGGGCTAAGGCTTTCGACCAAGCCCGCTGGCAGCCGCCAGCGGGCTTTTTTGCGTCTGGTTTGGCTCGGGCGGGCTGTACGGAACCGCCCCTCCCGCCCAGCGGCAAATACTGGCCACCGTCCGGCAAATTTGCCGCTCCAGGGCGAAAAAGGCTGGCAAAAGCGGCAAAAAATTATGGCACGCGCTTTGCTTACTACCTTTTTATCAGGCGCTGTTGTCTAAAAAATGGACAAAGCACTTGTTGATGGATTGTGGCCAGATCGCTGGCATCGACCTTTTTTACCTTTATGGAGAATCGCTATGTCAGTAATCAACACCAACGTGAATGCTCTGTTTGCACAGAACAGCATGAAAACCAACGCGCGGGCCATGAGCAGCGCGATGGAGAAGCTCTCAACGGGCAGCCGCATTAACAACGCCAAGGACGACGCGGCTGGTTTGGCCATCGGCCAAACCATGACGTCGCAGATTCGTGGCCTGAATCAGGCTGTGCGTAACGCCAACGACGGCATCAACATGATGCAAACGGCAGAGGGCGCGATGGTCGAGCAGTCCAATATGCTGCAACGCATGCGTGAGCTGTCCGTGCAAGCCTCCAACGGCACCTATTCCAGCACCCAGCGTTCGTATTTGCAGAACGAATTCGACCAGCTCGGCTCGCAAATCACGGATATTTCCACGGACACGACCTGGAACAGCATTAATTTGCTTGATGGGACCGGAAGCGCAGGTTTCAGCTTCCAGGTGGGTCAAGCGTCTGGTCAAACGATCTCGATCGACGTGGCCAACATGGCTTTCTCCTCCTTGGCGTCGGGCGTGACACTGGGCAGTGCAGTCTCGACCGCCTCTGCTGCGCAGGCGACCATTGGTAAGCTCGACTCTGCATTGGAGACGATTAACCAGCAGCGTTCCACCATCGGTGCCGGCATCAACCGCCTGACCTATGCCGCCGACAACCTGACCAATATCGCGTCCAACGTCACTGCGTCAAAGAGCACGGTGATGGATACCGATTACGCTGAAGCATCGACACAGCTGTCCAAGACCCAGATCATCCAGCAGGCGGCCACAGCCATGTTGGCCCAGGCAAACCAGCAGCCGCAGTCGGTACTGTCCCTTTTGAAGTAAGCGACTCAGCCATAAAAAGCCCGTCACCCGACGGGCTTTTTTTATGCGCCGGCGGCACTGTGACCCAAGCGGGCCCGCGGCAAAACCGGCAACACAGGCGGCAAAAAACTTGGCACACCAATTGCTTTATCTAATTGAGCAGGTAATGTTCCTGTGGAATTTGACACTGGATACCAACCAACAAGTGCCGCCAGTTTGTGGCGCTTACATTGAAATTGGAGTGAGATCATGACAGTTATTAACACAAACGTAAGCGCTTTGTATTCGCAAAACGCGATGAAGACCAATGCGCGCGCCATGAGCACGGCCATGGAGCAGTTGTCAACGGGCACGCGGGTGAACTCGGCGAAAGACGATGCCGCAGGTCTGGCAATCGGCCAAAACATGACATCGCAAATCCGCGGTCTGAATATGGCGGTACGCAATTTGAACGACGGCATCAATATGATGCAAACCGCTGAGGGCGCAATGGTCGAGCAGTCAAACATGCTGCAACGCATGCGTGAACTCGCTGTGCAGTCGATGAATGGAACCTATTCGTCGGTTCAGCGCAGTTATCTGGATTTGGAGTTTCAGCAACTCAACTCCCAAATCAACGACATATCTACGGATACTACTTGGAACGACCAAGTCTTGTTGAACGATTCCGTCGGTACTTTTACATTTCAAGCTGGCCAAGCCAGCGGGCAGACGGTATCTGTGGTGATTGGTGACATGGGTACAAGTAGCACCGGTTTGAATATTAGCGGTAACGCCATTGATACGTATGCCCACTCGGCCACCGCGTTGACGTCCATCACCAGCGCATTAGAAACTATTAATAACCAACGTGCCACTATCGGTGCCGGCATCAACCGGATGGAATATGCGGTAGACAATTTGTCGAATATTTCGTCCAACGCGACCCAGTCGCGCAGTACGATTATGGATACGGACTACGCCACAGCGACAACTGCACTGGCCAAAACCCAAATTATTCAACAGGCCGCGACAGCGATGCTGGCTCAGGCTAACCAGCAATCGCAAGGTGTTATGCAATTGCTGAAGTAATTCTTCTTTTCATGCCTCCAAGCCTGTCGCCTGACAGGCTTTTTTTTGCCTGTTTTTCGGGTAAGTGGCAAGAAATAGCCGCATAGGTGGAAAATTTCTGGCATACCTATTGCTTGTTAGAACTCGTTAGGCCGGAAGGCCGGAAAGTCCGACAGTGGTGTCGGCGATCCAAATGTCGTATTAGCAGGGTATTCCATTTTCAGTTTTGGAGAATAGCATGTCAGTTATCAACACCAATGTCAGCGCTATGTATTCGCAAAATGCGATGAAAACCAATGCCCGGCATATGAGCACGGCCATGGAGCAGTTATCAACCGGCACCCGGGTGAACTCGGCCAAAGATGACGCGGCGGGTTTGGCCATCGGCCAGAACATGACCACGCAAATTCGCGGGCTCAATATGGCAGTTCGCAATCTCAACGACGGTATCAATATGATGCAAACCGCTGAGGGCGCGATGATTGAGCAGTCGAATATGCTGCAACGCATGCGCGAACTCGCTGTGCAATCGATGAACGGAACCTATTCCTCGGTGCAGCGCAGCTATTTGGATTTGGAGTTTCAGCAACTCTCATCGCAGATTAACGACGTCTCCACCGATACAAAATGGAATGACCAGGTTTTACTGGACGCTTCAGTCGGGACTTTCAAGTTCCAGGCGGGAAATGCCAGCGGCGATACGGTTTCTGTCGTAATCGGTGACATGGGAGTTTCGGGGTTACTGAATATTGATGGACTGGATATCAAGGACTACAGTGCCGCGGCGGACTCACTGACGGCCATCACTTCCGCGCTAGAAGAGATTAATAATCAGCGTGCCGCTATCGGTGCCGGTATCAACCGCATGGAATATGCGGCTGATAATTTGACGAATATCTCTTCGAACGCCACCCAATCGCGCAGCACGATCATGGATACCGACTATGCCTTGGCAACCACTATGCTGGCCAAGACACAAATTATTCAGCAGGCTGCCACGGCCATGCTGGCGCAGGCGAACCAGCAGCCGCAAGCTGTTATGACGCTTTTGAAGGGTTAATGTTCTCCGGCTCTTTATAGCGGGTGGTTTGTAAATTCAAATCGGTCGGGAGTTACGCACCATGTCAAAAAGAGATTCCATGCTCCCCGTATTGTCGCGTCTGGCAGTGATGGTGGAGCAGCAGGCTTATGAGCAGGCTGAACAGATCATTACCGAGTGCGGGCTTGATCTGGTTATATCGGAGGAATTCATTGATTTCTGCCGGTGGATGAAAAATCCTGCGGTGGTTATATTTGCGTCCACATTGGCCGTATATAACGCGAAACTGGTGCAGCGCCCGCAAATGATTTTGCAGGTTTACCAGTCTATTGTGAATAAAGAGCTCACTCCGGATATGGAGCGGCTACCGAAAAATCACGTTATCCGGCAAACCGTTGCCTGCATGATTGCCAAGCAGCCGCTTACTCCCCCGACCCTCAATGGCAGTAGTTTTACCGGCACCGGTCAGGATTGGTTCATGGCGCTGGAAATCTGTATGGATCACCAGGAAATGGACAGCGCGCTCAACCTGATGCAGGCGGAATTGCGGCGCGACAAGTCGAATATGTTTGCCCTGTTGTGCGCCAAAGCCTTTGTCGAGCGCGCGCCTATTATTATCAATACCCAGAACTCCCACACGCCCTGGAAAGGCTGGATTCAACTCCAGAAAGAAATTCACCAGGTGCTGTCGCGCGCTGGCATGTCGAAAATTTGCCACGACATCGCGCAACTGATCGGTGAGTTTCACCACAAAAACCGCGAATATGAGGAATGCATTGCCTGGTCTTCGAAACCGGTGCCCGCCGGCTCGAACGAGGTCATTCCCTGGTTCCGTGTGGCGCAGGCGCATTGCCATCTCGGCGCGCACGACCGGGCGGCGGCCTTACTTGATAAAGTTTTGCGTAAGGTGTCGCGACAAAGCGATGCGGAAATTGACGGCGAGTTTCTGAATTCGGATGTCAGCGGTGCCAAAAGTGCCGCCATGGAATTCAACGCAGGTGACGCTGCGCGGGCTTTGAAGGACCTGCAAGAGGTGTTGGCCGTAGGCGATATTGAGCCGTTTCTGGTTTCAGGAACCTTGTTGGGATTTCAGCGCAACGGTGGATTTTTGCCGCACGATAAAGATATTGATGTCGGTATTTTCGCCAACCAGGACATATTCACGGTGGTGGAGCTGATTGCGCAAAGCAAAAGCTTTCGCCTGAGCAGCGGCTATTTGCGCCTGGAGAAAACCTACCAACTGCCGGTGGTGCACAAGCTGACGGGTATGTGCATCGATATTTTTATTTATTACCCTTCGGGCGGCAAACTGCTTACCGGCGTGCACGGAAGTTTTGGATACAACCAGAACTTTGCATTCTCTCCTTTTGGTATCAGAAAAGTCGAGTTTTTGGACGTGGCGTTTGCGGTGCCGGATGACATTGCGCGCAATTTGGCGGAAAACTATGGTAACTGGCAGGTTTCCGACCCTTATTACGTGACCCATCTGGAAAGCCCCTCCACGGTCGATCCGGGCGGCCCGATTTATATGCTGGTGACGCGTTTGGAGTTGATCCGCGCCATCATCGAAGGCAAACACGCCAAAGTCGAACGCATTGCCGGAATTGCCCGCACCTATCAAGGCGCGCCGTTTGCCATGGACGTGGGTCTGCTTGACGCTTTGGATGCCCGTTTCGGCGCAGGCCGCCATGCATCCGCGGATACCGCATTGGCCTGTGCCGCGTAGCCTCGCTTTTGTTCTGCTCGCGGGCGGGCAGGGCTTGCGCTTGAACCAGGACACGCCCAAACAATTCATCCGCGTGGCCGGCAAATCGCTGCTGGAACACAGCTATGCCGCACTGAACAGCTACGACCCGCAGGCCCGCATGGTGGTCGTGGTGCCCGCAGATGCGGTTGCACTGGCCAAAAAGCTGCTGGCCCATGAGCAGTCCGCCGAGTTTGTGATTGGTGGCGACAGCCGCCAGGCCTCGACCTGGGCTGCCCTGAAGCACTTGGGGGCCGAACCGCCCGATAGCGTGGTCATCCATGACGCCGCGCGCCCGTTTCTCTCCGCGCAAATCATCCACGACGTAGTGCAAGCCCTGGAGCAGCATGAGGCGGTGGACGTGGCCATCCCCACGGCCGACACCATCATCGTGGAGCGCGACGGCTATATCCAGTCCATACCCAAGCGCAACCATATTTACCGCGGCCAGACGCCCCAGGGTTTTCACTTTCAGTCCCTGCTGCGCTCTTACCGCGAAGTGGGTGAGTCCCGCCTGGCGGATTTCACGGACGACTGCGGGATTTACATGGATTGCAACCCCATGGGGCGGGTGCGCATCGTCAAAGGCAGCAGCGAGAACATCAAGATCACCGAAGACCTGGATATGGTGCTGGCGGACGAGTTGTTCCGCACCCGTGCTTCGCAATGGGATCCGGAAAAGCAGGGTTTGAACGTGCGCACAAAGCGCGCCCTGATTTTTGGTGGCACCAAGGGCATTGGCAACGCCATCTCCCGGGTGTTGCAGGAGTCGGGGGCGCAAACTTTTGAGGCCTCCCGCAGCACCGGGTGTGATGTGGCCGACCCGGATCAGGTTGCCGCGACCGTTGCGCGCGCAGTACACACCCTGGGTGGGCTGGACTTTGTGGTCAACACAGTGGGGCTGCTGGAGCAGGGCAGCCTGGCTTCGCAAAGCATGGGTGCGATTGACCAGCTGATACGGGTGAATTTGTCCGCAGCGTTCTACATCGCCAAAGCCAGCCTGGAGCCGCTGCGCGCAAGCCGGGGCATGCTGCTGAACTTTTCTTCGTCTTCGTACAGCCGCGGGCGGGCGCAGTACACGCCGTATTCCGCGAGCAAGGCGGCCATCGTCAACCTGACGCAGGGCCTGGCCGACGAGTGGGCTGATGACGGTGTGCGCGTGAACTGCCTGGTGCCCGGCCGGACCGATACGGCCATGCGCAGAAGCAACTTTGCCGAAGAAGCCGAGCAGACTTTGCTCAATCCTTTTCAGGTTGCGCTGTCCGCCTGCAAGTTGCTCAGCAGCGATCTCACCGGGATGGTCGTCAGGGTGTGAAAGCCAGGTCCGCGTACGGCATGGACGCGGCGATAAACGAGGGGTTGCGCACCGCTGCTTTCCCATAGCGCAGGGGCTGCCCTTGCGTGTCATACACATACCCGCCCGCGCCCTCCAGCACGGCCTGCGCCGCCGCCGTGTCCCATTCGCAGGTCGGCGCCAAACGGGGGTAGATGTCGGCATTGCCCTCGGCCACACGGCAGAACTTCAGCGAGCTGCCTGCCTGCACCAGTTCCACCGGTGAAAATCCGCCGATGAACTGGCGGGTCTCGGCATTGAGGTGGCTCTTGCTGGCCACCATCCGAACCACCTGCCCTGCGCTGGGTGGCACAGCCACCCGCATGGCCTGCACGGCCGAGCGCTGTTTGCGGAATGCGCCCAGCGCACGCCCCCCCCAATACAGGGTGTCCAAGGCCGGGGCGTAGACCACGCCAAAGCGGGGTGTGCCCGCGTCGATCAGCGCGATATTGACGGTGAACTCTCCGTTGAAGGCCAGAAATTCCTTGGTGCCGTCCAACGGATCCAGCAACCAGAAGCAGCCCGTATGGGGCTGGTAATCGGCCTGCGCGTCTTCTTCGGAAACCACCGGAATGTGGGGCGTCAGCGCAGCCAGCCCTTGGCAAAGGATGGTGTGCGCGGCCAGATCGGCCTGTGTGAGCGGGCTGCCGTCGGATTTGTCCGCCAAGCGGGTGGCAGATGTGGCAAGGGCGTCATCGTGCGCCGCTGCATAGATGTCCATGATGGCACGGCCAGCCGTAACGGCCAGCTCCAGCACAGCGGCGTGCACGCCCTCGGTGTTCTGTAGCCCGCCCGGTCGCAGTCTGTCTGTCACTGTGGACCCGGATGCGTACCGAGCAGGGCGGCAATCATTTCAGCAGCCTCCTGCGCGGAGGTGTCAACCGTTGTTATCCGCAGCTCGGGTTTCAGCGGGGGTTCGTAGGGGCTGTCAATACCGGTGAAGTTCTTGATCGCACCGGCACGCACCTTGGCATACAGCCCTTTGGGGTCGCGCTGCTCGCATACGGCGACCGGGGTGTCTACGAACACCTCCAGAAAGTCACCCGCTGGCACGAGGCTGCGGGCCAGATCGCGGTCGGCGCGGTAGGGTGAAATCAGCGACACCAACACCACCAGGCCGGCATCCACCATGAGTTTGGCAATTTCGGCTACGCGGCGGATGTTCTCCACCCGGTCGGCCTCGGTAAAGCCCAGATCGCGGTTGATGCCGTGGCGCAAGTTGTCCCCGTCCAGCAGGTAGGTGTGTTTGCCGCTGGCATGCAGACGCTTTTCCACCAGATTCGCAATCGTCGATTTCCCCGAGCCGGATAAACCGGTAAACCATACGCAGCAGGCCTTTTGTTCTTTTTGCTGTTCCCGGGCCCGGCGGTCCAGATCCAGGCTGTGCCAGTGGATATTGCTGGCACGGCGCAGGGCGAAGTGGACCATGCCCGCGGCCACGGTTTCTTTGCTCAGGCGGTCCACCAAAATCAAGGCGCCCAAAGTCCGGTTGCCCGCATAGGGCTCGAAGGCAATGACCCGGTTCAGACTGAGGTTGACCACCGCAATCGTGTTGCGGGCCACCGACTTTGCTGACAGATGGGCGCCGGTGTGGATGTCCATTTCGTACTTGATGGCTGTCACCGTGGCAACCGCCTGCTGGTGGTGGATCTTCAGCGCGTAGCTGCGCCCGGCCACCAAGGGTTTCTCTGACATCCATAAGAGCCGGACCTCAAACTGGTCGGCACACTCCACCGGCAGGTCTGCAGGGGTGATCACGTCGCCACGGCTGATGTCGACTTCCTCCTCCAGCGTCAGCGTGACGGACTGGCCAGCCTGCGCATGCGGCAGCGCGCCGTCCATGGTCACGATGGATTTGATCGTGGCCAGTGCACCCGAAGGCAGTACCCGTACGGTATCGCCAGTGGCCACAGAACCGGACGCAATCCGGCCGCAATAGCCTCTGAAGTCCAGGTTCGGCCGGTTCACCCATTGCACCGGCATGCGGAAGTCTTCGGCGTCCCGGTTGGTGGTGTCCAGTGTCTCCAGGTAGCCGAGCAGACTCGGGCCGCTGTACCAGGGCGCAGCCGTGCTGGCGGTGATCAGGTTGTCGCCGCACAGCGCAGACAGCGGGATGCAGTGCAGGCTGGCGAAATCCAAATCCTGCGCAAACGCACGGTAGTCGGCCTCGATGTGCTGGAATGTGTCGTGGCTCCAGCCGACCAGGTCCATTTTGTTGATGGCCACCACCACGTGCTGAATACCCAGCATGTGCACGATGCGGCTGTGGCGCCGGGTCTGGCTGAGCACGCCTTTGCGTGCGTCGACCAGGATCACAGCCAGTTCGGCCCCCGACGCGCCGGTGGCCATATTGCAGGTGTACTGCTCGTGGCCGGGCGTGTCGGCGACGATGAAGGTGCGCTGCGGCGTGCGGAAATAGCGGTAGGCCACGTCGATGGTGATGCCCTGTTCGCGCTCAGCTTGCAGACCGTCGAGCAGCAAGGCGTAGTCCAGGCCTTCGCCCTGTGTGCCGTGCGCCGCCGAGTCTGTGTGCAAGGCGGCAACGTGGTCCTCGGGCAGCGAGCCCGTATCCCACAGCAGCCGCCCGATCAGGGTCGACTTGCCGTCGTCAACGCTGCCGCAGGTGATGAAGCGCAGGGTTTCCAGCATGGCGGCCATCAGAAATAGCCTTCCTGTTTCTTGCGTTCCATGGAGCCTGCGCCATCATGGTCAATGGCGCGGCCCTGGCGTTCGGACTGGCGGGCATTCCGTGTTTCGCGCACGATGTCATCCAGGCTTGTGGCATCGCTTTCAATCGCCCCCGACAGCGGGTAGCAGCCCAGGGTTCGAAAGCGGATCAATCGCAGCTGCGGTTCTTCGCCCGGCTGCAAGCGCATGCGCGCGTCGTCCACCATGATCCAGGCTCCGTTGCGTTGCACCACTGGACGCTCTTTGGCGAAGTACAGGGGCACGATAGCGAGTTGCTCCTGGGCGATGTATTCCCACACATCCGACTCGGTCCAGTTGGACAAAGGAAACACCCGCAGCGAACAGCCTTCTTGCAGCTGGGTGTTGGGTAAGGACCAGAGTTCGGGGCGCTGCGCCTTGGGGTCCCAGCGGTGGCCCGGCCCGCGCACGGAATAGATGCGCTCCTTGGCGCGCGACTTCTCCTCGTCGCGGCGCGCACCACCAAAGGCGGCGGTGAATCCATGCTGGTCCAGCGCTTGTTTGAGCGCCTGGGTCTTCATGACGTCGGTGTAATACGAGGATCCGTGGTCAAAGGGATTGACGCCCTCGGCCAGCCCTTGCGGGTTGCTGTAAACAATCAAGTCGAGCCCCGCCTCCCGCGCAATGCGATCCCGGAAGGCAATCATCTCGCGGAATTTCCAACCCGTATCGATGTGCATCACCGGAAACGGCAGCGGTGCCGGGTAGAAGGCTTTGCGCGCCAAATGCAGCAGCACCGTGCTGTCTTTGCCGATGGAATACAGCATGACCGGTTTGGCGCACTCTGCGACCGCTTCGCGGAAGATGTGGATGCTTTCGGCTTCGAGTTTTTGTAGTGTGGTCAGACCCATGCGAGAACTATACGTGGATGCAGAGGCCTCAGTGTTGCGCGACGCCCAACCATTGCCGGAACATGGCAATCCGCTCCTGGTCGTGTTGATTGGCTTGTTTTTCCAACGCAGTCTCAAAACGCTGAACCGCTTGGCACTGGTTCTGGGCCAGGATGCGATTGAAGATTTCCATTTGTTGGGGCCCGGCAAAGTCCTCGTACACCAGCGTTTCGGTGCTGAAGCGATCGGTGTTCGCGCTCATGTAGTTGTCATAGTCGGCCAGCACCTGCAAATAGCGGGAAATTTCGGTGAACCGCACCTCGGGCTGCGCAATCGGTTTGTCGCCCGACTGCCATGCCTTGCTCAGATCGGCTTTGGCGAATGAATAGGCCTGGCTGATCTTGTCGCGGCGGGTGATCTTGTACACATGGTCGAAGCCGATGCCGAAGAATTCCAAGCCCATTTTCTTCAGTTGGGCGTGCTGGTATGCGTGAATCTTGACCGAAAACACTCCATTGGGCGAGGTCGTTTTTGCAAAGAGGAATTGGATATAACGGTTGACGTCGAGCGCGGTTTCCGGAACCTTATGGAGCTGCGCCCAGGTGTTCATGTATTTCAGCGAGAAATACTCGTCCGGTATGCCGAACTGCCCGGTTTTGTCCAAGGCATCACACAAAAACGAGGAGCCGGAGCGCTCGGTCGACAAGAAGGCGATTTTGCGCGTGGGCATGCCGACGTAATCGGGGCGTTCGGCCAAACGCTTGTACAGCCGCTCGCGGCGCTCGGGGAAGCTGACTAATTCTGTTGGTGCGGCGTCCTGGCGAGGGCCGGGCAGGTTTTCCATTTTCATGATCAAGGCGTACTGTGGGCGCTGAGAACCGTGCCTGACGGCGATTCGACACCGCACGCAGTAAGCAAACTTTACGCCAGCTTTGCTAAGCCCGTGCAAGGGCTGCGGTCTGGCCTGCGGGCAGCGCACGCCGGTCGCGGGTCAGAAAAGCAGAAAAAACCCGTTAGCGCTGAAAAGTGTGCCCACAAGACCCAGTGCCAAGCCGGTGAAATACAAGGCCGGCAGCGAGGCCAATATGGACACCGACAAGAGCACGATGGCGATCTGGAGGCCGCCTTCCGCATAGTCAAACCACGGGTCTTTGCGCATGGCGAGGTCGCGCAGTTCTTCATGTTCCTTGGCGCGGGCCAGCAGCTCTTTTTTACCCTCGCGCGTGTCCGGCTCGGACTCGTAGCGATCCACCGTTTTTTTGTAATCCTCGATTTTCTTGGCCATGGCCTCTTTGGCCGCCGCTGGCATGGCTGGCTCGCGCAGCAGCTGCAATTCCATATCTGCGACTGCCACTTTGAGCGTGGTTTGGCGGATGGACTTGGCCTGGTAGAAGGCATAGCTGTTGGCCGCCAGGATGTTTTCCTGGGTGATTTCCTTGCCCGCGTTAGATCCGCCCAAGCTGGTGATGGCCAGCACCATCGCGAAGATGGAAATCGTCAGGGCTGCGCGGTTTTTCTGCCGGTTGTTCTCGCCGGCCTCGTCTTCAATCAGTTCAGATGCTTCGTGTGCTTCCATGGTACTCAGTGCGGTATCAAGTTCAGGATTGCTCAGGCTGCCATAGCCAGCTTAAAGCCCATCTCGTCCAAAGCCGTGGCCAACTGGGCCACGCTGCGGTCGGTGTTGTGCAGCTTGTCCAGACCAAACAGCCCGATGCGGAAGGTCATGAAGTCAGCAGGTTCATCGCATTGCAGCGGCACACCGGCTGCGGTTTGCAGGCCAAGCGCCAAAAACTTTTTACTGTTCTGCACGCCGGGGTCGGTGGTGTAGCTGACCACGACACCAGGCGCCTGGAAGCCGGGGGCCGCCACGCTGCGGATGCCACGGCCCTCCATCAGGGCGCGCACCTTGGTGCCGAGCTCCCACTGTTCGGCGCAAACCTTGTCAAAGCCGTAGTCCTGGGTCTCATGCATCACCTCTTGCAGCCGCGTGAGCGCGTCGGTAGGCATGGTGGTGTGGTACATGTGGGCGCCGTTTTCATACGCTTCCATCACCTGCAGCCACTTCTTCAGGTCGCAGGCGAAGCTGCTGCTGGTGGTGGCGTCGATGGCGCCGCGGGCCCGCTCGCTCAGCATGACCATGGCGCAGCAGGGCGAGCCGCTCCAGCCTTTTTGCGGAGCGGTCACCAATACGTCAACGCCGGTGGCCTGCATGTCCACCCAGATGGTGCCCGAGGCAATGCAGTCGAGCACAAAAAGGCCACCGACCTGGTGCACGGCATCCGCCACAGCGCGCAAATAGCTGTCGGGCAGGATCATGCCGGCCGAGGTTTCCACGTGGGGCGCAAACACCACCGCCGGTTTCTCGGCCAGGATGGTGGCGACGACTTCATCGACAGGGCAGGGTACCCAGTGGGCCTGGCTGTCCTGGCTGGTGCGACGCGCCTTGAGCACGGTGCTGCTAGCCGGGATGTTGCCCATATCAAAAATCTGCGTCCAGCGGTAGCTGAACCAGCCGTTGCGGATCACCAGCACATGTTTCCCGGTGGCAAACTGGCGGGCAACTGACTCCATGCCAAAGGTGCCGCTGCCCGGCACCAGCACGCTGGAATGCGCGTGGTAGACGGTTTTGAGCATGCCCGAGATATCGCGCATCACGCCCTGAAAGCGTTGCGACATGTGGTTGAGCGCGCGGTCGGTGTAGACCACGGAGAACTCCAGCAGACCGTCCGGGTCAATGTGGGGAAGCAGTGCGGGCATGGAGGTCTCCTGGGTAAGTGGTCGGGGTTGCGCCAACAGACGGCGTTAGGAACTGAACAAGAAATTCATCACGTCGCCATCCTTGACCACGTAATCTTTGCCTTCTGCACGCATCTTGCCAGCATCTTTGGCACCTTGCTCGCCTTGGTGCGCAATAAAGTCTTCAAACGCAATAGTTTGGGCGCGGATATAGCCCTTTTCAAAATCGGTGTGGATCACCCCCGCCGCTTGCGGGCCGGTGTCGCCGACCCGAATGGTCCAGGCGCGCACCTCTTTGACGCCCGCCGTGAAATAGGTTTGCAAGCCCAGCAGGCTGTAGGCCGAGCGGATCAGGCGGTTCAAACCGGGCTCGCTCTGGCCCAGCTCTTGGAGGAACATCAAGCGGTCTTCGTCGCTCATTTCGCTCATTTCTGCTTCCATTTTCGCACAAATGGCGACAACAGGCGCTTTTTGCGCGGCGGCAAAAGCCTCCAGCCTCGCTAATAGCGGGTTGTTCTCAAAGCCGTCTTCGGCCACGTTGGCCACAAACATGGCCGGTTTGGCGGTGATCAGAAAGAACTGTTTGAGCAGGGGCAACTCTTCTTTGCTGAAGTCCAGGCTGCGCACGGGCCGGGCCTGGTTCAGCGCGGCCTGGCACTTTTCGAGAATTGCCACCAGCTTGATGGACTCTTTGTCGCCCGAGCGCGCGGTTTTGGTGACGCGGTGCAGGGCCTTCTCGACGGCGCCCAGGTCGGCCAGGCACAACTCGGTCTGAATCACTTCAATATCAGCAATCGGATCTACCTTGCCAGCGACGTGGATGACATTGTCGTCCTCGAAGCAGCGCACCACATTGACGGTGGCATCGGTTTCGCGGATGTGGGCCAGAAATTTGTTGCCCAAGCCTTCGCCTGTGCTGGCTCCGGCAACCAGGCCGGCAATGTCCACAAATTCCACAATCGCCGGCACCACCCGCTCGGGTTCCACGATGGCCGAGAGCTGGGCTAGCCGGGGGTCGGGTACTTCGACCACGCCTACATTGGGCTCGATGGTGCAAAAGGGATAGTTTTCTGCGGCGATCCCCGCCTTGGTCAATGCGTTGAACAGGGTGGACTTTCCGACATTGGGCAGGCCAACGATGCCGCACTTCAAACTCATGGGGGTGTTCCTTCAGAAGAGCCGCGTATTGTAGAGAGGGCATTCCCGGCCGCGGGCCTGCTGCCGCAGCCCGGCTCCTAAAATGGTTCCATGACTCGACCCTTTGATATTTGCGTGCGCGGCGCCGGCATCGTCGGGCGCGCCATGGCCTTGCAGCTCGCGGCCAAGCGCCTGCGGGTGGCCTTGGTAGATGCCACGCCAGACCCAACGCCAGGCCACAGCGACGTGCGGGCTTATGCGCTCAGCCCGGCATCCCGCGCCCTCTTGGATTCCTTGCGGTGCTGGCCCGATGCGGCCTGCGCCACCCCGGTTAAAGCCATGGAAGTGATGGGCGACGACAGCGGTTTGCTCCATTTTGAGGCGGCAGGCCAGGGTGTTGCGGCGCTCAACTGGATGGTCGATGTGCCCGCGCTGGAGAGCCGCCTGGCGCAGGCGGTGGAATTTCAGGGCCTGATTGAACGGGTCGACGCCCCCCGCCCCGCGCCCTTGACTGTGGTGTGTGAAGGCCGTGCCAGCGCAAGCCGGGCTGGCTGGGGTCTGGTGTACGACCACAAACCGTATGGCCAGCACGCGCTGGCCACGCGCGTGCGCAGCGCGCTGCCGCATGGAGAAGTTGCCCGCCAGTGGTTTAACCGCGAGGGAGCCGCCACCGAAGTGCTGGCACTGCTACCGCTGGACGGTCCTCTGGGCTCGGAATGCGCCGTGGTCTGGTCGCTCAGCCCGCAGCGGGCGCAGGCTTTGCGCGACATGGGCGCTGCCGACTTTGACGCCGCCCTGAACACGGCCAGCCACGGGACTTTGGGCGCCTTGGAATGCACGGCAGAGCGGCAAACCTGGCCGCTGCAGTTCGCCGTAGCCGAGCATTGGAGCGGCGCGATGCCGAGCTCCGAAGGCGCTCCGGGTTCTGCCTGGGTGCTGGCGGGCGACGCTGCGCACACCGTGCACCCGCTGGCCGGCCAGGGCTTGAACCTGGGTTTGGGCGATGTGGCCGCTCTGGCCCGCGCCTTGGACGAACGGGCCTACTGGCGGCCCTTGAGCGACGCCAGGGTTTTGCGCGCCTACGAGCGCGAGCGCAAGACCGCAGCGGCCCTGGTTGGCAACACCACCGACGCCTTGCAGCGCCTGTTTGACCATCCGCACCCTGCGGTTGCCCAGGCCCGCAATTGGGGCTTGCGCGGCTTTGACCGCAGTGCCGGCCTCAAGCACTGGGTCACGCGCCAGGCTATGGGGCTTTCCTGAATCTCCACTTTTCTTTATGTCCCTATTTCTCACTATGTCCATGAACCGATTGATGCGCTGCGCCAGCGCGCTGACCCTGATGTGTCTGGCCACAGTTGCAGGCGCGCAAGAGGCCGCAATTCGCCAGGCGCTGGGCCAGCGCCTGCCGCAACTCAAAGTCATTGACGACATCAAGCCGGCCGGCGTGGGCGGCTTGTTCGAGGTGCGTGTTAACGGGAGCGAGATTTATTACACCGATGGCAAAGGCGATTTCCTGATCGACGGCCACATCATCGACACCAAAACCCGGCGCAACCTCACCGAGGAGCGCATCGCCAAATTGACCGCCATCCCATTTGACAGCCTGCCCATCAAAGACGCGTTCACCCTGGTGCGCGGCAACGGGCAGCGCAAGATGGCGGTGTTTGAAGACCCCAACTGTGGCTATTGCAAGCGCTTTGAACGTGATTTGATCAAGGTTGACAACGTCACCGTGTACCTGTTTTTGTATCCCGTGCTGGGGCCTGATTCCTTGAAAAAATCGCACGACATCTGGTGCGCCAAAGACCGCGCCTTGGCCTGGCAGGATTGGATGCTGCGCGAGCAAGCCGCAGCGCCCGCCAGTGCCATGTGCGACACCGCGGCGGTGGCGCGCAATGTTGAGCTGGGCCGCAAGTACAAAATCACCGGCACACCCACGCTGCTTTTTGTCAACGGCGTGCGCATCCCCGGCGCGGTGGACAACGCCCGGGTGGAGCAGGCACTGGCCGATACCGCGAAGCTATAGACCCCATGCCGAAGCCACGCCAGGCCGCCGCGCATTTCTCACCCGCAGCGGTGCACTACCGCGTTAGCCCTGCGGACACCAACGCCCACCACTGGCATGTGGAGATGACGCTGCAGCATCCTGCTGCCTGCCAAGGGCTGCAATTGCCGGTCTGGATTCCGGGCAGCTACATGGTGCGGGAGTTTTCGCGCCATCTGCAAGAAATTGTCTGTACCCAAGAGGGGCGCAGCTGCAGACTGACCCAGATCGATAAAGCCAGCTGGGAGGTGGATGCCAATCCGGAGCATCCTTTGCGCGTGCGCTACACCGTGTACGCCCTGGACAACTCGGTACGCACGGCCTGGCTGGACAGCGCGCGGGGGTTTTTCAACGCCACCAGCTTGTGTCTGATGGCGCAGGGTTACGTCGATCAGCCGCACACGCTGGAGTTGCTGCCTGCGCTGGCGCACCCATCCTGGCGGGTAGCAACCGGTTTGCCCGCACAAAAGCTTGACCGGCGCGGTTTCGGTCTGTACCGGGCGGCGGATTACGACGAGTTGGCAGACTGTCCGGTGGAGATGGGGGACTTCTGGAGCGCAGAGTTCAGGGCTTGCGGTATCAGCCACCGCATCGTGGTGGCGGGTGCTTTGCCCTCGTTTGATCGCGAGCGCCTGCTGCGCGATACCCAGAAAATTTGCGAGACCGCGATCCGCTTCTGGCACGGTGATGCGGCCGGTGCGGCGGATCTGCCGTTTGCGCACTACACTTTTTTGCTCAATGCGGTGGATGACAACTACGGCGGACTGGAGCACCGCAACAGCACGGCACTGATTGCCGCACGGCGCGACCTGCCGCGCCTGGGTGAGCCCAAAACCAGCGAGGGCTACACCACGCTGCTCGGCTTGATCAGCCACGAATACTTCCACACCTGGAATGTCAAACGCCTGCGCCCGGCAGCGTTCGCCCGCTACGACTACACCCGGGAAAACTACACCGATCTGCTGTGGTTTTTTGAGGGCTTTACCAGTTACTACGACGACTTGTTGCTGCGCCGCGCCGGTCTGATTGACGATACGGCCTATCTGCGCCTACTCAACAAAACCATCAACCAGGTTCTGCAAGCGCCGGGGCGCACGGTGCAAAGTGTGGCCCAAGCCAGTTTTGACGCCTGGGTCAAGTACTACCGGCAGGATGAGAACACCCCCAACGCCACCATCAGCTACTACCAAAAGGGTGCGCTGGTGGCTTTGTGCATGGACCTGACACTGCGCCAGCAGGGCAGCGCCACGCTGGACGATGTGATGCGCGGCCTGTGGCAACGCTGCCAGGGTGGCCCCATGCAGGAGGCCGATGTGCTGGCTGTATTGCAAGCCCTCAGCGGCCGCTCCTGGGCCAAGGACATCAAAGCCTGGGTGCACGGCACCCGGGAGCTGCCGCTGCGCCCGCTGCTGGAATCGCAGGGCGTGCTCGTGTATGACGATCCGGCGCAGCCTGCGCAGCGTTTGGGCCTGCGCGTAACGGAAACCGCGGGCGTTTTGCGTATCAAAACCGTATTGCAGGGCGGCGCGGCGCAGCGTGCCGGCTTGTGTGCCGCAGACGAGTGGTTGGGCGTGGAGCTGCCATCGGGCGGCTGGCGCATCCACAAGCTTGACGATCTGGGCGCCGTTCTGGGCCCGGCGCGGCGTTGTGTGGCGCTGATCAGCCGCGACAAGCAGTTGCTGCGCCTGCCGCTGGCGCTACCCGAACGCGCCACCACCTGGCGCCTGGCTGCGGGCAGCCGGGCCAAAGACGCCTGGCCGGCCTGATCCGTTCGCGCGCACACTTCACATATACGCTATCAATCGGAGCCACCATGCAGTACGAATGCATACAAACCCGCACCGAGGCTGACAAAGTCGCCATCGTGACCCTCAACCGCCCCAAGCAACTCAATGCGCTGAACGACCAGTTGATGGACGAACTCGGCCACGCGCTGCAAGTCTTTGACGCAGACCCGGCGCTGGGTTGCCTGATCATCACCGGGAGTGAGAAAGCGTTTGCGGCCGGCGCTGATATTGGCGGCATGGCCGGCTACAGCTTTACCGATGTGTACAAGAGTGACTACATCAGCCGCAACTGGGAGACGCTGCGCAGCATCCGCAAGCCGGTCATCGCCGCCGTGTCCGGCTTTGCGCTGGGCGGGGGATGCGAGCTGGCCATGTTGTGCGACTTCATCATTGCCGCCGACAACGCCAAATTCGGCCAGCCCGAAATCAAGCTGGGGGTGATTCCGGGCGCGGGCGGCACGCAGCGCCTGCCGCGCGCCGTGGGCAAGGCCAAGGCCATGGACATGGTGCTCACCGGCCGCATGATGGATGCCGCCGAGGCCGAGCGCGCCGGCTTGGTCAGCCGCGTGGTTCCGCTGGACACGCTGATGGACGAGGCCCTCGCCGCCGCGCTAATGGTGTGCTCCTACTCGCAGATCGCCACCATGGCGGCCAAGGAAAGCGTGAACCGCGCCTTTGAAGGCAGCCTGTCCGATGGCACGCATTTCGAGCGCCGCCTCTTCCACGCGCTGTTCGCCACCGCAGACCAGAAAGAGGGCATGGCTGCATTTGTCGGCAAGCGTCCCGCCGAATTCACCAACAACTAACCGGGCGTGAGCGCCTCGCATGGCTGGCTATAATCGCGCCCCACGGTGATATAGCTCAGTTGGTTAGAGCGCAGCATTCATAATGCTGATGTCGGTGGTTCAAATCCACCTATCACCACCACAACACCCCGCAAGGGACAAAAAGCCTGGCACTCACTGCCGGGCTTTTTTGTTTTCTGCCCCGGGCAGCAGCGCATTTCCCTCCCACGGCGCTACACCTGTCCTTTTGCTAGAGTCCTATCGATGTTTGATCATCGCCCGCCCCATCAACCGTCCTGCGCGCTGGTCTGGTTCAAACGGGATTTACGCCAGGACGACCATGCGCCCCTGGCGGCGGCACAGCAGTTCGAGTCGGCCCTTGGCCTTTTCATCATCGAACCGGAGTGGCTGAGCAGCCCGGAATTCAGCACCAGTCACCTGCAATTTGCGCTCGATAGTTTGGCACCCCTGCGCGCGTCGCTGGTGGCGCGCGGATTGCCGTTGTTGGTTCGCGTGGGGTCGGCCAGCGCGGTCTTGGAGGCGCTGCGGGCCGAAACCGGCTTCACCGATTTGCTCAGCCATGAAGAAACCGGTGCTATGTGGACTTATGCACGCGACAAGGCCGTTGCTGCCTGGTGCGCCTCCAGCAGCGTGCGTTGGCAGGAATGGACGCAGACCGGTGTGGTGCGGCGCCTGCGCTCGCGCTTTGGCTGGGCGCAGCGCTGGCAGGCGCGTATGGACGCGCCGCGCGTGCTGGCCCAAGGCGGCTTTGCCGGGGTAGCGGGTTTGGACTTGCACGAGATTCCCAGCTTGCAGGCGCTGGGCTTGCAGGCGGATACCAAGTCGGTACAGACCGGCACCGAAGCCAGCGCCTGGGCCGAACTGGACGGTTTTCTGGACGGGCGCGGGCGTGATTACCGGCGCGCCATGTCCAGCCCCCTGACCGCGCCCGACGCCTGCAGCCGTCTGAGCCCGCATTTGGCTTTTGGCACCATCTCCATGCGCGCGGTGCACCAGGCCACTGAACACGCCATCGCCCACACCAGCGACCGCGTTCTGGCCAAAGCCCTGCGCAGTTTTAGCGGGCGGCTGCGCTGGCATTGCCATTTCATGCAAAAGCTCGAAGACCAGCCGTCGATTGAGTTTGAAAATTTTGCAAGTGTGTGCGACGGCCTGCGCGAAAACGACTTTGACGCGACCCGCTTTGAGGCCTGGTGCGCTGGTCAGACCGGCTATCCGATGGTGGACGCCTGCATGCGTTCACTGAAAGCCACGGGCTGGCTCAACTTTCGGATGCGCGCGATGCTGGTGAGTTTTGCGTCCTACCACCTGTGGCTGCACTGGCGCCCCACGGGCATTTTTCTGGCGCGCCAGTTTCTGGACTTTGAGGCCGGCATCCACTGGAGCCAGATGCAAATGCAAAGCGGCACCACGGGCATCAACACCTTGCGCATCTATTCGCCTACCAAGCAGGCGCAAGACCAGGACCCCGACGGCGCCTTCATCCGCCACTGGGTGCCCGAGCTGGCCCGCGTGCCGCTGCCCTACCTGGCCGAACCCTGGAAGATGAACGACACGCTGGAGCGCATGGCCGGCTGCGTCATAGGGCGCGACTACCCCGCGCCCATCGTGGACGACAAGACGGCGGTGAAAGCCGCCAAGGACCGCCTGTACGGCCTGCGCAAAACCCCCGAGGCGCGGGCCGAAGCCGACGCGGTGCAATCGCGCCACGGTTCACGCAAAAGCGGTATGGCGCAAACCGGTATGCGGCGAAGGTCTGGCAAAGCCGAAAGCGCAGGCAAGGTCGCGGCCCGCAACACCACCCAAGCCGCCCAATTCACCGCCGCGCAGCAGGACCTGTTCGCTGACATGGCCGAACCGGCGAGCGACCCGTCGCCGGGCCTAGCGTGAAAAACTACAGACCAAGAACACCATGAAAAACGATGCAAAAAACGACTTCAAAGGCAACAAGAGCAGCCTGCCTTCCAAACCCTGCGCGGTTTGCCAGCGCCCCATGACCTGGCGCAAGGCCTGGGCCAAGAATTGGGAATCGGTGCGCTACTGCTCCGACGCCTGCAGGGCCAAGAAGAA
>CANFHZ010000032.1 GCA_947446885.1 Comamonadaceae bacterium
GCCCAGGTCGATCTTGGCTTTGTAGTGTCCATAGGGCTCCAGTGCCTCCAGCGGAATGTGCAGGCGCTCTTGCGCCATCTGCAAGATGGGCTTGAGGGTGGCGGCTTGGGCAATGTCAATGTCGGATAGGGCCATGGGGTCTCCTGGTGGTGCCTGTTGTTGGGGTGTTGGGCTTATTTGAGCTGTACGCAAAAGTGCTTGCGCACTGCTTTTTCGATCTTCCATGTGCCTTTGAAATCGGCCTCGATAACAAAGGCATCACCCGGCCCGACATGAACCGGCGTGCCGCCGTCCGGGGTGATGGTGATTTCGCCTTCGATCATGTGGACGAATTCATAGGCGGAATAGGTGGCGTGGTAGCTGCCCGGTGTGGCTTCCCATGTGCCGGAAATCATGCTTGCGTCGCTTGACGTGTGTTGCACCCAGGTTTTCATGCTGGGCTTGCCTTCCGTCACCACCCATCCGTCCAGGATGGCGGTACTCGGTTGGGCATCCGGGGGAGGGAATCGAACCGCAGTGGGCTTGTTCATCGTGTTTTCTCGTGGTGTGCGTAAGGCGTGATGTCCCGGCGGCGCGGGCAAAAAATTGACGCCCCGTTGTGGCGGGGCGGCATGCGGTCGTTTGGATTCAGTCTTGCACGGTGCGGCGCTTCTTGTCCTTGTCGTAGAACGGCATTTCGTGGGCAATCGCCTTTACGTCGCCGCCCGGGCCCCGCACCGTCAGGGGCGTGCCCTGCACGCATACGGGGACGTCCAGCCGTGCGATCGCAATGGACCAGTGGTTCAGCGGTGAATACATGGGGCAGGTGACCACGCCCACCTGCTTGTCACCCTGGAAAACCAGGCTGCCTTCTTTGGCCGCTTCGTGGCTGTCGAGTTTGAGACCAAAGAGCTTGAAGCGCTCTTTGCCTTTGAGCCGGTAATGTTCTTGCGCGCCACGGAAACCCTGCTTGCCGGGGCTGACGGTGAAGTCCAGGCCCAGCTCCCACAGCGTGTCGCCGGGGGCTTCGTTGGCGAAGGGGTACATCTCGGAGTTGTCGTAGGGGAAGAACACCAGATAGCTCTCGGTACGCAACATATCCAGCGTGGTGAAGCGGCAAGGGATGATGCCCATGGCCGCACCCTCGGAGAGGATCGAGTCCCAGATATGGCCTGCGTCCTGGCCGCGGCAGAAGATCTCGTAGCCCCGTTCGCCGGTGTAGCCGGTGCGTGAGAGCGTGATCGGGCGGCCGTACAACATGGCGGGCATGTGGGCGAAATACGCCAGCTTGCGCACCGCCGGGATGTGTTTTTCCAAAAAGTCAACCGCCAGCGGGCCTTGCAGTGACAAATCGTGCAGGTTGTCGTCAAAGCGGATGGAGACGTCTTTGCCGGTAGATGCTGCCACCAGCGACTCGTGGCCTGCTCCGGAGCCATGCACAAACATAAAGGAATTCGGCCCGAAGCGGTAGATGATTCCGTCATCGATGAATTTGCCGCGTTCATCCAGCATGGAGCAGTACACACTGCGTCCCGGGGCCAGCTTTTCGACATTACGGGTCGTGACCCGGTCGAGCAAATGGCTGGCGTGCGGCCCGTTGAGATGGATTTTTTTCAGCCCCGACACGTCCATCAGGCCGGCCTTGGTGCGCACCGCCATATATTCCGCGTCAGCGTCCTTGGCGTATGACCAGGCGGTTCCCATGCCGCTCCAGTCCTCCAGCTTGGAGCCCAGGGCGATGTGGCGGTCGGCAAGTGCTGAGAATCTCCAGGAGGCGGTCATGACAATTCCTTTTGGTGAGGGCGGTTTCGGTGTGAACAAGCCAGCGAAAAAAGTTACCAGCATGCAACTTTTTTTCAGTCTACATTCTTTTTTGTGTAGCACCCAAACAGCAATAGGTGTAAACCCGTATCCACTTTGTTGAACCCTTGGAGGAAACTAAGTTCAACACAGAGAAAACTTTCTAAACTTTTGTTTGCCAGGAAATGAGCATGAAAAAACGTGTCGCAGTCATTGGTGCCGGTCCGTCCGGTTTGGCGCAACTCAGGGCATTCCAGTCGGCGGCCCAAAAAGGGGTGGACATCCCTGAAGTTGTTTGTTTCGAGAAGCAAGACAACTGGGGCGGTCTGTGGAATTACACCTGGCGTACCGGCTTAGACGAGTACGGCGAGCCCGTTCACGGCTCCATGTACCGGTATTTGTGGAGCAATGGCCCCAAAGAGGGACTGGAGTTTGCCGATTACAGCTTTGAAGAGCATTTCGGCCGCCAGATTGCCTCTTATCCACCGCGTGCTGTCATGTTTGATTACATCGAAGGCCGTGTCAAAAAAGCCCAGGTGCGGCCATGGATCCGGTTTCGTACCCCTGTGCGCAGCGTCAGCTATGACGCCGGCAGCCAGCTCTTTGACGTGACGGTGCATGACCTGGTGGGCAACCGGGTCTACACCGAGCAATTTGATTTCGTGGTGGTGGCGAACGGTCACTTTTCTACGCCCAACGTGCCGCATTTCCCCGGCTTTGAGGACTTTCCTGGGCGGGTTCTGCACGCCCATGATTTCCGTGACGCTATCGAGTTTGTCGATAAAAACATTCTGATCATCGGCACCAGTTATTCGGCCGAAGACATCGGATCGCAGTGCTGGAAATACGGTTGCAAATCGGTCACCGTCAGCCACCGCACCAACCCCATCGGCTACGACTGGCCCGCCAACTGGGAAGAAAAGCCGCTGCTGCAAAAGCTGGTGGGCAAGACGGCGCACTTCAAAGACGGCAGCACCAAAGAGGTTGATGCGGTCATTTTGTGCACCGGCTATCAGCACCATTTCCCCTTCTTGCCGGACAGTCTGCGCCTGCAAACGAATAACCGTTTGTGGCCGCGCAATTTGTACCGTGGCGTGGTCTGGGAAGCCAACCCCAAGCTTTTTTACATTGGTATGCAGGACCAGTGGTACACCTTCAATATGTTCGACGCGCAGGCCTGGTACGCGCGCGACGTGATGCTGGGCCGCCAAAGCCTGCCCGATGCTGCTGCCATGCAGGCCGACGGCGAAGCCTGGGCGGCGCGGGAAGCAGCGCTGGCCGATGCGCATGACGCCATTGAGTACCAGGGCGACTATGTGCAGTCGCTGGTCGATCTCACCGACTACCCGGACTTTGATATCAAAGGCATGAACGAAGCCTTCTTTGCTTGGAAACAGCACAAGGCGGAAAACATCATGGGCTTTCGCGACAACAGCTACAAGTCCCTGATCACTGGAACCATGGCCCCGCCCCACCACACCCCGTGGAAAGACGCGCTCGATGATTCCATGCAAGCCTATTTGCGCCAGACCCCTTAAGCGCCCGGTATTCGGGCGCGCCGCTGGGGTGCGTTATCTCTTTTTGAACGGGAGCCTTTGTGGCACGCATGGCTGAAGACGGGTCGCTCCCTCCAAGCGCTTTGGATACCAGCCAGGGGCCAGGGACGCGATCCCACGCCCTGCGGCAGTTCGACGGTTTGGTTCCCGTGCAAGAGCTGCTGGTGAAAAACGCCAGCGCCAGGGCCTACGCGGTCAAGGCCGGGCAGTACATCCAGATCGTGGATGTGGATGGCAAGCAGTGCACCGATTTCCAATGCTTCTCCCAGGCCAAGCTGGATCAGGGCTTGCAACTGCCGCTGGACGTCACCACCACCCGCACACTGATGGGCCACTCCTACCCCATGCCGGGCCTGCATGCCAAGTACTACGACCAGGACATGACGGCCCTGGTTGAAGTGGTGCAAGACACCGTGGGCCGCCACGACGCTTTCGCCATGGCCTGCGCCGCCAAGTACTACGACGATTTGGGCTACCCCGGCCACAACAACTGCAGCGAGAACTTCAACACCGCGCTGGCCGCCTTCGGCATTGCCGGACGGCGTGGCTGGATGGCGATCAATTTTTTCTTCAACACCTTTATCGACGCCCATGGCGTCGTGGGTTCGGACGAGCCCTGGTCCCGCCCGGGCGACTATGTATTGCTGCGCGCCTTGACCGATCTGGTCTGCGTATCGTCTGCCTGCCCCGACGACACCAGTCCGGCCAACGGCTGGAACCCCACGGATATTCTGGTGCGCGTGTTCGACGCGGCCCACGCCTTTCCCCCCAGCATTGCGCACCGGGTTACGCCCGCATCGGAGCCCACCATGAGCAGACAGTCCGCATTCCATCCCCGCACCTCGGCGCTGACCCGTAACTTCGTGGAGTACAAAGGCTTCTGGCTGGCGCGCAGCTACGCCAAGAGCGACCCGATTGCCGAATACTGGGCCTGCCGCGAAAAAGCCGTGCTGGTCGATTTGTCGGCCCTGCGCAAATTCGAAGTCACCGGGCCTGATGCCGAAACCTTGCTTCAGCATTGCCTCACGCGGGATGTGAAAAAGCTGGGCGTCGGCCAGGTGGTGTATTCGGCCCTGTGTTACCCGCATGGCGGCATGCTCGACGACGGCACCCTGCTGCGCCTGGGGCGTGACAACTTCCGCTGGGTCGGCGGTGACGACTTTGGCGGCATCTGGCTGCAAGACCAGGCCAAGGCGCTGGGCTTGCAGGTGCTGGTGCGCAACTCCACCGACCAGCTGCACAACATTGCGGTGCAAGGCCCGGCCAGCCGTGCCGTGCTTGCGCCCATCATCTGGACGCCGCCGCACCAACCCGCGCTGGCTGAGCTGGAGTGGTTCCGCTTCACTGTGGGTCGTCTGGGTGACGCCAACGGCCCGCCGCTCATGGTTTCACGCACCGGCTACACCGGCGAGCTGGGTTACGAGGTCTGGTGCCACCCGCGTGACGCCTGCGCCGTGTTTGATGCGCTTATGGCCGCCGGGCAGCCGCACGGTCTCTTGCCCATGGGTCTTGACGCGCTGGATCTGGTGCGCATCGAAGCCGGGCTTATTTTTGCGGGTTACGAGTTTTCGGACCAGACCGATCCGTTTGAAGCCGGCATCGGCTTCACGGTTCCACTCAAGGGAAAAACCGATGACTTCATTGGCCGCGCAGCGTTGCAGCGGCGCAAAGACAACCCCTCGCACAAACTGGTGGGCCTGGACATTGAGAGCACCGAGGCGGTGGGCCACGGTGACGGTGTTTATGCCGGGCGCGCGCAGGTCGGCGTGGTCACCTCGGGCATGCGCTCACCCTTGCTGGGTAAAACCATTGCGCTGGCGCGCGTGGATGTGCACCATAGCGCCATCGGCACGGCACTGGAAATCGGCAAGCTCGACGGCCAGCAAAAACGCCTGACGGCCAGCGTGGTGCGTTTTGCGCATTACGACCCCGACAAAACCCGCCCGCGCTCCTGAATGGGGCGGCCTGGCCGCCGCACATGGGCCTGCGTTGCCGCAGGCTCGGGGATCCCTGGTCAGTAACGCCCGTCGTGGCCCGGTATCCAGTTGGTTCCGGCCAGCGGCAGGCGCGCCATGGCGGCGGCCTCTACCGTTAGCGCCACCAGGTCTTCGCGCTCCAGGTGGTGCACGTTTTGTTTACCGCAGGCGCGCGCGATGGTGGTGAGTTCCATGTTCAGCGTCTTGAGGTAATTGCGCAGGCGTTTGCTGCCCACATCGGGCTGCAGGCGCTGCTCCAGAACGGCGTCCTGCGTGGTCACGCCCACCGGGCATTTGCCGGTGTGGCAGTGGTGGCAAAAGCCGGGGGATGTGCCCAGGGCTTCATATTCAGCCAGGGCGCTCATGTGCTCGCCGTTGTGCATATAGCTTGGTGAATTGCAGCCCAGCGCAACCAGCACGCCCTGGCCGATGGCCACGGCGTCTGCGCCCATGGCCAGCGCCTTGGCCACATCGGCACCGGTACGGATGCCGCCGGAGATGATGAGCTGCACTTTGCCGACCATGTCCAGGTCTTCCAGCGCGTCCACCGCCTGGCGCAGCGCCGCCAGCGTGGGAATGCCCACGTGTTCAATAAAGCAGGTTTGCGTCGCTGCGGTGCCCCCTTGCATGCCGTCCACTACGACCACGTCGGCACCGGCATGCACTGCGAGCTTGACGTCGTTAAAGGTACGGGTTGCGCCCACTTTCACGTAAATCGGCTTTTCCCAATCGGTGATCTCGCGCAGTTCGTTGATCTTGATGGTCAGGTCATCGGGGCCGGTCCAGTCGGGCTGGCGGCAGGCGGAACGCTGGTCCACGCCTTCAGGCAGGGTGCGCATCTTGGCCACCCGCGGGTTGACTTTCTGCCCCAGCAACATGCCGCCGCCGCCGGGTTTGGCACCCTGGCCGATCACGACTTCAATCGCGTCGGCGCGGCGTACATCGTCCGGATTGAAGCCGTAACGCGAGGGCAGGCACTGGTAGACCAGGGTTTTGGAGGAGTTACGTTCCTCGCTGGTCATGCCACCGTCGCCGGTGGTGGTGGAGGTACCCATTTCGGTGGCGGCACGCCCCAGCGACTCTTTCACATTGGCCGATAGTGCGCCAAAGCTCATGCCGGCGATGGTGATCGGGATATCCAACTCAATCGGCTTTTTGGCAAAGCGGGTGCCCAATATCGTTTTGGTGGTGCAGCGCTCGCGATAACCCTCCAGCGGGTAGCGCGACAGCGAGGCCGCTAGAAACAGCAGATCGTCAAAATGCGGCAGGTGGCGCTTGGCGCCCATGCCGCGAATTTCGTAGAGGCCGTGCGCGGCGGCGTTGCGGATGTACTGCTGCATTTTTGCGTCATAGCCCCAGGACTCTTCCCGCACCAGAGGTTTGACAAAGTTCATCGGATGTTCCATGGTGTTCTTTCTAATATTCTTGGTTGGCGTCGGCGTTCCAGTGGTAGAGCTCGCGCTTGCTGGCCACACGCTTGAAGTCGGCGGCCTTGTGCTGCGAGAAACCGGCCTGGCTTAGCAAATCGGTCACGGCTTTCAGGTCGGCCTCGCCCATGGGCTCAATCTGTGCATCCGCACCCAATGATTGGATGCTGCCTTTGACGTACAGCACCGCCTCGTAGAGCGAGTCGCCCAGTCCGTCACCTGCATCGCCGCAGACCACCATGCGACCGGCTTGCGCCATGAAGGCCGAAAAGCTGCCTACCGAGCCGCCCACCACGATGTCGCCGCCTTTGAGCGAGATGCCGCAGCGCAAGGCCGCGTTGCCATCAATGACCAGCAAGCCGCCGTGCGCTGACGCGCCCGCGCTGTTGCTGGCAAAGCCTTTGACATGGACGCGTCCGCTCATCATGTTTTCGGCTACGCCAGTACCGGCGCTGCCTTCGATGGTGATGTCGGCATGCATATTCATGCCCGCTGCGTAGTAACCGGCGTGGCCGTGCACTACGACTTTGACCGGTGCATTCAGGCCGGCGGCGATGTTGTGCGCGCCATCGGGGTGGTGTACGGCGATGGTGCCGCGCTTGGCTTTGCCCTCCGCGCTGTGCAGAAAGCCGTTGAGTTCACGCACCGTCTGCTGGCGCAGATCGAAGTTCATGCCTTCCATATGTACATCTCCTGGGGTGCGGGTTCAAACACATAGGCGTGGTCAATATCGGGGAGGTGCGCCAGCGAGCGGAATTCCGAGGCGATTGCCACGTAGTCGTCGGTCTCAGCCACTACTGCCGGTTTGCAGGCAAAGGGGTCACGGATCAGGGCGAGCTGGTCCTGGGTTCCCATCAGCAGCGTGTAAAAACCGTCCAGCTCGTCAAAACCGGTTTCCAGCGCGGTTTTCAGGTCGTCGCCTTCGCGCATACGCCATTCAATAAAACGGCAGGCGCTCTCGGTGTCGTTGTCGGTGTCGAACTTGATGCCGCGCGGCTCCAGCATGCGCCGGATCTGGTAGGGGTTGGACAGCGAGCCGTTGTGCACCATGCAGAAGTCCTGGCCTGCGGTAAACGGGTGGGCCCGATCCGGCGTCACCGCCGACTCGGTGGCCATGCGGGTATGGCCCACCACGTGCGAGCCCGTCATGTGCGCAAAGTCATAGCGCTGCGCCACGGCCGCGGGCATGCCGATGTCTTTGTACAAATCAATGCTGCGCCCCAGCGAGAGCAGATGCAGCAGCGGGTCATAGGCTTTGATGAAATGCTGGGCCTGCACCGGGTCACCGGTGACGGTGAGGATGGCGTGGTTGTCCTTGGTTTGCAGTGAAACGGCGCTGCCCTGGTGCTTCTCCAGCGCAGCGGCCAGCGCATGCCAGTCAAAGCCCGATCCCAGGGCCGTGAGCCCCGAATACACGCTGATTTTGCGCGCGTGGTCGTCGCTCAGCGGGTCGCTGAAGACGGCCAGCCCGGCCGAGTCCGGGCCGCGCTCGGTCATGCCAATCAGCATCGGCGTCATCCAGCGCCCCAATTCGCTGCGCAGCGCAGGCTTTTTAATCAGTAATCCAATAATTCCGCACATGGTCGGTCCTTCGCAAAGCCCTGGGAACAGGGGTTAGAAAAATTCGAGGTAGGTTTTGATTTCCCAATCGGAGACATGGCGCATGTATTCCACCCACTCCATGCGCTTGAGGTCCACAAAGGTCTGGGCTACCGGCCCGAGCGCATCCATGATGACCCGGTCTGCTTCCAATGCGTCGATGGCCTCGTTGAGGTTTTGCGGCAGCGTCTCGATGCCACGGCTGCGCAACTCGGCAGCGCTCATCTCGTAGAGGTTTTCGTTCACCGGGTCGCCCGGGTCGATCTGGTTCTTCATGCCGTCCATGCCGGCTGCAATGACTGCGGCGGCGGCCAGGTAGGGGTTGCAGCCACCGTCCGGCACGCGCAATTCCAAGCGCCCGCCGGGTATGCGCACCATGCAGGAGCGGTTGTTGTTGCCGTAACTCACGTAGGCCGGCGCCCAGGTGGCACCGGTGAGCGAGCGTCCGACCACCAGTCGCTTGTAGGAGTTGACGGTGGGGCAGCAAATCGCGGTGATCGCCTTGGCGTGCTTGAGCACCCCGCCCAGGAAGTGGTAGGCCATGGTCGACAAATCCAGCCCGCGCTTGTCGGACTTGTCTTCAAACAGGTTGCGCTTGCCGTCGCCCATGGACATGTGCATGTGCATGCCGTTGCCCGGGCGGTTGCTGAAGGGCTTTGGCATGAAGGAGCAGATCAGCCCCATGTCGTTGGCGATCTCGGCGGCCGCCATCTTGAAGCCGATGAACTGATCGGCTGAGGTCAGGCAATCACCATAGGTGTAGTTGATCTCGAATTGGCCGTTGCCGTCTTCATGGTCAATCTGGTAGACGTCCAGGCCTGAGCCGATGGCCGCAGTGACCAGGCGGTCCATGTACTCACGGGTACGCGACAGTGCTTTGTAGTCGTAGCAGGGTTTTTGCAGTGTGTCGCTGGCGTCGCAGGGCACGATATGGCCTTGCTCGTCACGGCGCAACACAGAGAACTCGGGCTCCAGGCCGGTAAAGAAGGTCAGGCCTTGTTCCTTGAGCAGTGCGGCCTGCTTTTTCAGCACCACGCGGCTGTCGTATTCCCAGGGCTTGCCGTGGACATGGCCGTCGCAGACGATGCGTGCAAAACCGGGCTGCCAGGGCACCAGGCTGACCGCGCTGAGGTCGCCACGGGCCATGAAATCGGGCCCGTGCGGCTGAATACCCAGGCCCCATACCGCAAAGCCTGCAAAGCCCGCGCCGGTATCCAGTACTTCATCAAAGTGCGAGACCGGAACCGCTTTGGCCTTGGCCGCGCCATGGATGTCAACAAACTGCGCCAGCACATAGCGCACGTTGTGGTCTTTAAAAAACTTCTTGGCCTCTTCTCGGTTCATCGTGTGTCTCCTTGGGTTGGGGCAAAGGGTCGGGGTGCGAAGGACAAAAATTCAGGGCGCAGGCCGCACGCGCAGGCTGCCGCAGTCGCGCGCCACCTCTGCCAGCGTGTCCCACAGATAGCTGCCCATGGTGCCGTCAGCCCACATCAACAAGGCCTCGCCGCGCCACAAAAGGGTCACGCCAACGCCCACCATGGAGGTCAGAAATACCGCGTCCGGCGGGTTTTCGCGGGCTTGCAAATCGACCGAGCAGACCTGGCGCAGTAGCGTGTGCAAGGCGGGGCCTTCCAGTTGCAGGGCGGCGTCCTGACGCAAGACCGGATACAGGCCGTGAACCCGCCCCGCGGGCATCGCCGCATCGTGCAGCAGGCCCAGTGTGGCCGCGTCGGCCTCGATCAGGAACTCGGTAACACCCAGGCGCGCAACCAGACCGCCTGTCACCAGTTCGCGGTAGCGGTTGTAGTCCGGCGGCACGGGCAAACCCTGCTCGGCCAGCCACTGCGGCGCCGCCGGGCCTTTGCAGCCCCAGCGGGCAGTTTGCAGTGAGCGGTCCGTCAGGGTCAGGTCGGCTGCAGCTGGCCCGGTGTCTTCCGCGTACCAGTGTTGCGCCAGCTCAAAGGGCGAGGCGCGGCGCGGCGCGTGCGTCAGGGTATTCATGCGCTGGCCTCCTTCTGGCGGGCACCGCTGGCGTCATAGAAAGGCAACGCCACCACGTGCGCGTGCACCATCTTGCCGCTGGTCAGGCGAACTGGCAGGTGGGTCCCGACTGCGCTGAGTGCGGGTGTGACATAGGCCATGCCGATGACCCGGCCCAGCGCCGGGCTGAACGCCACGCTGGTGATGCGTCCGCTGATCTCACCGTCCATGATGACCAGGTGGCTCTCGGATGGCATGTCGGGGTGGTTGTCCTGGCTGGCATCCATGCCGGGGATACCCAGCGTGAAGCCGACCAGGGTCTGCTTTTGCGCCCGTTTGGCAATGGCGTGCAGGCTGCGCTGACCGATGAAAAACGGTTTGTCCATCTTGGCGGCCCAGCCCAGCGCGGCTTCGCGCGGGACGGTCAGGCCGTCGGTGTCCTGGCCGATGATGATGTGGCCCTTCTCCAGCCGCAACAGACGCTGCGCCTCCACGCCGAAAGGGCGTATGCCAAGCGCTGCACCGGCTTGCATCAGGGCCTGCCACAGCGCCGCACCGTGCTCGGCCGGCACATGGATTTCGTAGCCCCACTCCCCGACAAAACCCACCCGCATCGCACGTGCTGCGATACCGGCTACATCAATGGCCCGAACGCCCAGGTAGGGGAAGGCATCGCCACCCAGGTCGGCTGTGGTCAGCGCGGCCAGCAGCGCCCGCGCCTGGGGCCCGGCCACATTCACGCCGGCAAACGCACCGGTATGGTTGACGATGCCGCAGTCCATGCGCCACATCGTGTTCAGACGCGAGAGCTCGCGGTACACCGTGGCCGCGCCCGAGGTGGTGGTGGTGAAATAAAAATGCTGCTCACCCAGACGTGCTACCACGCCGTCGTCAATGACCACGCCGGATTCGTCGCACATCACCGCGTAGCGGGTCATTCCCACCGCCAGATTCGCGTAGCGCGAGATGTAGACACGCTCCAGAAACGCGGCGGCCTGCGGGCCAATGACTTCGAGCTTGCCCAGCGTGCCCACGTCGATGATGCCCACCCGTTCGCGCACATTCATGGCTTCGCCACGTATGCACTGCATGCGGGACTGACCAGTGATCGCGTAGTACTCGGGGCGCTGCCACATACCCGCCGCCATCCAGACCGCCCCGGCTTGCGCATGCAGGGCGCGCATGGGCGTGTGCCGTTCGGGGGTGAAACCGCGCCCGGCCAGGTGCGAAATCGGCACCGGGTGGAAGAAGGGTCGTGCGGTGGTGGTGCCGACTTCGATCGGCGTCTTGCCGGTGATGCGCGCCAACACCCGCAGCGCTGTCATATTGGAGTGTTTGCCCTGGCTGGGGCCCATGCCGTTGGTGGTGTAGCGCTTCATCAGCTCGATGTTGTCGTAGCCTTCTTGCGCTGCGTTGTAAAAATCTTTGAGCTGCAGGTCTTCGTCGAAATCGACAAAATTTTTGCCCTGGGGGTGGGCCACGATGGGCCAGGGGTGGCTGGGGCAGCGCAGCGCCTCGGGCACCGGCGGCGGCGCCGACTGGCTGGTGTAGCCGCAATGGGCGGCGGCCTGCAGGCCGGCGCGCTGGCCGTCCAGCGCTTTGGCTGCGTTGTCGTACACGCCGTTGACCCGCCCGCAGGCAAAGATGCCCGCAGGCAGCGTGGCCGGCACAAACTGCTGCACGGCGTCAGACCAGCCCATGGACGTGCCCGCCTGGTACAAAAGATTGGACGCAGGCGCGTAGCCCACGCTCATGATCACGCCGTCGCAGGCCACGCGCTCGCTGGCGCGGGTGTCGGGATCGCCATTGGCCAGCAGCGGTACCAGCGTGACGCCAGTCAGGCGGCGCCCACTGTCACCGGCATGGGCTTCGTAAATCGCCCAGCCGTCCAGTATCCGCACGCCGGCAGCGCGCACCGCTGCACGCGCGGCGCAGTCCGGGGGCAGGCTGCGCATGTCGGCAACGGCTGCGACTCCCACGCCTGCGCGCAGCGCATCAAGTACCGCCGTGAAGCCTTCGCTGTTGGCCACCAGCGCCACCGCCGTGTGCATGGGCCGCACGGCGTAGCGGTTGATCAAGCGCTGCGCAGCACCGCCGGTCATGATGCCGGGGATGTCGTTTTGGTGGAACACGGCGGGGAGTTCGAAGGCTCCGCTGGCCACCACCACGGCCTTGGCCCGCAGCTTGGTCATGCGCTGCGGGTCCACCAGCGCCACCCAGTGGTCGGCGTAGTACCCGGCGGCTACGGTGTCGGTGAGCAAGCGGATGAGGGGCTGTGCAGCAACCGCCGCTTGCAGCTGGCGCAAGGCCTCCAGGGGTGCGGTGTTGGCACCCAGCTGGTAGCTGGCACTGCCGCCGCTGCGGGCGTTTTCATCGACCACCACCACCTGCGCGCCAGCCCGTGCCGCGTGCAAGGCAGCCTGCAAACCCGAGACGCCCGCGCCAATGACCAGCACATCGCAAAAATCGTAGCGCTTGGGTGTGGGCAGGGCGGGCTTGGACAAATCCAGCTGGCCCAGACCAGAAAAATCGCGTATCACCCGCTCCCACAGCGGAAAGAGTGCCTTGGTATGGAAGGCCTTGTAGTAAAAGCCCACCGGCAGAAAACGCGCCAGCAGTCCCATGAAGCGGTTGCGGTCCTTGTCCACGCCACCCTTGGTGTTCACTGCAACCAAGTCCATGCCCTCGCGCAGTGCCTCGACGTCACCGCGGATGTTCATGGCCTGGGGCGACTGCAACATCACATTGATGTCGTGGTTGGCCAGCGTCAGCACCCCGCGCGGGCGGTGGTATTTGAAGGAGCGACCCAGCGTGTACTGCCCGGCAGCCCACAGCGCGGCGCTGATGCTGTCGCCGCCAAAACCGCTGTAGCTGCGCCCCTCGAAGCGAAACTGCAGGGGCGTGCTGCGGTCCAGCCACTCCCCGGGCTGTGGGGGCAGGCGCATGGAATTACTGCTGGCCATAGAGAAAGGTCTTTTCAATCACATCGGTTTGGGTGTCACGCACCGCGATGAACCAGGTGTTGCTGGGGGTGTGGCACCACCATTCGTGCTTGAGGCCGGGTGCGCCGGTTTTATTGAAGACGTAATCGGCCCACTGCGCGTCGCTGCTGGTGTCCGGGTCGGGCATGGTTTTGCATTCGCCCCAGTAGACGAATTCCGAGACCAGGCGCGGGCCGTTGATGGGGCAGGTCATGATTTTCATGGTGCGTGGGATTGCCTGCGGGTTGACGTCAATGTCCGACGGAAGCTGCGCCTTTTTCACCGGTGAGCGAATAGCGCTCGAAACGGTCAAACGCAAAGCCTTCAATCAGCGGATGGGCGCGGTCGTTTGCGACGGTGTAGGACATGGTTTTGCCGCATACCGGCGTGGCCTTGAAGCCCCAGGTTCCCCAACCGGCGTCCAGGTAAAAGCCTTCGACCGGTGTCTTGCCCATGATGGGCGCGAAATCGGGCGTCATATCGGCCATGCCTGCCCACTGCCGCACGATTTTGGCCTGCGACAACTGGGGCAGCATTTCCACCATGTGGGCGCTCAAGCCCTCGGTGAAGTCCAGCGTGGAACGGGTGGAATGCAGCTCATAGGGATCCAGTGACGCACCCATGACCAGTTCGCCGCGCGCAGTCTGGCTGATGTAGACGTGCAAGCTGCCTGAGACCAGGATCGGGTCCAGCCACTGTTTCATGGGCTCGCTGACCATGGCTTGCAGAGGGTGGATGTAGATGGGGCTGCGCAGGCCCAGCATTTTCAGGATGCGCGGGGTGGAGCCGGCCACCGCGCACAAAACTTTCCCGCAGGCAATGTCGCCGCGGGAGGTCTTCACGCCGGTGACCCGCCCGCCCTGGGTCACGATGTCGAGCACCCGGGTTTGCTGGTGGATTTCAACGCCGCGCATGTCCGCGCCGCGCCCGTAGCCCCAGGCCACCGCATCGTGCCGGGCAATGGCGCCCGGCGCGTGGTACAGCGCACCCAGGATGGGGGCATGCCCGGCGCAGCGCATGTCCATGGACGGCACCGCTTTCTGGATGAAGTCGGGATAGACCAGCTCGGAATCGATGCCGTAGTGCTTGTTGACCTCGGCGCGCCAGCGCATGGTGCGCATGGATGCGTCGGTGTGCGCCAGGGTGAAATGCCCGCGTGTGGAATAAAACAAGTTCAGATCGAAGTCGGTGGAGAGGTCTTGCCACAGACGTACTGACTCGTCATAAAACTTCACCCCCTCGGGCGTCAGATAGTTGGAGCGGATGATGGTGGTGTTGCGCCCGGTGTTGCCGCCGCCGATATAGCCCTGCTCGATCACGGCCACATTGGTGATGCCGTGGTCACGGGCCAGGTAATACGCACTGGCCAGTCCGTGCCCACCCGCGCCGATGATGACCACGTCATAACTGGACTTCAGCGGCCCCGGCGGCGTGAACATCCGCGGCTCGGGGTGCCGGTCCGATAAACCAAACTTGAGCAGTCTCCAGGGCATGAAATGTCTCGCAACGTCGTTGGAGCGGACTATGCCCGAAAAATTCTTTCAGTGCAACAATTATTCTTTAGGATAAACCCGCCCACGCCGCACGTTTAGTCGGCTTCGCCCCGCTGCGGGTAGACGATCACGGTAATGAAGCGGATCGGCACCTCGTGCAAAACGCCGGGCCCATGGGGCACTTCGCCCCGGAAGGTGAGCGAGTCGCCGGGCAGCAGGGTGTAGAGCTGTTCGCCGTGGCGGTAGTCCATGCGGCCTTCGAGCATGTAGATGAATTCGGTGCCCGGATGCTCAAAGTCGGGAAAAACCTCACTTTGGTCGTCGATAGTGATCAGAAAAGGCTCAAAGGTCTTGGTTGGACCCTGGTCGTAGGCCAGCAAGTGGTAGGTGTGCCCGCTTTTCGTGCCCCGGCGTACGACCTCCATGCCCGCCCCCTTGCGCACATGTTGGGCGGAGCCGCCTTCCACTCCGAAATCACGGAACAGCATGGACAGTGACACCCCCAGCGCGGCAGAAATCCGCTGCAAGGTATCCAGGCTGGTGGCCGTTTGGGCATTTTCAATTTTGGAGAGCATGCCCCGGCTGATGCCGGCCCGCTCGGACACATCGGCAATTGTCAGGCCGTGGCCCAGCCGCTTTTCGCGTATGGCTTTGCCGAGAAAACTCTCCAGCGAGGGGCTGTTGGCCATGGTCTCCACACGAATCGGGTTATTGATGCGATTCAGTATAGCGGTGGGGTCCGGTGCCCGGCCCGGGGTGTTGTGCGGGCCTTAGCCGGTCACATAGCCCATGCGTTGCGGTAACCAGAGCACGATTTGGGGGAACACCGTCATGGCCAGCAGCAGCGCCAGCAGCATGAGCAAAAAAGGCCAGCCCTCGCGCATCATGTCGCCGATAGGAATACCGGTCAGCGCTTTGGTGACGAAGAGCAGCATGCCAAAAGGCGGGTGGATCAGGCCGATCATCATGTTGAGTACCACCAGCACGCCAAAGTGCACCAGGTCCACGCCCAAGAGGCGCGCTGCGGGCAGCAGCATGGGCACAAACACCATGAGCAGCACCGATACATCCAAAAAACAGCCCAGCACCAGAAACAAGGCGTTCACCATCAGCAAAAAATGCAGTTGCGAGAGGTCCATGCCCGCCACCCAGTGCGCCATGGCTTGCGGCACGCCTTCGCTGGTAAAGGCGTAATTCAGAATGAAGGAGCCCGCCAGAATCAGGGTGATAACCGCGCTGCTGCGGGTGGACTCCAGCACCACGCCCGCGAATGCGCGCCAGCTCAGGGCCCGGTACACCAGGGTAGCCAGCAGCAAGGCGTGCAAGGCCGCCACCGCCGCTGCTTCGGTGGGTGTAAACGCACCGCTGTAAATACCGCCGAGCAGCACGATGGGCATGGACAGGGGCAGTGCGCCACGGTAAAAAATCGCTGGCCACGCGCGCACGGGAATCGGTTCTTCGCGCGGCATATTGCGGCGGGTGGCAATCACATGCACCACCGCCATCATCAGCAAGGCCATGCACAGGCCCGGCACCACCCCGCCCAAAAACAGCGCCCCTACCGACGCCCCCGACACCAATGCGTACATCACCATCGGAATACTCGGGGGAATGATGGGCCCCAGCGTCGCGCTGGCCACCACCACGGCACCGGCAAAACCGGGCGTGTACTCGGGCTTTTTCAGCATCTGGCGGATGGTGACCAAGCCCGGCCCGGCCGCGTCGGCAATCGCGCTGCCGCTCATGCCGGAAAAAACCACGCTCACCAAAATGTCCACCTGCGCCAGGCCGCCGCGCATGCGCCCGACCAGAATTCGGCAGAAATCAAAAATCCGCTCGCTCACTGTGCCGGCGTTCATCAGGTTGGCAGCAAACACAAACAGGGGCACGGCCAGCAGCACATAGTTGTTGTACAGCCCGTTGCAGACCTGCTCGGCCACCAGCCCCAGATCCTGGCCTTTGACCAGCAGATAGCCCACGCCGGAGGCCAGCATGGAAAACCCAATCGGCATGCGCAGCAACAGCCCGGCCAACATCACCCCCAGCAGTGTGCCCAGAGCCGCGCTCACAGCCGGAGTTCCACTTCCAGCTCCTGTCCGCGCAGCGCCTGCCGCAGCGCAAAGCCGCAGCGCAGCACCAGTGCCAGCAGCATCAGCACAAAGGGCAGATAGACCCAGAACAAGGGCAGGCCCAGCACCGGAGTGCCCTCGCGCACCATGAAGCGCACATAGTCCCAGCTCGCGGGCAATGCCAGTGCGGCCAGCGCGCCCACCAGCAGGTTGCCGCCGATCTGCATGACCCGCCGCCCGTCCCGGCCCACGCTGTTCCAGAGCAAGTCAAAGGCCACGTGCTCGCGTTGCGGCACCATGGTCGCTGTGGCCCACAAAATCACCCAGACGTACAGAATGACCGCCGCCTCGTCGGTCCAGGGCAGTGGCCGGTTGAACCCGAAACGCGCTGTGATCTGGATAATAAAAACGCCGAACAGGGCTAAAAATAAGCCCGCTCCCACCGCATTGGCGGCACGGCGCAGCCACACGCTCATGCGTGGGCCTTATTTGGTGGCATTGATGCGCTCAAGCAGCCCGCTTGGCCAGATCTTGGCGTAGTCCGCATTCATGTAAGCGGCTTGCACGGTTTTGTGGAAGGCGTCCAGATCGGGCGTCGTCACCTGCAGGCCTTCTTTTTTGAAAAACTCCACCAGCTGCGCTTCTTCTTTTGCGCGGTTCTCGTTGTTGTACGTGGCGGCGGTTAGCGCGGCGGCCTGGACTTTCTGGCGTTGCACTGCGCCCATGGCTGCAAGGGCTTTATTGGAGATGGCGATGAACAAACCGTCTACCAGGTGGCTGGTGAGCACGATTTGTTTGGTTACCTCGTAAAACTTGGCGGCCTTGACTGTGGGCAGCGGGTTGTCCTGGCCGTCGATGGTGCCGGCTTTAAGGCCTAGATAGACCTCGCCAAAAGCCAGCGGTGTAGCGGTGGCCCCCAGCGCCTCGCCCAAAAACAACCAGTCCTTGGAGCCTGGCATGCGCAGTTTCACGCCCTTGAGGTCAGCGGGCGTTTTGACGTTGCGTACCGTGCGTAAATTGACCTGGCGGGTGCCGTAGTAGCAGGTGGACAAAACGGTGATGTCCATCTTCTCGGATACGGTTTTGAACATCTCCGCGCCGATGGGGCCGTTGAAAATCTTTTGCTGCTGGGCCGCATCGCGCACCACATAGCCTGCGGTGAAGATGGAAAACTCGGGGACGATTTTGGCAATGTCAGCAGCCGATACCGTGGTCAGCTCCAGATTGCCGCGCGCCATGGCAGCGGGCTCTGCGCCCTGTTTGAACAGGCTGGCGTTGAGGTTGATTTGCACATCAAATTCGCCGGGCGCACTTCTGTCCAGCGTGTCTTTGAACACCGTCCACATCTTGGCGTGCCAGTCATCGGGTACTGCGGGGCTGGAAATGCGCAGCAGCGCTTTGCTTTGCGCCCAAACCGGTAGGGCAAGGCTGCCAGCCGCAGCCATCGCCGCGAGAACGGTACGGCGCTGGGCCAGTGGGGTGGGGTTCATGCAGGTCTCCTCTGGTTTTATGGGGTGGCGGTGGCAGCCCGTGCGGCGGGGATGATAGCGGTGGCCTGTCAGGCCGCTGGCGCTTCGGGTGCTGCGGGGTTGCGCCGCCCGAACATGGCCCAACCTTCCATGGTCAGGACTTTTTCATCGCCCTGGCGGGACATCTCCCACACCATGCGCACCATGCCCACGTGGGGGCGCGAACGCATGGGCCGGGTGTCGGTCACGCGCACCCGCAGGTGCAGCGCATCGCCGGGTAAGACCGGCTTGTGCCACTGGATGTTTTCCAGCCCCGGCGAGCCCAGGCTGGAGCTGTCAATCAGAAAGTTGTCGACCATCAGCCGCATCGCCATGGAGCAGGTATGCCAGCCGCTGGCGCACAGCGCGCCAAACACCGAGGCGCGGGCCGCTTCGTCGTTCAGATGAAAGGGTTGCGGGTCAAATTGCGTGGCAAAGGCAATGATGCTTTCGCGTGTGGGAGTGACGCTGCCCAGGTCGCGCACCTGGCCGGCCTGCAGGTCTTCCCAGCAAATATTGGGGTGTGCCATTTTGTTTCCTTGAGTCAGCGGCCACCGGCCACGTCGATGATGGATCCGGTGACGTAGCTGGCCGCATCGCCCAACAACCACACCACCGACTCTGCAATCTCCTGTGCGGTACCCGGGCGCTGCAGAGGCACCTGCGGTGCCAGGTCGCGTGCGCGGTCTGGCAGGCCACCGCTGGCGTGCAGCTCGGTATCAATAATCCCCGGGCGCACGCAGTTGACGCGTATGCCCTCGCCCGCCACTTCCTTGGCCAGGCCCAGGGTAAAGGTGTCAATCGCCCCTTTGCTGGCGGCGTAGTCCACGTACTGCCCAGGCGATCCCAGGCGCGCGGCCACGCTGCCCAGGTTGATGATTACGCCGCCTACGCCACCGTGGCGCGTGCTCATGCGCAGCACCGCCTCGCGGGCGCAGGCCATGCTGCCCAGCACGTTGATGCGCATCATGCGTTCCATCCGCTCCCAGGACATCTCGTCTAAGCGCGCTGTCATGTCCACCACACCGGCGTTGTTGACCAGCGCGGTGACGGTGCCAAGGCTGGCATCCACCTGCGCAAAAAGCCCTGCGATTTGTACCGGGTCGCCGACGTTTGCCTGAAAGGCGGCGGCTTTGCCGCCTTGGGCCTGGATGTGCCGCACGACGTCCTGCGCGGCATGGGCGCTCTCGGCGTAATTCACCGCCACAGTCCAGCCCTGGCGGGCCGCCAGCAGGGCGGTGGCTGCGCCGATGCCACGGCTGGCGCCGGTGATCAGGACGAGTGGGGGACTTGGATGGGTGCGCATCGCTTGCTGTGGGTGGGTTGAGGTGCTGATTGCAGCACACCATGGCGCTGCGGGGTCACCTTGGTAGGATAGGTGATCGCATTCAGGAGCCGCCATGCCGCCTGCCAATCTGGAAGAATTTACCGCCCAAGCCATGGACGAAGGCTTTGACGAAATCATCACCCGTGAGTGGGCCCCTGATCTGCAACTCGACAGCCATACCCATCCGTTTGACCTCCACGTCCACGTGGCGCGCGGCAGCCTGGTGTTGACCGTGGGCGATACCAGCCGCCGCTACCAGGCCGGTGAAGACTTCCGCCTGGCGCGCAATACCCCGCATGCTGAGCAATACGGCCCCGAAGGCGCCACTTTCTGGGTGGCCCGGGCGCACTGATCGGTATTCACGGCCATGGACGCTTTGCCCGCCACGCCGCAGCGCGTGCTGCTGTTCGGTGGCACCGGCACCATCGGGCAGGCCACGGCCCGCGCATTGCGGCGACTGGGCCACACCGTGGTCTGCGTGGTGCGCGCGCGGTCAGGTCCTGGTGGCAGCGCATCCCTGGCCGATTGCCAGCGCCTGCTGCCTGATGTGCAACTGCGGGTAGCCGACGTGATGGATCCGGCCGCGCTGCTGCGCGACGCGGTGTGCGGTGAACACTTTGACGCCGTCGTGTCCTGCATGGCCTCGCGCACGGGTGCGCCGCAGGACGCCTGGGCGATTGACCACCAGGCGCAGCTGCATGTGCTGGAGGCGGCCCGGGGCGCTGGTGCCACGCACTTCGTGCTGCTCTCCGCCATATGCGTGCAAAAGCCGCTGCTGGCCTTCCAGCACGCCAAACTGGCTTTCGAGCAGGCGCTGATTGCATCCGGCATGCCGTATTCCATCGTGCGGCCCACAGCGTTTTTCAAATCGCTATCGGGACAGATCGAGCGGGTGCGCAAGGGCAAACCCTTTTTGCTTTTTGGCGATGGCACGCTGACCGCCTGCACCCCCATCAGTGACGATGATCTGGGCGACTACATCGCCGCCTGTCTGCATACCCCGGAACGCTACAACCGCATCCTGCCCATAGGCGGGCCCGGCCCGGCAGTCACGCCGCGCGAGCAGGGGGAGCATTTGTTTGCGCTGCTGGGCAAGCCGCCGCGTTTCAAGCAGGTTCCGCTCGCCTTGCTGGACGGGATCATTGCGCTGTTGTCGGCGCTGGGGCGGCTCTTCCCCGCGCTCCAGGCCAAGGCCGAGCTGGCCCGCATCGGCCGCTACTACGCCACCGAGTCCATGCTGGTGCGCAACCCGCAGACCGGCCGCTACGACGCGGCAGCCACGCCGTCCACCGGTAGCCAGACCCTGTTTGCCTACTACGCCGAGGTGCTGCGCGGCCAAGCCGCCGTACAGCGCGGCGACCACGCGGTGTTTTAAGGGCCGCTCAGACGCAGCGGTATGGACGGTATGGCGCAGTGGCTGTTCCTGGCGTACTTTGTGCTGATGCTGGCTACGCTGATTTGGAAGACGCCGGTCATCAGCGGGCCTTGGCTGTTTTTGCTGCGGGCATTTTTCCCCAATTGGAAGTTTTTCCACGCTGTGGGTTATGCGCCGCGCCTGTATGCGCGCACGGTGACGCAAGACCCCGACGGGCGGCGCATCTGGGGCCAATGGACGCTGCTATATCCCCGGCGCACCCGCCACTGGTGGCATGTGTTCCACAACCCGGACACCAACCTCGGCCTGGCGCAGCAGAACCTGGTGCACCACCTGGGCGCGGATATCAACGCCTTGCCCGAAGGCGGCGACCCCGGCAGCCTGGTGAGCTACGGCATGGTCTGCAATGTGGCAGCCCACGGGATGCGCGCGCAATTTCCGGCGTGCAGCCATTTCCAGTTTGAAGTGCGTATGGAACTGGACGGGCCGCAGCGCACCGTGGATGCGCAAACCATGCTGACTTCGCCGGTGCTGCCATGCCCGTGAGCGCGGCGGCACGGGGGCTTGAAGTCCTGTTCGGGCTGAGCCTGTTCTTGCAGACACTGGAATACCTGCGCATGGGCCGCGCCATGGCCGCTGACGGCTTATGGCCCTGGCACTTGCAGCGCAAGGACGTACCCAACCGCTATGTGCGGGCGCTGTTGGACCGCTTGTTTGCACGCCCGGCCTTGCATGCGCAACTCCTGCTGCGGGTAGTGGCCGTGGTGTTCATGGTGGTGCAGGGCAGCAGTTTGGCGCTGGTGCTGTTTTTGTTTATCAGCCATGTGCTGGTCTTGTTGCGGTGGCGCGGCGCCTTCAACGGGGGCAGTGACTTCATGACGCTGATCGTGCTCACCGGCTTGCTGATCGCGCAGTGCATGGCCCATGCGGGTGACCCGGAGTTGGGCTGGCGTGCGGGTTTGTGGTACGTCAGTTTGCAAACGGTGACCTCGTATTTCATGTCCGGCTGGGTCAAGCTCTTGCAGCCGCAGTGGCGCAGTGGCGAGGCTTTGGTGGTGTTTCTGAACGGCGCGATTTATGGCCCGCTTCCCTCCGGCCATCCCTTGAGCCGACCCTTGCTGGCGCGCCTTGCCGCTTGGGCTTTTATCGTCTGGGAATGCTGTTTTCCGCTGGTCTTTCTCGGGCCGCAGCTGGCACTGTTTTTCTGTCTGACAGCGGCCATCTTTCATTTTTTGGTGTTCTGGTTTTTTGGACTCAACCGCTTTTTCTGGGCCTGGGTGGCGACCTTCCCGGCCATTCTCGGGTGCGCTTCGCAAGGGCTTTTGTAAGCAGGCGTGTCAGCGAAAGTCCCGGCTCTGTGTCGCCAGCGTCCCCAGCATGGGCGTCAGGTCGACCAGGTGTTTGGCAATCAGGTGGCATACCTTGCTGCTTGGGTCGCGCTGCCACACGCCGTACACCGCCAGCAGGCGTGCGTGCAGCAGTTCGGAGCGCTGCTTTTCTTTCACGCTTTTCCAGACGATGACGTTGGTGCTGCCAGTTTCATCCTCCAGTGTCACAAACACCACGCCCTTGGCGGTTTGCGGCTGCTGGCGCATGGTGACCAGCCCGCAGGCGCGCACCAGCCGTCCGTGTGGCAGATCGCGCATTTGCGCAGCACTCAGCAGCTTGCGGGTGGCGAGTTCGGGGCGTAAAAACGCCACCGGGTGGCTGCGCAAACTCAGGCCCGTAGCAGCAAAGTCGAACACCACTTCTTCGGATTCGTGCGCGGGGCTGAACGCTAACGCGTCCTCGTCCACCGGCGCGCCGTGCAAGAGCGCAGGCGCAGGGTGCAGGGCAGACGCGTCCCAGACCTGCTGGCGGCGGTGGCCGCTCAGGCTGTGCAGCGCGTCGGCAGCGGCCAGAACCTTGAGGTCCGCAATGCCCAGCGCGCAGCGTCGCGCCAGGTCATCGGTGCTGCTAAAGGGCTGCTGCGCGCGCGCTGCCTGTATGCGCCCCGCCACGGCGGTCTGCAGGCCGCTGACCATGCACAGCCCCAAGCGAACAGCGGGCTGCGGCTGCGCGACGTCCAAACAATTGGGATCTGACCCCGATTTCTCCAGACTGCAATCCCAGGCGCTGTAGTTCACGTCCACGGGCAGCACGGTGACGCCGTGGCGGCGGGCGTCTTGGACAAGTTGGCTGGGGGCATAAAAGCCCAGGGGCTGGCTGTTGAGCATGGCGGCCAAAAAGCAGGCGGGCTCGTGGTGTTTGAGCCAGCAGCTCACATAAACCAAGAGCGCAAAGCTGGCGGCGTGGCTCTCGGGAAAACCGTATTCGCCAAAGCCTTCAATCTGCTTGAACAGGCCATCGGCAAATTCCTGCGTGTAGCCATTGGCCACCATCGCGCCCACCAGACGCTCGTAAAAATGCTGTACGCCGCCCTTGCGCTTCCAGGCGGCCATGGAGCGGCGCAGGCTGTCGGCCTCACCACCGCTAAAACTTGCTGCGGCCATGGCGATTTGCATGACCTGCTCCTGAAAAATCGGCACACCCAGCGTGCGCTTGAGCACTTCTTCCAGAGCTGGGCTGGCGTACTGCACGGCTTGCGGGTTGGCGCGGGCCTGCAAATACGGATGCACCATGCCGCCTTGGATGGGGCCGGGCCGCACGATGGCCACTTGCACCACCAGGTCGTAATAGCAGCGCGGCTTCAA
>CANFHZ010000033.1 GCA_947446885.1 Comamonadaceae bacterium
CAGCTGCTGATCGTGGGCACGCTGGCCGACGTAGTTGAAGACCAGATGCGCAAGCTCCTCAACGACATGGGTATCGGACAGGTGGCGTTTTTTCCGCCGCGCAAGAGCCGCGCCATGCCGCAGGTAGGGCCTGACACGGTGTACCTGCTGGCGCAGCCCTTTTTGGCAGACACCGCGCGCGGGCTGGACGCCATGGGCGCTCGCCGACTGGGCGCACCCTTTCCGCTGGGCAGCGAGGGCACAACCCTGTGGCTGCAGGCCGCTGCCAAAGCCTTTGGCGTTCCGCAAACGCGTTTCGAGGAGGTCACCTCCGCGCCGCGCGCGCGCGCCGAGCAATCGCTGGCACGGCACCGCACCGCGCTGGCCAGCAAGCGCATCTTTTTCTTCCCCGACTCGCAGTTGGAAATTCCGTTGGCGCGCTTTGTCCAGCGTGAACTGGGCATGGACCTGTGCGAAGTCGGTACGCCCTACCTGCACCGCCAGCACATGGAGCCCGAGTTGGCCCTGCTACCCGCCAACACCCGGCTGAGCGAAGGCCAGGACGTGGAGAAACAGCTCGACCGCTGCCGCCAGGACCAGCCCGATCTGGTGGTCTGCGGCCTGGGCCTGGCCAACCCGCTGGAAGCCGAAGGCATGAGCACCAAGTGGGCGATTGAATTGGTTTTCACGCCGATTCAGGGCTACGAGCAGGCTGGCGATCTGGCCAACCTGTTCAGCCGCCCCTTGGCACGCAAGCTCAAGCTGGTCGCCTAAAGAGACCCACACCATGCAACTCACGCTCTGGACATACGAAGGCCCACCACACATCGGTGCCATGCGCGTGGCCACAGCCATGACCGATGTGCACTATGTGATGCACGCGCCGCAGGGTGACACCTACGCCGACCTGCTGTTCACCATGATCGAGCGCCTGCCCCGGCGTCCGCCCGTGACCTACACCACCTTCCAGGCGCGCGACCTGGGCGGCGACACCGCCGAGCTGTTCAAGACGGCCGTCAAAGACGCCTACGACCGTTTTGCGCCCAAGGCCATGTTGGTGGGTGCATCGTGCACGGCGGAGTTGATTCAAGACGATCCGGGCGGTCTGGCGCTGGCGCTGAACCTGCCTATTCCGGTGGTCGCACTGGAGTTGCCGGCCTACCAACGCAAGGAAAACTGGGGCGCTTCCGAGACTTTCTACCACCTGGTTCGCCGCCTGGCCAAGAAGTCGGATGTGACAAGCCCGATGGACGGCACACGCCGCCCGCGCTGCAATATCCTGGGCCCCAGCGCCCTGGGCTTTCGCCACCGTGACGACGTCAAGGAAATCCGCCAACTCCTGAGCCGCATGGGCGTGGATGTGGCGGTTGTGGCACCCCTGAGCGCCAGCGCAGCCGATGTGCAGAGCCTGCCGGACGCGGACTTCAACGTCGTGCTCTATCCTGAGATCGCCCAGACCACCGCGCAGTGGTTGCAGCGCCAGTTCGGACAGCCTTTCACCAAAACCATACCAATTGGCATGAGCGCGACCCGCGAGTTTGTGCAAGAGGTCGCCACACTGGCCGGCATTGCGGTACCCGCCGACATCGAGGCGGATGCGCACGCCGTCTGGTATGCCCGCTCGGTCGACTCAACTTACCTGACAGGTAAGCGTGTGTACGTGTTCGGCGACGCCACCCACGTGATTGCCGCGGCACGTTTTGCGCAGGACGAGATGGGCTTTGAGGTGGTCGGCATGGGCACCTACAGCCGCGAATTTGCCCGCGATGTGCGTGATGCCGCCAAGCTCTACGGCGTCGAGGCCTTGATCAGCGATGACTATTTGGCCGTTGAAGAACAAATCACCCAGCTCCAACCCGAATTGATTTTGGGCACCCAAATGGAACGCCACATCGCCAAGCGCCACGCCATTCCCTGCGCGGTGATTTCGGCCCCCGTGCATGTGCAGGATTTCCCCGCACGGTACGCGCCGCAAATGGGTTTTGAAGGTGCCAATGTGCTGTTTGACACCTGGGTCCATCCGCTGATGATGGGTCTGGAGGAGCACCTGCTGGGCATGTTCCGCGAAGACTTTGAATTTCATGACGCAGCAGGCTCCTCGCACCTGGGCGGCAAAGCAGCGGCCGCGCAACCCGCGCAGGAAGCGCTTGCCGAGGTGACAGCGCACGTGGATACCGCCCCCCCGACAGCACATGCGCCGGCCGTGGCACCTGCAGCGACCGCAGCACCCGCTGTCGACACCAAACCGGGCATCGCCATGTGGTCCAAAGATGCCGAAAAAGAGCTAGGAAAAATTCCCTTCTTTGTGCGCGGCAAAGCCCGCCGCAATACCGAGCGCTTTGCGACAGAAATGGGGATTCAGAACATCACCGTGGAGACACTTTACGATGCAAAAGCCCATTTCAGCCGCTGACAGCCGCAGCGCCACAGCGCTGAGCTTGGTCATCGTGACCATGGACACGCACCTGGCCAGCAGCGTCGAACGGGCTCGCCTGCGCCTGGCACGCGAGCTGCCGCAGCTCTCGATATCCCTGCACGCCGCGTCCGAATACGCCAGCAATCCGGTCGCGCTCGCGCGTTGCCGCAAAGACCTGGCCAGCGCCGACATCGTGATCGCCGGCATGCTGTTCCTGGAAGACCATTTTCTGCCTGTGCTCGATCTGCTGCAGGCGCGCCGCATGGAGTGCGACGCCATGATTTGCATGGCTTCTGCCGCTGAGGTGGTCAAGCTCACCCGCTTGGGCAACTTTGACATGAGCAAGCCCGCCAGCGGCCCCATGGCCCTGCTCAAAAAGCTGCGCGGCGGCAACTCCAAAGAGAAAGCGGTTCCGGCAGGTGCCGCGCAAATGAAGATGCTGCGCCGTCTGCCGCAGCTGCTGCGTTTCGTGCCCGGCACTGCGCAGGATGTGCGCGCCTATTTTCTGACCTTGCAGTACTGGCTGGGTGGCTCGGACGAGAACGTGCTCAACATGCTGCGCCATGCCGTGGCGCGCGGAGCGGCCGGGCCGCGCAAGGTGCTGCGCGAGCGCATCGTGGCCCAAGCGCCAGTGGACTACCCCGAGGTGGGCGTGTACCACCCCCGCATGGCAGGGCGCTTTTCGGAGCGTGCCCAGGAGCTGCCGCTGCCACGCACCGGCGGCGCTGCGCCGGCGGGAACCGTGGGTATTTTGGTTTTGCGCTCCTACCTGCTGTCGAATAACGCCGGCCATTACGACGGCGTGATTGCCGCCCTGGAAGCCAAGGGCATGCGGGTGATTCCCGCCTTCGCGTCCGGGCTGGACTGCCGCCCGGCAATCGACCAGTATTTCTACGACAAGGGCGTGCCCTGCGTCGATGCAGTGGTTTCACTGACCGGTTTCTCGCTGGTCGGCGGCCCGGCCTACAACGATGCCAAAGCCGCGCAGGAAACACTGGCGCGGTTGGACGTGCCCTATGTTGCCGCGCATCCGGTTGAGTTCCAAAGCCTGGACCAGTGGGGCGGCTCCGAGCGCGGCCTCATGCCAGTGGAAAGCACCATCATGGTGTCCATCCCCGAACTCGACGGCTCGACCAACCCCATGGTTTTCGGCGGCCGCCCCGGCGCGCCTGGCGTGACCTGCACGGGCTGCGACCAGCGTTGCACCTTCCAGGCCAGCGACCGTACGCAGGATATGCACACCTGCCCTGAGCGTGCCTGGATGCTGGCCGCCCGCGTGGCCAAGCTCGTTGCCCTGCGCCGCAGCGCGCGCGCAGAACGCAAGGTCGCCATCGTCATCTTCAACTTCCCACCCAACGCGGGCAATGTGGGATCCGCGGCCTATTTGTCGGTCTTCGAGTCCCTCTTCCACACGCTACAAGCCATGCAGGAGCAGGGCTACAGCGTGGACATGCCCGCCAGCGTGGACGTGCTGCGCGACAGCGTGCTCCAAGGCAACGCTGCGCGCTATGGTGCCAACGCCAACGTTCACACCGTGGTGCCGGCGGCCGATCATGTTCGGCGCGAGCGCTGGCTCGCAGACATTGAGGCGCAATGGGGCCCGGCTCCGGGGCGGCAACTCAGCACCGGCGACGGTCTGATGGTGCTGGGTCGGCAGTTCGGCAACGTGCTGATCAGCGTGCAGCCCTCGTTCGGCTATGAGGGCGACCCGATGCGCCTGCTCTTTGAAAAAGGCCTGGCGCCTACGCACGCGTTCTCGGCCTTTTACCGCTACCTGCGCGAAGACTTTGCCGCCCACGCGGTGCTGCATTTCGGCACCCACGGCGCGCTGGAGTTCATGCCGGGCAAGCAAAGCGGCATGTCCGGCTCCTGCTGGCCGGATCGCCTGATTGACGACCTGCCCAATATTTATCTGTACGCCTGTAACAACCCGGCCGAGGGTGCCATCGCCAAGCGCCGCTCGGGTGCCACTCTGGTGAGCTACCTGACGCCGCCAGTGACCCATGCCGGGCTGTACAAAGGTCTGAATGACCTGAAAGTGTCGCTGGACCGCTGGAACAGCCTGCCACCTTTAAGCGCTGCGGAGAAAGCAGGAAGCCAGACGGTTTCGCCTGAGACGCTGGAGCTGATCGCCCAAATCCAAGGCCAGGCCGAGGTGCTGGATTTGCGCGCCCCCCACAGCAGCTGGCTGGTCGATGCCAGCCTGGAGGCACGCATCCAAAAGCTGTCTGAAGACTTGCTCGAGCTGGAGTACACCCTCATCCCAAGTGGCCTGCACGTAACCGGCCGCGCACCGGATGCCGCAACCCGCAGCGAAATGCTCAAGGCCATGGCCAGCGCCGCGTTTGACACCCAACTCGGCGACGCCACATTGGCCTCCATTGTGGCCGGTGACGATGCTGCAACCGTGGTCGCCAAAGGCAAATTGCCGCGCGACGAAACCACGCTGTCCATGATCGCTGACCTGGTGGACAGCAATATCAAGATGGCGACCGACCACGAAGTCAGTGCCTTGTTGCGGGCATTGGAGGGCCGCTTCATCGCGCCCGCACCCGGTGGCGACATTCTGCAAACCCGCGAGGTACTGCCCACCGGGCGCAATGTGCACGGCTTTGACCCTTTCAAAATTCCCAGCGCCTATGCCCTGAGTGACGGCACCCGGCAGGCCCAGCGCCTGATCGACCGCTACCTGGCAGACGGCAACCCCTTGCCCGAGTCGATTGCCATGGTGCTGTGGGGTTCGGACAACCTCAAAAACGAGGGCTCACCGATCTGCCAGGTGCTGGCACTCATGGGTGCGCGCCCGCGCTTTGACAGCTACGGCCGCATTGCCGGAGCCACGCTGATTCCTCTGGAAGAACTGGGCCGCCCGCGCATCGATGTGATCGTCACGCTCTCCGGCATTTTCCGCGACCTGCTCCCTCTGCAAATCAAGCTGCTGGCCGACGCCGCCTATATGGCGGCCACGGCAGATGAGCCGCCAGAGATGAACTGGATCCGCAAGCACTCCCTGAGCTACCAGCAGGAGCATGGCTGCACCCTGGAGGTTGCGGCACTGCGTGTCTTTGGTAACGCCGATGGTGCTTATGGGGCCAACGTCAACAACCTGGTGGAGAGTGGCCGCTGGGACGATGAAGGCGAAATCGCCAACACCTACACACGGCGCAAAGGCTTTGCCTTCGGCCGCAATGGCGTGGCCCAGCAACAAACCGCCCTGCTGCAAACCGCGCTGGCCGATGTGCAGCTGACCTACCAGAACCTGGATTCTTTAGAACTTGGCGTCACCACGGTGGACAACTACTTTGACACGCTGGGCGGCATCACCCAGGCCGTGCGCACCGCCCAGGGTGGCAAGACACCGCCGGTCTATATCGGTGACCAGACCAAGAGCGCGGGCACGGTGCGCTCGCTGCAAGAGCAGGTTGCGCTGGAGACCCGCACCCGCATGCTCAACCCCAAATGGCTGGAGGGCATGCTTGAGCACGGCTACGAGGGCGTGCGGCAAATCGAAGTCCACGTCACCAACACCATGGGTTGGTCGGCCACCACCGGCCAGGTACAGCCCTGGATCTACAAACAACTGACCGAGGCTTTTGTCCTCGATCCGGCCATGCGCGAACGCCTGGCCGCACTCAATCCAACCGCATCCCTGCGGATGGCCAACCGCCTGATCGAAGCCTCCGAGCGCAACTACTGGCAGCCTGACGCCGCCACCCTGGAAGCCTTGAAGCAAGCAGGCGAAGAGCTAGAAGACCGCCTTGAAGGCGTTCAAACCGGAGTAGCCGCATGATGGAAACCACCCTGATAGCCCCGTCCCAAATCACCCGTGGAGGCAAACCACGCGGCGATGGCGAAGGCAGCGTACAGGTCCAACTGGACCCCAGCGTCAAGATTGGCACCGCCAAAGTATTTGCCATTTACGGCAAAGGCGGTATCGGCAAGAGCACGACTTCATCGAACCTGTCTGTGGCCTTTAGCAAGCTGGGCAAGCGCGTACTGCAAATCGGCTGCGACCCCAAGCATGACTCCACCTTCACGCTGACCAAAAAACTCATGCCCACGGTGATTGACGCGTTAGAGACCGTGGACTTCCACGCAGAAGAATTGCGGCTGGAAGACTTTGTCTTCACCGGCTACAACGGCGTGATGTGCGTCGAAGCCGGCGGCCCGCCCGCAGGCACCGGCTGCGGCGGCTACGTGGTCGGTCAGACCGTCAAACTGCTCAAAGAACACCATCTGCTGGAAGACACCGACGTGGTGATTTTTGATGTGCTGGGCGATGTGGTCTGTGGCGGATTTGCCGCGCCGCTGCAACACGCGGACCGCGCGCTGATCGTCACCGCCAATGACTTCGATTCCATCTTCGCCATGAACCGCATCGTGCAAGCCATCGGCGCCAAGTCCAAAAACTACAACGTCCGTCTGGGCGGGGTCATCGTCAACCGCAGCGACGCCACCGACCAAGTCGACAAATTCAATGCCGCCACCGGCCTGAAAACCATGGCGCATTTCCCCATGCTCGACGAGATCCGCAAGAGCCGCCTCAAGAAGTGCACCCTGTTCGAGCTGGATCCCACGCCAGAAGTCAAGGCGGTGCAGGACGAATACATGCGCCTGGCCACGGCTTTGTGGGAAGGCACAGACCCCCTGCCCTCGGTGCCCATGAAAGACCGCGATATTTTTGACCTTCTGGGATTTGATTGATGGACCACAGCAGCTACGTTGCGCGCCGCGGTGAAATAGAACACTACTTCGACCGCACCGCCGCCAAGGCCTGGGAGGTGCTCACCTCCACGGCCCCGGTGGGTCGTATCCGCGCCACCGTGCGGGCCGGACGTGACCGTATGCGCGGCACGCTGCTGTCCTGGTTGCCCGAAAACATGGAAGGCTTGCGCCTGCTGGACGCCGGATGCGGCACCGGCGCCTTGGCCGCAGAGGCCATGCGGCGCGGCGCCCACGTGGTCGCCATCGACCTGTCTCCCACGCTGGTGGATCTGGCGCAACAGCGCCACATCCAGGAACTGCAGCAGGACCCCAGCCTGGGCGCACGCGGTGGGCGCATTGATTTCAGCGCCGGTGACATGCTGGCTGACAGCCTGGGAAGCTTCGACCATGTGGTGTGCATGGACTCGCTGATCCACTACGACACGCCCGACATTGTCAAAGCCGTGAACCGCCTGAGCGCACGCACCCGCAACAGCATCATCTTCACCTTCGCGCCGCACACACCCTGGCTGGGTCTGATGCACAGCGTGGGACGCTTGTTCCCCCGCAGCGACCGCTCACCCTCCTTGCAACCGGTACTCACCTGGGACTTGAAGTGGGGCTTTCGTACCACCCTGGCCGCCAACGGGTGGGCGTTCGGGCGCTCGCAGCGGATCAGCAGCGGCTTCTACACCTCGCACGCCTGGGAGTGGGTGCGCACATGAACCTGCTGCGCGCCCTCGCCACCCTGCTGCTTCGCCGCGTGCAGGGCGTGCTGCGTCCGCCCGCATGGGTCATGGCCTACGGCATGCGCTTCATGCCTTTTGCCGAGGCCGCCTCGCCCGAATTGCCCATGGGGCGCTTGCTGCGCTTATCGCTATTCCAGGCGGTGATTGGCATGGTCACCACGCTGCTGGTCGGTACGCTCAACCGGGTCATGATTCTGGAGCTGGGTATCCCGGCCTGGTGGGTGGCGTTTGCCGTGGGCGCGCCGCTGATCCTCGCCCCCCTGCGCACCGTGGTGGGCTACCGCAGCGACACCCATCCTTCGGTGCTCGGCCTCAAGCGCCTGCCGTATTTGTGGACGGGCACGCTCTTGCTGTTCGGGGGCCTGGCCATCATGCCGTTTGCGCTGCTGCTCCTGTCCGACCCCACACCCAACACACTGTGGATAGGGCGCGTGGGCATGACGCTGACTTTCATGCTGGTCGGCCTGGGCTTGCAGGTCACGCAGACCGCCGGCATGGCGCTGGCCACCGATCTGGCCACCGAAGAAAAACGCCCCAGCGTGGTGGCCCTGCTGCACAGCATGCTGCTGCTGGGCATGGTGGGCAGCAGTCTGGTTTACGGCTTTGTCCTGAAGGATTTTTCACCCCAAATTTTGGTGCAGGTCATCCAGGGCAGCGCTGTGGTGGTGGTGGTGTTCAACCTGGTCTCGCTGTGGAAGCAGGAGGCACGGCAGGCACGCCGCGCGCCGCGCAGCCAGGGCGGCTTTTCGCGCAGCCTCAAGCGCTTGTTGGCGCAGCCGCAGATGGTGCGGTTTTTGTGGACGGTCGGGCTGGGCACGTGCGCTTTGTCCATGCAGGACATCCTGATCGAACCCTTTGGCGGCCAGGTGCTGGGCATGAGCGTGGGGGCGACCAGCTCGCTCAACGCCTTGTCCGCCGGTGGCGCGTTTGTGGCCTTTGCGCTCGCGGCCATGTGGCTACGCCAAGGCGTGCACGCCTGCCGCCTGGCCGGTTGCGGCCTGCTGCTGGCACTGCCCGCACTGGCCTTATTGATCTTCTCCGCACCGCTGCATTCGGTGGCTTTTTTCCAGGCAGGGGCTTGTTTGCTGGGTTTTGGAACCGGACTTTTTTCGGTGGGCACGCTGGTGACGGCCATGTCCTACCAGGACAAGGAATTTGTCGGGCTGGGGCTGGGCGCATGGGGTGCAGTGCATGCCACGGCAGGCGGCGTCGCAGCCGTTTTGGCCGCCCTGCTGCGCGATGCCGTGGGTGCTTGGACCGCGCAGGCTGCGATGGGCGAGGTCATGGACAACGTAGCCACTGGCTACAGCTTTGTGTTTCATTGCGAGATCTATCTGGTCTTCGCAACACTGGTGGCGCTGGGCCCCCTGGTGAGCCGCGTGCGGCGCAGCAGCGGCATGCAGCAGGGTCGTTTTGTTTCTGTCTGAAGGAGCGAGAACATGGGAACTACTTTTACCGAGACGGGTGCGATTACCCAGTACGTCGACGTGGCGCAATTGGTGCTCTACGTTTTCTGGGGCTTTTTCGCCGGTTTGATTTATTACCTCTTGCGGGAAAACCACCGCGAGGGCTACCCCATGGACGCTGGGCGTGATCCCGGCCCCAAGCAAGACGGCTGGCCCGCCGTGCCCGAGCCCAAGCGCTTTGAAATGCACGACGGGCAGGTGTTTTTGTCACCCGACGCGCACCGCCCTGACGGCGACTACAGCGCGGCGCCCGCGCACCGCTTCAACGGCGCGCCGTTGGAACCCGTGGGTGACCCGCTGCTGGCCGGTGTGGGCCCCGGTGCATGGGCCGCGCGCGCAGACGTACCCGATATGACGCACCATGGCGAAATCAAAATCGTCCCGCTGCGCGTGGCCACCGACCACGGTATTGCCACGCGCGACACCGATCCCCGCGGCCTGCCCGTCTTGGATGCCGCCGGCGAGCAAGCCGGCACGGTGCTGGATATGTGGGTGGATCGCGCCGAGATGATGTTCCGCTACATCGAGCTGCAGCCCCAAGGCGGCGGCCAACCCGTGCTGCTGCCGATCAACTTTGGACGGATCAAGCCCGATGGCGTACACGTGCATGCCCTGTATGCGCACCAATTTGCGAACGTGCCCAAAACCCGCTCGCCCGACAAGGTGACCTTCCTGGAAGAAGAAAAAATCATGGCCTATTACGGCGCGGGCCTGCTCTACGCCGACCCGGACCGCCAGGAACCCTTGGTATGAGCCCCCAGCACGAGCACGAATTCGAGGCCGCGCCGGGCCTGCCCGAGAAGCTGCCTGCGGGTGAGCACATCCTTTGGCAGGGCGCGCCCGCGTGGCGCAGCCTGGGTGTGTCCGCATTCGGGCTGCGTACGGTGGCCGTATACCTGCTCGTGATGTGGTTGCTGCAGTTCGCCCACTTGTGGGACCAAGGCAGCAGTGCGCTGGACATGGCCAAATACCTGGGCATCAGCGCCACCTGCGCAGCACTGGCCTGGGCCATGCTGGCCGGTTTCACCTATCTGGTGTCCAGCACCACGCTCTACACCCTGACCAACCGGCGCGTGGTGATGCGCATCGGCGTAGTACTGGGGCTGACCCTGAACCTGCCCTACCGAAAAATTACCGGTGCATCGCTGAAACCATTGGCGCGGGGCACGGGTGATCTCGCGCTCCAAATTACCGCAGACAGCCATATTGCCTACCTGCACCTGTGGCCCCACGCCCGCCCCTGGCAATTCAAAGCACCGCAGCCCACTTTACGCAGCATCGCCCAGGCTGAGGCCGTCAGCGCCCTGCTCTTACAGGCGTGGCGCCTGGAAAATCCGACTGAGCGCATGCAGGTCGGCGCGGCCATCGCCGACACCCACATGCCCGACAGCCACGGCCTGATGGCCTGAACCCGCCGCACCACCATGCAACCCGCCTCCACCCCTTTGCCGATGCGATCCATTCCGACCCGCTTGCCCGTCACCTGGGGACTGGCGGTGCTCGCGCTGGTTCTGTTGGTAGTGGGATGGTTAAGCACCCAGGCCGATCCGGATGCCAACACGCCCCAGGGCCGCCCGCAGGTCAGCCGCAGCCTGCAGTTCCGCGACATGCCCGGTGGCGACATCCTGGTGGTCGATGCCAGCACGGGCGAACAGGTAGCGCGGGTACAAGGCGAGCAGGGTTTTATCCGCGGCATCTTGCGGGCACTCAACCGCAGCCGCAAGCAGCGCGGCCTGGGCCCGGACGGCACCTTTGAACTCAGCCGTTTTGACGACGGCCGTCTGATCATCAGCGACCGCAGCACTGGCGAATACCTGGATTTGGGCGCATTCGGACCGACCAATATCGGCTCATTTGCGCCATTTATCGGCAAGCACTGAATCTTTGACTTTCCAAGAAAGCCCACACCATGAGCACCACCCCGACCAAGCCCATTGCCACCGCCAGCGATGCCAACCAGAAGGCCGTGGAGAGCACGGTTTTGAGCCCGCGCTTCTACACCACCGACTTTGCGGCCCTGGACCGGCTCGATGTGTCCAGCGTACGCACCGAGTGGGACGCCATGATGCGCGAGTACGAGGGCGATAACAACCACGACCACTTCCAGCGCGACGAGAAGTTTGCCAGCGAAGTGGCCGAGCTCATGCCCAAGTTATCGCCGGAAATGCGCCAGGAATTTCTGGACTTTTTGATCAGCTCGCTGACCTCCGAATTCTCAGGCTGCATTCTGTACAACGAGATCCGCAAGAACATTGAAAACCCCGACATCAAACAGCTGATGACTTATATGGCGCGCGACGAGTCGCGCCATGCGGGCTTTATCAACCAGTCCCTCAAAGACTTTGGCATGGGTATCGATATGGGCGACCTCAAGCGCACCAAGGCCTATACCTTCTTCAAGCCTAAATACATCTATTACGCGACCTACCTGTCTGAAAAAATCGGCTACGCACGCTACATCACCATCTTCCGCCAGCTCGAAAAGCACCCTGAAAAACGCTTTCATCCCATCTTCCGCTGGTTCGAACTCTGGTGCAACGATGAGTTCCGCCACGGCGAGTCGTTTGCACTCATCATGCGGGCCAACCCGCATTTGCTGCGCGGTCTTAACAAGCTGTGGATCCGATTTTTCATTCTCGCGGTCTACGCCACCATGTATGTGCGTGACCACACCCGTCCCATGCTGCACCATGCCATGGGACTGGACTCGGACGAGTACGACTACACCGTGTTCCGCATCACCACCGAGATCTCGCGCCAGGTGTTTCCGATTGCGCTGGACACCGACCACCCGGATTTTCGGGCGGGGTTGGAAAAGCTGTTTGCTATCTCGCAAGCCCATGAACAGGCCAAGGCGCGCGGCGGCATTCTGGGCACATTAACGCAGGCCGTCTGCGTGGTGCGCGCGGTGCTGACCTTTGGCCGCTTGTATCTGATGCCGGTGCAATCCAGCGAACTGCCGCAGACCGTGCGCATGGTGCCTGCATGGTGAGCGAAACCCTGCACCTGGGGATGACCGACACCGCCATCGCGGTGCTCTTCGCCCTGGTGTGCTGGTGGTTTGGCACAGGCATCATCCTGTTGCTCAACCGCCTGCCCGCGCACAGCTTCCGCTGGAGCCTGGGCGGCTGGACCGTCTTGCTGTTCACCAGTCTGTGGGGTGTACAGGTCAGCATGGCCTCGCACTCGGTCAGCAACGCTTTCCTGGGCTTTGGCAGCGTGATCGTGATGTGGGGCTGGCACGAGCTCGCCTTTTTGACCGGATCGGTCACGGGGCCGCGCCGCACTCCACTCGATGCCGGTGCCCGTGGTTGGGTACGGCTGCGCCAGGCGGTTGCCGTGATCCTGCACCACGAGCTGGCCTTGCTGGCCAACTTTGGTCTGCTGCTGGCCATGCAAGCGGGCCAGCCCAACCACCTGGCGGTCTGCACGTTTGCGCTGCTGTGGTGTATGCGGGTGAGTGCCAAGTTCAATCTGTTTTTTGGCGTGCCGCGCACCGGCGCGGACTACCTGCCCCAGCATTTGAAATACCTGGCCAGCTACTTTGCGGAGCGCCCCGTCGGTCTGTGGTTTGCGTTCAGCACCGCAGCCGCCTGCTGCATGTGGGTCTGGATGCTGGTGCAGGCGCAGGCGCCCTCGCAGTCCATCACCACAGGCTGGGTGCTGCTGGCATCGCTACTGGGGCTGGCGATTGTGGAACACGCGCTGATGATTCTTCCGGTACCGCTGGAGCGGGTATGGGCCTGGGCGTTGGAGCGCCCCCATGTTCCGGTATTCAGCGCGAGCACCCTGGAGAGCAAATGAACGCGTCCACGCCGCCCGAGTTTTTGTCGCCTATCGATGTGGGGATCAACCCTCCGCTGCGCCTGCCCGGGCAGCCGTTGGCGGTGGTCATTGGCAGCGGCTTTGGCGGTCTGGCCGCAGCCATACGCCTGAGCGCACGCGGCTACGCGGTGCAGGTTCTGGAAAAACTCGATGCCCCCGGCGGCCGCGCCTATGTGCACCACCAGGACGGTTTCACCTTCGATGCCGGTCCGACCATCATCACCGCGCCCTTTTTGTTCGAAGAGCTATGGGCTTTGTGCGGGCGCAGCTTCAGCGAAGACATTGATTTGCGACCTATGGATCCCTTCTACCGGATCCGCTTCCACGACGGCACCCATTTCGACTACAGCGGCGACGTAGACGCCATGCTGGAGGAAGTGGCCCGCTTTGAGCCCAGCGATGTAGCCGGGTATTTGCGCTTTTTAGAAGCCGCAGAACGCTGCAAGAAGCTGGGCTTTGAGGGCCTGGGGTCGGTGGCTTTTGACAGCCTGGGCGACCTGGTCCGCGCCATCCCAGCCTTCGCGCGCATGGGTGCCTGGCGCAGCATCTACAGCTTGGTCGCCAAGCATTTCCAGAACGAGAAGCTGCGCACGGTGATGAGTTTTCATCCGCTGCTGATCGGCGGCAACCCCTTCTCGGTGACCTGCGCTTATGCGCTGATCAATGCGCTGGAGCGGACCTGGGGTGTGCACTCGGCCATGGGCGGCACCGGTGCCATCGTGCGCGGCATGGTCAAGCTGCTGGCCGAGCGGGGCGTGCCGGTGCGCTGCAACACGCCAGTGGTGAAGATCCGCGTTGAAGGCAAACGCGCCACAGGCGTGGAACTGGCCAATGGTGAGTTCATGGCCGCCGACATCGTCGTCTCCAATGCCGACTCGGCCTGGACCTACAAGCACCTGATTGATGCGCGACACCGCACAGTTTGGACCGACCGCAAGATCGACAAAGGCCGTTATTCCATGGGCTTGTTTGTCTGGTACTTTGGCACTGCGCGGCAATACCCGGACGTGCCGCACCACATGATGCTGCTGGGGCCGCGCTACAAGGAGCTGCTTACCGACATCTTCAAGCGCCACAAGCTGGCCGATGACTTCAGCCTCTACCTGCACCGCCCCACCGCCACCGACCCCTCGCTGGCGCCCTCCGGGTGCGACACCTTTTACGTGCTGGCACCGGTGCCCCACCTGGACAGCGGTACCGACTGGGCCTTGCAGGCCGAGCCCTACCGCCAAGCCATTGCCGCCTTGCTGGAAGCCACCGTACTCCCCGGCCTGAGCAGCCAGATCGTGACGTCCAAGGTCACCACACCGCAGGATTTCCATGACCGGCTGTGGTCCTTCAAAGGTGCAGGCTTCGGTCTGGAGCCGCTGCTGCTGCAAAGCGCATGGTTCCGCCCGCACAACCGCAGCGAAGACGTGGACGGCCTGTACATGGTGGGCGCAGCCACGCACCCCGGCGCGGGCGTTCCGGGCGTATTGATGTCAGCCAAAGCACTTGAAACGGTGGTACCGCATGTCCTTCCACGATGAGCCCTTAGCGGCCCTGGCCGACAACGATACGTCCAATGGCCTGGGGCCGCACTACGACCTGGACGCCTGCGTGGCGCTGATGCGCGGCGGCTCCAAAAGCTTCTTTGCCGCCAGCAAGCTGCTACCTCCCCGTGTGCGCTCGGCCTCTATTGCGCTTTACGCGTTTTGCCGTGTGGCCGACGACGTGGTCGACGAAGGCGAGGACCCGGCAGAGGGCCTGCGCCAGCTGCGCCAGCGACTGGATTGCATCTACCAGGGCAAGCCGGAGAACCACCTCGAAGACCACGCGCTAGCTCTGGTCGTGCACCAGCACACCCTGCCCCGTGCGCTCTTGGACGGTCTGCTGGACGGCTTTGGCTGGGACGCGCTGGGCACCCGCTACGAGAGCATGGAAGCGCTGCACGGCTACTGCGCCCGTGTGGCGGGAACGGTGGGCGCGATGATGGCCTGGATCATGGGCGCGCGCGCCAGCAGCACTTTGGCGCGGGCCTGCGAGCTGGGCGTTGCCATGCAACTCACCAACATCGCCCGCGACGTCGGTGAAGACGCCCGCAACGGCCGCATCTACCTGCCGCTGGACTGGGTGCGCGCCGAAGGGCTGGACCCGCTGACCTGGCTGCAAGAACCAGCCGACCACCCCGCCATCCGCCGCGTGGTCGGGCGCATGCTGGAGCACGCCGATGTGCTGTACCAGCAATCCAGCCAAGGCATCGCCGACCTCCCGCGCGACTGCCGCGCCGCTATCCAGGCCGCCCGCTTGATTTACGCCGAAATCGGCCACCAGCTGGTGCGCAGCGGCCTCAACTCCGTGGACCAGCGCACCGTGGTCGGCTCCGCCCGCAAGATGGCCCTCATTGGGCAGGCCCAGCTGCAAGCGGTGTGGGACAAGCCCTCACACCACAACCCGCCGGCGCTTGACGGCATCCGCTTTCTGGTCGACGCCTGCCAACACGCCGCAGGCCCGAGCCAGCCCCTGCCCTTTGGCTTCCCCAACCGCAGCGTGACCGAACGGATTTTGTGGATGATCAATCTGTTCGAACGCCTGAGCACCGAACGCCGCCAGCAGAGCATGGTGCGGCAGACCATGCATTACGGGCCGGGTTAGGAGCCGATCGTCGATCACCCTAGCCGCGAGATGCCACACGAGCGGCCACAAAATTTGTAAATTAACAAGCCTGCACCGCCAGAACGTGGGCTTCATCGGCTTTGGCGATCTGGGCCGCACCATCGTGCCGCTGCTGGTTCCCTTTGCACCGCGCATACAGGCTTTTGGCCCCTGGCTACCCACCGAACTCATCGCCCAAGGCCGTGGCCATGTTCCGCAGCAAGCCTGTCGATAAAAGCTAAACAAAAGCTAAAAGGCCCAGTCCATGCACGTAAGCCCGCGCAGCCTCAGCCAGGAGCGTTTCAAAGGCTGGCCCGCCTTGTGCGGCGAATGGAGATTTCCCTTGTTGGGCGGCGGCAAGACCTGGATCGCGCCCGAATCCGACTGGCCCGCAGGCGCGCCCCACCGCGACCTGGATTCGCTGCCCTGGCAGGTGCTTGACACCTGGTGCGACGCGCACAGCATGGGCATCAAAGTGCCTAGGCCAACTTAGCCGCCAACTGCTGGAATACATCCCGCCCCTGATCGTCGCGCTCCACGGCAAACAGGAACAGACAGCGACCACCGCTGGACTGTTCCCACTGGTGCCCCACTTGCTGCTTCTCGCGCGAGTCGTCGTTGGTCTTGTAGGGCTCGCCCTTGTATTCCACGGCCAACAAGCGGCCATCGGTCAGTTCGGCCACAAAGTCAGGATAGAAGTAATCGGTGGCGGTCGGCAGCCAAAACGAGAACTTCTCCTGCCGCTCGATGTTGCGCACCCACTGTTTGACCTTGGCGTGCGCGTCGATGGCTTGGGCGCAGCGGAACTCTTCGGCCACGGCTCCGGCCTGCGTTTTCTCGCGCAGGTCGTGAATCACCGGGTAAAAGTGCTTGTTGAACTCGTAGCTGCCCTGATACATCTGCCGCGCCGGGTATTGGCCCGGCTGGTAGTGGAAGCTGTAATGCGCCAGTTCCTCCACTCCCGGCACGGCCATGTCCATGAGTCGGCCTTGAAAGCCTCGGGCCATGGCGATCTGGCGCAGCCGCCCCACTTCCTTGACCAGCGCCTGCGCCAACTGGAAGCGGGCACGAACCAAAGCGGTCAGGGTAAAGCCACGCTCGGCGGTGAGGTGAGTCACCATCTTGACCAGATACGCCTGCAACTGCGCTTGCCCGATGTCGCTCTGGCGCACCTCCACGTCCAGCCACCGAATCAGGTCTTGCTGGCTGGTATGGCTGACAGTCTCATTCAGCAGAAGCTGCTGGGCATCGGTATGGCGATAGGTCACCTTCGCGCCGTTGACATCAATCTCGAACGAGTTGACGGTCTCGGTGATGCTGAACCCTGCCAACTGCACCTGCTCGTCCAACAGACTCCAATCCCCCAAGCTGGACAGCGTTTCACGCTCCACCACTTCGAGGTGGCCGTCCATATTCAGGCAAAGCTGCGGGATGGCGGCGAAGTCCAGGCCCAACTGTGCCGGGGCGCGCATGGCTTGGCGCACCGCCCGGTGGGCATCGAACTGCTCCTTGACCTTCTCGCGGGCTCTGGCGGGCATGGCGTTACTGATGAACACCTCGGCCTGCGCCAGTAGCTCGCTGCTGACTTCACCATGGAGCAACACGGTCGCGCCCTGCGTGGTCTGCATGACCCGCACGGCCTGCTTCAATTCTTCCGGCCAGTGCTGGGTGTCGGGTGCCTGCGGCAGCTCGATGTGGCATTCCGGCATGGCAGGCGTGGCCGCGCCACCGGTCAGGGGAAGCGGCTGCTGGGGGATGATGAGTGATGCGGTTTCCAGCTTCTCAAAGCCCATGTTCTGCACCATGCGGTCTTTGAGCGTGGCCGCTGCCTGCGCAAAGTTGTCGGCCACGATGTGGGCATAGGCCCGGTTCAACGAGTCCTGCGTCCGGTTCTTAGCGTAGGGCATGCGCAGCACGCGCCCCAACAACTGCTCCACGTCCTTGGACGAGTTGACCGATTGCAGGCTTGCCAGCACATAGGCGAATGAACAGTCCCACCCCTCTTTCAGGGCCTCCACTGTGATGACATAGCGAATGGTGGTGGCTGGGTCGAACAGGTTGATGCCGTCCAGCTCCTTCTGCGTGCCTGTGGCAATGGCGATCTGGTTTTCCGGGACACGCTCCTGCTCGATCAGGTGTTGGCGCACCACATCCACCACGGCCTCGCCGCCCTTGGGCTGGGCTTGCACCAGAACGATGGGGCGGACGTAATCGGGCTCGCGCTGCGCGGCCAGCTCCAAGCGGTCGCGGGTCAGCACCGCATCGCGCAGGCACTCGCGCCAGCCCTGCGGATGCTCGGCCAGCACGATGGGCAGCTTGATCATCTGCTCAGCTTTCAGCTCGGCTGCAGCGACGTGATACAGCACGTTGTTGCCCGGCACCGGGGTGGCGGTCATCTCGATGACGCAGCTTGGGTTGACGCGCCCCAGTGACTTGAAAAACCGGTCGGTGCGGTTGTTGTGCGCCTCGTCCACGATGACGATGGGCCGTTGCAGGTGCATCCAGTTGGCTACTGAATACTTCACGCGCCCCACGTCCTTGGCGGTCAGGTAGGGCTGGGTCAGCAAGTCGGCCTCTGCCACCTTCTCCAAGCCAGCCGTCAGGTGCGGCGGCAGGTTGTCGAAGTGCGGCGCCAGTTCCTCGAAAAACGAATACACGTTGCGCTTGGCGGTGTCGGTCACATTGAAGGACTGGATAGTGGCCACGATGACGATAGCGGCCTTGCCAACGTCATGGGGGCTGATGGTCTGCAAGCTCTCCAAGTCGCACACCTGCACCCGGTCGCCAAAGTAATGGGCCAGTGCTTGCCGGTAGGGGTGGCGTGCATTGGCTAGTGCTTCAAGGGTCTGCGTGCGGATGGTGTCCGAGGGTGTGAGCCACAAGGCAATGGGCGCGTCGCTGTCCAGCACGGCCTTGCCTGCCATAGCCACGGCGTGCGCCGCCATGATGGTCTTGCCGCCCCCGGTGGGCACGCGCAGGCACACGCAAGGCACATCACCAAACAAGGGTTGGTAGGTCTCGCCCGTGCGGTTCTGGCCTGAGAGGATTGCAGCGTATGCATCCGGCACCGGCTGGCTACGGGTATCGGTGAGGAACTGCGTTAGCACCGCGAGGGCGCTTTGTTGGTAGGTTTTGAGTGTCAGCATGGTTCTTGTTCTTCTGGCTGGTCAACGCATCTTCACGTCATAGGGAATCTGTTTGAAGGTGATGCCCTCAGCAGCAAGGCGTGACGCGCCCAGCCGGGTCATTTCTCCATAGACCACCTTCGGCCCGTCATGTGGGAACACCTCATTGATAGCTTGCAGCACGGCATGGGTCAGAACATTGCCACCTGCCGGGCGCCGGTCGCCCAAAATGCCGTTGTAAAGCAGGTAGTAGGCCGTGCCGTTGTGGACACCCAGCAGTGGCTTGTCGAATACCTGATGGCCGGGCTCGCCCGTCTCGAAGTGCCAGACGTATGCGGCCAGCGTGGCGAACTTCACGTCAGTGCTGATGCGGCCCTGGTCGTCGAAAGCTGGTTCACCCAAAGTGCAGAAACGGAAACCGCCGCCACCGCCCCACCCGACCTCCGCACCAACACCCGTCTTATCGCCTGAGATCACGGTCATCAAGCGTGGGATGCAGTGTGTCCGCGCCTGCTCACCTTGCTCAATTCCGATGTATTGCCGTCCGGTTTTGTGGGCCACTGCCGCTGTCGATCCTGACCCCAAAAACGAGTCCATCACAAGGTCACCGGGCTTTGAAAACAAGTCCAGCATCTTCTTGACATAGGCCTCTGGCTTTTTTCCTGATCGAAAGTCCACCCCGCCTTCATTGCGACAGTTGCCGAACTGTGGCGAGAAGTCGTAAAAGTTCTCGATTGGCAACTCTGCGTCTTGAACATCCAAGCTTCGCTTCTCCATAGGGACACCCTGAAAATACTTGCCCTTAGTCGCCGAAGCCTTCTTGGGGCCAGTCAGGTAACGGTAACCGAGCCCGTCGTCACCGATGTCAGCCACCTTGTAAAGTGCACCAGCGCCATCCTCCTCAAAGCGACCGGCCAAGTAGTCTCGAAAAAATCTTCCCGATGAATTGCCGTCGAGGATTGAGCCCGTTGCCCATATCTCCTTCAAACCATCAACGTGGCCTTCGACTTTCTTGATTTCATACTCCCCCGGGCGATAGACAGTGACTGCCTTACCACCAAGGACAATTTCTCGGCCTTGCCCTGATACCGTGATATCAAAATTGAACTTTTCGAAACCTTCGGTCTGAATCGATGGCTTGTAGGGCTTGGCACCCCAAGAGTGCCGATACACCAATGCCTGTTCAATCTGCTTGTGATACGCCATATCAGACTTCAACGTCTTGGACGTATACCTAACTTGAACGTAGATAGAAGTTTGGTAGTTTGATCGACCAAATATCTCGTCCATCAACACCTTGGCGTAATGGCTCTCCGCATCATCGATATGAAAAATAATGAAGCCATCCTTGCTCAACAACTCCCTGAGCAATACCAGCCGTGGATACATCATCGAAAGCCATTGGCTATGTTCCAGCTTGTCGTCGTAATGCTCAAACGCGCTTTGGGTGTTGTAGGGCGGGTCAATAAAAATGCACTTGACCCGGCCCGCGTAGAACGGAATCAGGGCTTTGAGGGCCAGCAGGTTGTCGCCCTGAATCAGCAGGTTGTCGGCATTGGCGCCGCTCACGTCCCCATAGACGGACTCTTGTTTGATCAAGTGATAGGGCACCTCCCGGGTGGTTTCCTTCGCTTGGTTCTTGTTCACCCAGTCTAAAAATGGCATTTTTTGGCCTTTTGCATATTCACCTCGGTTCGCTTAGGCGGTGGCCACAAGCCTATGCCTCCACCAACTCCCGCGTATACGCCGCCTGCGGCCGGGTGAGCACCTCTTCCACGCTACCTGCCTCGATCACCGCACCATCTTTCATCACCAGCACGGTGTGGGCCATGGCGCGCACCACTGCTACGTCATGGGTGATGAGCAGATAACTCAAACCCCGGCGGGCTTGCAAGTCTTGCAGCAGGTCGAGCACCTGTTTTTGAATGGATACGTCGAGCGCGCTGGTGGGTTCGTCCAAGACCAGCAGGCGCGGCTCGATGACCAGGGCGCGGGCGATGGCCAGGCGCTGGCGCTGGCCGCCAGAAAACTCATGCGGGTAGCGCGCCAGCAGGCCGGGGAATTCGGCTTCGCGCAAGCCAACTTCGTCCAAGGCCTGGGCCACGCGGGTGTTGCGCTGCGCGGGGCTCAGCGCGGGGGCGTGCAGGCGCAGGCCTTCGCCCACGATCTCGCCCACGCTCATGCGCGGCGACAGCGATGAGAAGGGGTCCTGGAACACCACCTGCACCGCACGGCGCAAGGCCAAGTCGGCGGCCGGGCGGCCGCTCCAGGCCTGGCCCATGACGCGCAGCGCGCCGCCATGCGGCAACAAGCCCAGCGCAGCCAAGGCCAGCGTGGATTTGCCCGAGCCGGACTCGCCCATCACCGCCAGCGTTTCACCCTGGCGCAGCGACAGATCCGCGCCCTTAACCGCCACAAATGTGCCTTTGCGCCACCAGCCGCGCCAGCCCGGCAGCGGCACGGGGTAGGTCACGCGCAAAGCCTGCGCCTGCAACAACACCGGCGCATCCGGCTGCAAAGCAGGCACCTTGCGCACGGGAATACTGCCGACCAGACGGCGGGTGTAGCTGTGCTGCGGCTTGGCCAGCACCTGGTCCACAGCGCCTTGCTCGACCAGGTGGCCTTCCTCCATCACAGCAACGCGGTCCGCAAAGCGGCGCACGATGTTGAGGTCATGCGTGATGAGCAGCACGGCCATGCCGTGGCGGGCCTGCAAGCTGTCGAGCAAATCCAGAATCTGCCCGCGCAGGGCAACGTCCAGCGCGGTGGTGGGCTCGTCGGCGAGCAGCAGCTTGGGCGCGCAGGCCAGGGCCATGGCGATCATGGCGCGCTGGCGCTGGCCGCCGCTGATCTGGTGCGGGTACGCGGCGGCGCGGCGCGCGGGCTCGGTTATGCCGGTGTCCGCCAGCAAGTCCACGGCACGGGCCCAGGCGGCGCTGCGGGTGAGGCCGATTTTCCATTGCAGCACTTCAGCAATTTGTTCGCCCAAAGTGAACAGCGGGTTGAGCGCGGTCATGGGCTCCTGAAAAATCATGGCGATCTCGCTGCCGCGCACGGCCTCCATGTCCGGCTGCGACAGCGTCAGCAAATCGCGCCCGCCCCAAAGAGCTTGGCCCGACACCCGCGCCCCGCGAGCCAGCCCCAGCAAGGCCAGGGCGGAGACGGTTTTGCCCGAGCCGGACTCGCCCACCAGGGCCAGCTTTTCACCCGGTGCAAGGTCCAAACTCAAGCCGTGCACCACCTCGCGCGCGCCAAAAGACACGCGCAAGTCGCGCAAAGAGAGCAGCGCACTCATGCGCCGGGCTCCCGGTTGATCTGGCGCGGGTCCAGCGCGTCACGCAAGGCCTCACCCATGAAGGTGAGAAGCAACAGGGTCACGACCAACACACCGAAAGTGGAGAGCGAAATCCACCATGCGTCGATATTGCTTTTGCCCTGGGCCAGCAGCTCGCCCAGGCTGGGGGTTCCGGGCGGCACGCCCAGACCCAAAAAGTCCAGGCTGGTGAGCGCCAGGATGGCCGCGCTCATGCGGAAGGGCAGAAAGGTGACCACAGGCGTCAAACTGTTGGGCAGCACGTGGCGCCAGATGATGTGTCCGTTGGAGAGCCCCAAAGCGCGCGCGGCTCGCACGTAATCCAATTGGCGGTTGCGCAAAAACTCGGCGCGAACATAGTCCGACAAACCCATCCAGCCAAACAGGCTCAGCAGCACCAGCAGCAGGCCCACGCTGGGCTCGAACAAGGCCGAGAAGATGATGAGCAAATACAGCTCCGGCATGGCGCTCCAGACTTCGATAAAACGCTGCATGGCCAGATCGGTCTTGCCTACAAAGTAACCCTGCACCGCGCCGGTCGCCACGCCCAAAAGCGTGCCCGAAATGGTGAGCGCCAGCGCAAACAAAATCGACACACGAAAGCCGTAGAGCAGGCGGGCCAGCAGGTCGCGGCCCCGGTCGTCGGTGCCCAGCCAGTTATCCGCCGAGGG
>CANFHZ010000034.1 GCA_947446885.1 Comamonadaceae bacterium
ACCATCGCCACAGACTGCGCATCGCCCACCATGCCCCTCAGCCCCGACCAACTCCACGCCCTGCAAGCCAAATACAGCGGCAGTGCCGCTGACATGCACGACCCGCGTTTCGCCCAGGTCGCAGCCAGTATTTTTTCAGAGGGCGGCACGCGCGCGGCGCCCTACGCCGGGGTGCCGACGCTGCTGTCCGCACCGCACCGGCCGGTGGACGCACAGAACCCCGACTTCGGCGATTTGCAAGTGGCGCTGATGGGCGCACCCATGGACCTGGGTGCCAGCAACCGTCCCGGGGCGCGCTTCGGGCCGCGTGCCCTGCGCACCATGGAGCGCATCGGCCCGTACAACCATGTGCTGGACGTCGCGCCAGTGCACAGCCTGCGTGTGGCCGATGTTGGTGACGTGCCCTTTCGCAGCCGCTACAGCCTGCCCATGTGCATCGAAGATCTGGAAGCGTGGTACCACCGCGTGGCGGACCAGAAGGTAGTGCCGCTGACCGTGGGCGGCGACCATTCCATCACCTATCCCATCATGAAAGCCCTGGGGCGGACGCAGCCGCTGGGCATGGTGCACATCGACGCACATTGCGACACAGGCGGCGCGTTTGACCAAACCCGCTTTCACCACGGCGGGCCATTCCGGCTGGCGGTTCTGGACGGCGTGCTGGACCCGACGCGCTGCATTCAGATTGGCATCCGGGGTTCGTCGGAATACCTGTGGGAGTTCTCCAAAGATGCGGGCATGACGGTGGTACACGCCGAGCAGATATCCAGCTTGGGCGTTGCGGAAATCGTGCGCATGGCCCGCGCCGTGGTCGGCGACGGCCCGACCTACGTGACCTTCGATGTCGACGGTCTGGATCCGGTTTTTGCACCCGGGACTGGAACGCCAGAGATCGGTGGCTTGAGCACGCGCGAGGCGCTGGCCATCCTGCACGGCCTCAAAGGCCTGAACATCGTCGGCGGCGACGTGGTGGAGGTCGCGCCCCAATACGACCCCAGCACCAACACCGCACAGGCCGGGGCACAAATGCTGTTTGAAATTTTGAGCCTCATGGCTTTCAGCCCGGCATGCAAAACCTGACCATCATCACCGGCGCATCGCGCGGCATGGGCCTGGCGATGGCGCAGCAACTCCTCACACCGGGGGCCGTTTTGCTGTGCATCGCGCGCCAGCGCAATGCAGCACTGCAGGCCCAGGCCGACAGCGTGGGGGCTGTCGTGGAGCAGTGGGCAGCAGACCTGGCCGATAGCGGGCCTGTGGCGCAGCGCTTGGGGGTTTGGCTTCGGGCGCGCGACCCACAGGCGCTGGTAAGCGCCACGCTGATCAACAACGCATGCCTGATTTCACCCCTGGTTGCGCTGCGCGACAGCGACGGTACCGCGCTGAGCCTGGCTTTGCGCTTGGGCCTGGAAGCGCCCATGCATTTGTGCATGGCGTTTTTGGACGCCACGCGGGATTGGCCCGTGCCGCGCAAAGTGCTGAATATTTCCTCGGGTTTAGGCCGGCGGGCGATGGCATCCAGCGGCGCTTACTGCGCGGCCAAGGCCGGCATGGACCATTTCACGCGCTGCCTGGCTTTGGAAGAGGCGGCTCTGCCCAATGGCGCGAAAGTCTGCTCACTTGCACCGGGTGTTATCGCCACCGATATGCAGCTGCAATTGCGCAGTGCCGATCCGGCGCATTTCCCGGATCTGGCCACCTTTCAGGGGCTGCATGCTGGTGGCCAACTCAGCAGCCCGCAGGATGCAGCACAGCGCGTGCTGGCGTATTTGGAGAGCCCGAATTTCGGGCAGGATGCGGTGGGTGACGTGCGCGGCTGAGCCCACGCACGGAATCAATAGACCTCGGGTACAAACATATCTGCCGGCACCGGGTGGCGCTCGTAATCGTCACGCCGCACGCGCTCGGGCAGCACGATGGGCGGATGGGGGATTTCCTCGTACGGCATCTGCCCCAAAAGATGGTGGATGCAGTTGAGGCGGGCTTTTTTCTTGTCCACGGCTTGCACAACCCACCAGGGCGCTTCGGGTATGTGGGTGCGCTCCAGCATCACTTCCTTGGCCACCGTGTAGTCCTCCCAGCGCTTACGCGACTCCAAGTCCATGGGGCTGAGTTTCCATTGCTTGAGCGGGTCATAAATGCGGCCCAAAAAGCGTGCGTTCTGCTCTTCGTCTGAAATAGAGAACCAGTATTTGATGACCTGGATGCCCGAGCGGACCAGCATTTTTTCGAACTCAGGCACGCTGCGGAAAAATTCTTCGTACTGCGCGTCGGTGCAAAAACCCATGACGCGCTCGACTCCCGCACGGTTGTACCAACTGCGGTCAAACAAAACAATTTCACCGGCGGCCGGCAGGTGCGCGATGTAACGTTGGAAGTACCACTGCGTGCGCTCGCGGTCGTTGGGAGCAGGCAGCGCTGCGACCCGGCAGACGCGTGGGTTCAGACGCTGGGTGATGCGTTTGATGGCACCGCCCTTGCCCGCCGCATCACGCCCTTCGAAAAGCACGACCACCTTATGCCCGCTGGCCACCACCCAATCCTGCAACTTCACCAACTCGCCTTGCAGACGGAATAGTTCGCGAAAGTAATGGTGGCGCGCGACCGAGGACTCATCGGTAATGCCGGGCGAATCGGTGCTGGTGAAAGCCCGATCCTCGACTTCCATTTCCAGCTCCTCATCAAAGCTGTCAAGCAAATCACTGCGGATGCGGCGGATCAGGTCTTCTTCGTTCAGTTTCATCGCAACTCCTGTTGGCCCGGCGCACATGCCAGACATGGGAAGCTAGCCAATGCATATGGCATTTGTGTGACAGACCGCAACCCACCCCCGCTAGAATGCCCGCGCACCCAGGATTCCTGCCATGACCATCTTCCGCCGCCCCGACTACCGCTCTGACGCAACCCAGTTTATTGACCAGTTAAAGGCCGACAAGCCTGACCTGGAATCGCGCCAGCGTGCCGGGCGTGCCCTGTTGTGGGACAAGACGTTGGACCGGGAACTGCAGGGCGAATACGCGCAGGCGCGGGTCGCCCAAAAGCCCTATGTCTACCTGACCGACGAAACCTGAGCGACTGCACTTTGAGCGGCGAAACCCTGCCCCTCGACTACGCGATGCCGCAGGACAGCACGCCCGACGTGGTGGACAACGTCGCCGTGGCCCGCTTGTACGGAGAGCCGCTGTTCGCGCTCCCCATGGATTTGTACATACCGCCCGACGCGCTCGAGGTGTTTCTGGAGGCATTTGAAGGCCCCCTGGATTTGCTGCTCTACCTGATCCGCAAGCAAAACTTCAATATTCTGGACATCCCGATGCTCAGCGTCACGCGCCAGTACCTGGCCTACGTCGAGCAAATCCGCAGCCGCAACCTGGAGCTCGCGGCCGAATACCTGCTGATGGCGGCCATGCTGATCGAGATCAAATCCCGCATGCTGCTGCCGCCCAAAAAAGCCGCGCCCGGCGAAGAAGCCGAAGACCCCCGCGCCGAATTGGTACGCCGTCTGCTTGAATACGAGCAAATGAAGCTGGCGGCGGGACGCCTGAGCGCACTGCCGGTGGTGGGACGCGACTTTCTGACCGCACACATCGCCAGCGACGCGGTGATGCAGACCCGCCTACCAGACGTAGACCCCGCCGACCTGCAAGCCGCCTGGCAAAGCATCTTGCAGCGCGCCCGCTTGGTGCAACACCACACCATCAACCGCGAGCAGTTGTCGGTGCGGGAGCACATGACCCTGGTGCTGCGCCGCCTGCAAGGCCACCGCTTTATGGAATTCGAGTCCTTGTTCGAAACTGGCCAAAGCGTCGCCGTCGTCGTGGTGATGTTCGTGGCGATTTTGGAACTGGCCAAAGAGGCCATGGTCCAGATCACACAGGCCGAATCGTTTGCCCCCATTTACCTCCGACTGGCCTACACACCCGTGGACGCTTTGGCCGCCGATTAAGCGCGCGCCGGCACAGGTCAAACTGTTACATTCGCGCCTGTCGCAGCGCTTCGGAAACGCCCACCGTGATCCAGGACCCCACCCAATCCACGCCCTATGGCACGCTGCCACCGGCCTCTCCCATGGCCAACCGCAAGCCGGTCAGCCTGCCGCGTTTGCTGGAAATGCGCGCACGTGGCGAAAAAATCACCATGCTGACCGCTTACGACGCAACCTTCGCTGCCGTGGCCGATGCCGCCGGTGTGGAATGCATTCTGGTGGGCGACTCGCTGGGCATGGTCTGCCAGGGTTTGCCCAGCACCGTGGGCGTCAGCCTGGAGACCATGCGCTACCACACCGAGAGCGTCTCACGCGGCATCCGCCGCGCCCAGGGGACCGCCTGGGTGATTGCGGATATGCCGTTTGGCACCTACCAGGAATCCAAGGAACAAGCCTTGCGCAGCGCCGTGGTGCTGTCCCAGGCGGGTGCCCATATGGTGAAGGTTGAAGGCGGCGGCTGGACCGCCGACACCGTGCGCTTTCTGGTCGAGCGCGGCATTCCGGTCTGCGCCCACCTGGGCCTGACGCCACAAACGGTGCACGCGCTGGGCGGCTACCGGGTGCAGGGCAAGTCGGATGCCAGCGCCGACACGCTGCGCCAGCACGCGCAAGCCTTGCAAGACGCCGGTGCCTCCATGCTGGTGCTGGAAATGGTGCCGCACGCGCTGGCCGCTTCGGTCACCCAATCGCTGCCGCACTGCGCCACCATCGGCATTGGTGCGGGCAAAGGCACCGCCGGCCAGGTGCTGGTACTGCACGACATGCTGGGCGTCAACCTGGGCAAGATGCCCAAGTTCGTGCGCAACTTCATGACGGAAGGCGGCTCCATCCGCGCTGCGATGGAAGCCTACGTCGCCGCTGTAAAAAACGGCACTTTCCCGGACAACGCGCTGCACGCCTGGTAATCCGCACCCTGTATGCGCATTGTTCACACCGTGGCGGACCTGCGCCAGCATCTGCGGCCCTTCCGCCACCCTGCCGTGGTTCCCACCATGGGCAATTTGCACGCCGGTCATCTGGCGCTGGTGCAGGCAGCCAAACCGCTGGGCGACGTGACCGTGGCGACGATTTTTGTGAACCGTCTTCAGTTCGGCCCCAACGAAGACTTCGACACCTATCCGCGCACCTTGCAGGCCGATTGCGCGCAGTTGGAGGCTGCCGGCTGCGACCTGCTGTTCGCGCCCTCGGAGGCTGAGCTGTATCCGCAGCCGCAAGCCTTTACTGTGCAACCCGACCCGGTATTGGCGGGCATGCTTGAAGGCCAGCACCGCCCCGGTTTTTTCCAAGGTGTGTGCACCGTGGTGCTCAAGCTGCTCGCCTGCACCCAGGCACGCTACGCCTTGTTTGGCAAAAAAGACTACCAGCAGCTGTTGATCATCCGGCACATGGTGCGGCAGTTCGCCCTGCCCGTGGACATCATCGGACAGAACACCTGCCGCGACGCCGACGGACTGGCCATGTCCTCGCGCAACGGCTACCTCAGCCCGCAGCAGCGCAAGCAAGCTGCCTTGCTGTGGCATACCTTGAACACGTGTGCGCAGGCAGTACGCGCCGGTGGGACACATTTTGCGGAGCTGGAAAACCAGGCCTTGCAGACCCTGCGCGATGCGGGGTGGATGCCTGACTATGTCGCTATACGCCGCCAAAGCGACTTGCAAGCCCCCCAGATTGGCGTTCCGCTGGTGGTGCTGGGTGCGGCCCGGCTGGGCAGCACGCGCCTGATTGACAACCTGGAGATCTGAAGCGCGGGGGGTGCGGTTTCAGGCCGCGTCGCCGTAGCCGATCATGGCCTTGAGCTCCAGGAAATCGTGGATCGCCCAATCGGCGTATTCCCGTCCGTTGCCCGACTGCTTGTAGCCGCCAAAAGGCGCGTAAATATCCCAATCCGGGTAGTTGATGTTGACCTGTCCGGCCCGCAGTTGGCGCGCCACCCGGCGGGCGTGCTCCAGGTTGCCCGACTGCACATAAGCCGCCAGGCCGAACTCGGTGTCGTTGGCTATCTCAATCGCCTGCGCTTCGGAGTCGTAGGGCATGATGGCCAGCACCGGGCCGAAGATTTCTTCGCGGGCGATGGTCATCTGCGGCGTCACGCCGCCAAACACCGTGGGGCGCACGTAGTAGCCCCGGCTGATGCCTGCCGGGCGACCCAGGCCACCCGCGACCAAGGTCGCGCCCTCGGCGATGCCGACCTCAATCAGGCGCTGCACTTTGGTGAACTGCAGCGCGCTCACCAGCGGACCCATGGTGGTCGCAGCGGCCTGCGGGTCACCAACGATTTGCGCTGCGGCTGCGGCTTTGGCGTATTCCAGCGCCTGCGCATGCATAGCGCGCGGCACCAGCATGCGGGTGGGCGCGTCGCAGGACTGGCCGGTGTTGCTGAAGCAGCCCTCTACGCCTTTGCGCACAGCGGTTTCCAGATCGGCATCCTCCAGAATGATGTTGGGCGATTTGCCACCCAGCTCCTGGGCCACACGCTTGACCGTATCCGCCGCCGTTTTGGCCACGATGACGCCAGCGCGGGTCGAGCCGGTGAAGGACACCATGTCCACATCTTTGTGCCCGGCCATGACCTGCCCGACCGAGGGGCCGTCACCGTTGATCATGTTGTAGACCCCGGCAGGTGTGCCTGCTGCGTGCATGATTTCCGAGAAAACGATGCCGCTGATGGGTGCGATTTCGCTGGGCTTCAACACCATGGTGCAACCGGCGGCGATAGCCGGTGCTACTTTGCAGACGATCTGGTTGAGCGGCCAGTTCCAGGGCGTGATCAACGCGACCACGCCAATACCCTCTTTCATGATCCGTGTAGCGCCACGCTGGTGTTCAAATTCGTAGGCCTGCAACGAGGCAATCGTTGCCTCCAGATGCACACGCCCGGCCCAGACTTGCGCATCGCGCGACCAGGACATGGGCGCGCCCATCTCGTCGCTGACCGCGCGGGCCAGGTCCTCGGCGCGCGCGTTATATGCCGCCAAAATGCGCTGCAACAAAGCCACGCGGGCCGCCTTGTCGGTGGCGGTAAATGCCGGAAAAGCAGCCCGGGCAGCCGACACCGCGCGGTCCACATCCGCAGCGCTGCCCATCGAGATCTGGGTGTAGGCCGACTCAGTGGCCGGGTTGATCACGTCGAACAGGCGGGGGCTCACCGGGTCAACCCAGGAGCCGTTGATGTAGAAATGTGCGTGGTGGGTCATAGTGGGCGCGCCAAAGTGCTGAAGGTGATCAACTGAGATTAGCAGAGAATCCCGCACACCCCGGCCACCAGCCCCCAAGGAGCAGCCCATGCACGACCACGACTTTCTTTCCCCCGCCGTGCGCAGCCTGCGCGCCGATCTGGCGCTGGCTTTGCGCGCCGCCGCCCACCACGGATTGGCGGAGGGTGTGTGCAACCATTTCAGCGTGGAGTTGCCCGATTCCAGTGGGCGGTTTTTGCTCAACCCGCGCGGGCTGATGTGGGGTGAGATCGGGGCGGATGACATCGTCATGGTCGACGCCAATGGCCGCAAACTGGCCGGGCAACATCCTGTGGAACCCTCGGCCATGTTCATACACGCGGGCATCCACAAAATTTGCCGCAAAGCCTGCGTGATGCACACCCACATGCCCTATGCGACGGCGCTGACCCTGACCACGGCGGGCGCGCTCGACACCACCTTGTCGCAAAACGCCATGCGCTTCCATGGCCGCATCGCTATCGACTCCGCCTACAACGGGCTGGCCCTGGACCACGCCGAAGGTGAGCGCATTGCCCATGCCATGGGTAGCGCGGATGTGGGGTTTCTGGGTAACCACGGCATCGTGGTCTGTGCCGACCGGGTGGATTACGCCTACGACGATTTGTACTACCTGGAGCGCGCCTGCCAGGCCGAAGTGCTGGCCCGCCAAACCGGCCTGCCCCTGCGCCCGCTGTCGCCCACGCTGGCCGAAACCGTGGCCCGCCAAACCCTGGGCGAGCGTCTGCAAGCCGAGTTGTTTTTTGCGGCCTTGCGCAGAACGGTTTAGCTTTTTGCCTGGCGCGCCAGCCAGGTGCGCAAGCGCTCCACGCCCCGGGTGAGCCGGCCCAGATCCTGCGAGGCAAAACACCAGCGCAGCCAGCCGTCCGCCTCGGGCGCGAAGGCATTGCCTGGAGCCAGTCCGAGCCCGGCCTCTGCGACCAGGCGCTTGGCCGTGGTCAGCGAATCCGGGTAGCCGTGGAGCCGGAAGAAGGCATACATGCCGCCTTTGGGGCTGGCCACTTCCACACCGGGCACGGCCTGTAGTGCCTGCACCAAAGTATTTCGGCACTGGCGCAAATGGGCTACCACGCGCGGTGTGACCTGGGCATGTCCATTGAGCGCGGCTAATCCGGCGTGCTGAGTGAACACGCTGACGCTGGAAGTGTTGAACTCCGTGAGTTTGGAGAGTTGCACCGTCATGGCCGGCGGCACCACCATCCAGCCCAGGCGCCAGCCGGTCATGAGAAAACTCTTGGAAAAACTGTGGATCACGGCAAGATGGTCATCCGCCGTGGCCAGATCCAGAAAACTGGGCGCGCAACCGTGCGGCGTCGGGTCGAAATACAGGTTTTCATATACCTCGTCAGCCACGATCCAGGTACCGGTGCGGCGGCAATGATCCAGGATGGTTTGCTGTTCGGCGCGGGACAACGTCCAGCCGGTGGGGTTGTTGGGCGCATTCAGAATCAGCACCCGCGTACCGGGCACAACAGCGTCCAACAAGACCTGCATATCCAAAACCCAGGCCCCGTCCACCGGCCGCAAACTCACGGTATGCACCGCGCCACCCATGATGCGGGCCTGCGCGATCAGGTTGGGCCACATGGGCGTAACCGCCACCACCCGGCAACCCGGATCGACCAGGGCCTGTGCGGCGAGCATCAGCGCATTGACACCGCCCGAGGTCACGGCAATCCTTTCGGCATGCACCGCGCCCGGGCCGCCATGGCGCTGCGCCATATAGGCGGCAATCGCGTCGCGCAATGCGGGCAAGCCGAGGTTATGGGCGTAAAAAGTTTCTCCCCGGGCCAGCGACTCCACCGCCGCCTGGCGGATGAAGTCCGGCGTCGGCTCGTCGCTCTCGCCAAACCAGAAAGCCAGCACATCGCTACGGCCCAGGCCGGCGTTGGCGACCTCGCGGATTTTGGATTCTTCGAGCTGCAAGATGGTGTGTCGCATGGAGACTTTCGGTGCTAGAGGTTTACGGTATCGCCGCCTGGGGCGTGGCGGCGGCGCTGTCGGTGGCTTCCAGAATCGCCGCCACTGCGATCATCACCCCACCCACACATTCCAGCAGCGTCATGCGCTCACCAACCACCAGTGTGGCGGCCAGCAGCGCGACCACCAGTTCGGCGATGGAAATCACGCCCGCACGCCCTGCCTCCATGCGGGTCACGCTCCACTGCCAGGTCGCCGTGATCAAACCCAGCCAGCCGACGGCGTAGGCCACAAGCCAGGCCAGTACCGTAGGCGTTAGCGAGGTCAATACGGTCGCGGTAATGCTGCCATCCACCCACAGTGCCAGCGGCAGCGCGGTAATGGCGCAACCCAAAAACAAGACCCCCGTCTTGCTCGCCGTGGGAATACCCTGGGCATGGCGGGCAATGATGTTGTTACCCGCAAAGCCCATACCGGCGCTCACCGCCATGGCATCGGCCATGCTGAACGGCGTGCTAAAGGCCGCCACACCACCCACCACCAAAAACGCGCCGGTCAGCGCCAAGGTCACGGCACCGCCCCGCCGATGGGACACCTGCTCGCCCAGAAACAACCATCCGCCCAACACCGACCAGGCCGGCAAAAGGTAAAACAGCAGCATGACCCGCACCACGTCGCCCATTACCAGGGCGGTGACATAGGCCGTGTTGCCCCAGCCCCCGACCAGTGCCAGTAAAGCCAAAGACCCCAGGCTGTGCCGCCACTGGCGGTACTCGCGCAGCAGCAAAGGCAGACTGACCAGGCCCGCCAGCCCAAACGCCACACCCGCCAGCAGCGGCCCCGACAAGCCATGCGCCGCAAAAGCTTTCAGCGGCAGAGAACTCAGCCCCCACATCGACGCGGAGAACAGCAATACCCACACCGGCAACATGATCCCCGTCCCTGCGTATGGCCGCGACTCAGGGCTGCGGTCGATCGGGCCCCTGCCTGCCCTCGGCCCGGGCCAGCAAATAGGCATACAGATCCACGATATGCGCGCTGACGCGGGGCTCGCCCTGCCAGACCGGCATGGTCAGCATGTAGTCCTGGCGCTGCACCAGCTGCTCCACCAGCGCCTCACGCCCCGCCCCCTGGAGAGACAGCCGATCCGCCGGAATATTCCAGTCGTAACGCCGCAGCACGATGTCCACAAACTGACGCGGGCCGATGTCGCGCACCTTAGGCAGCAGGTTAGGCGCGGCAACCGTACCCAAACCAGCCGGGCCGTGGCAGCTCGCGCACTTGTCCTGGAACACGCGCCAGCCGGTATAGACCGAGCCCGCGGGCTTGGCTTTTTCCGCCAGCTCCTGCGCTGCGCGCTTGTTCAAAAAATCAATGCTGCACCCCACCAGAAGCACGGTCGCGCAGACGGCAGTCGCAGCCGCCACAAAACGGAAATGATTGGACATGGCGAAGACCCTTTCTGGGATGGATTAAGGCACAAGATGGAGCTCGGCCGACACGCCACCCCCTCCCCGGCCCCTGGCCCGCGGCCGTACGGGCAAGCCCGCTAAGTGGCGCATTGGGCCCAGACGTTTCCATGCTGAAGAACAAAGGTTTTAAAAGCCGCATTGACGCCGGACAAAAAAGAGTCGCGTCGGTGCAATAGACACCAATCGACCATTTTGGGCATGCCCTCCAGCTTGAGAACCACCAAACGCCGCGCTTCTAACTCAATCTGAAAGGTATGGGCCGACAGGAAACTGACTCCCATACCCGCCATAACCGCGTGCTTGATGGTCTCGTTACCGGACAGCTCCATGGACACGGTGACCTGCAAGGACTGCGCCTGCAGGACATGCTCAAAAAATTGACGCGTTGCAGACTGGGGCTCCCGGAAAAGAAAGGGTTCATCTTTGAGCTCTGCCCAGCTGACGTGAGGATTATTCGCCAGCGCATGGCCCGCCCCCGCCACGATGCAATGCGGGTTCTGCGCAAAAGTTTCCGCCTCTACATCGGCCTCAGACGGCGGGTAACCCGCAATGGCCACGTCCAACTGATGTTCCAGCAGCATGCGCAAAATTGCCTCGCGCCGGTCCACCGTGAGCTTGAATTTCACCCCGGGCCATTGATCCGCGAATGCCATCAGGAGCTTGGGCGCAAAGTAATGGGCGGTGGGCACCACACCCACATGCAACAGCCCCCCACGGGCACCCGGTCCCACGCGGAATGCGGCCATTGCCGCCTCCGCAATCTGAACCTGATCCAGCATACGCCGGGACTGGCGCAGCATCTCTTCACCTGCCTGGCTGAGACTGATTTTTTTGCCGGTTTTGCGCACCAGCTGCAAGCCCAGCTCTGCCTGAAGCTGTTGGACTTGCATGGAAACGGCCGGCTGCGTGAGGCTGAGTTGCTCGGCAGCGCGCGAAAAACTCAAGTGGGTGGCCACCGCCTCGAAAATTCGCAGCTGACGCAGGGTCAGGTTTTTTAAATAGGCCTGGCGATCCGTCGCCTGCGCGACAGCGCCACCGGCCGCGGCATTAGGGGAAAGCCCTGAGGCATTCGGGGCCTCGGTGCGCAGCTTGCGGGGGTCCTTCATCGGTGTTTTCCCTTGCATTGGCCGCACCGTCCGCGTCCTTGGACGAATGCGGCACGTGATGCTTCCAAAATTACCTTTGGCGTTGGGTTAGTTATCAATTTCGCTTATGCAATTGATAAAAATTTATGGCTATTCGATATGAATATTTCAAACTACAGTTTAGCCAATCCGATACTACCCCGACCCCATGAACGCTGTCCCCACTTCTCACGCCTTCCCGCAATGGAGCAAGGAACTTGCCGCCACGCTGGACGAACCAGGTTTGCTGCTGTACCGCTCCAACCTGCTCGGGTCTGACCTGCGCATCACCAACTACGGGGGTGGAAACACATCGGCAAAAATTATTCAGAAAGACCCGCTCAGCGGCGCAGATGTATCGGTACTGTGGGTCAAGGGCTCGGGCGGAGACCTCGGCTCCATGAAGCGGGACGGCTTCTCAACCCTTTATCTGGACAAGCTCCATTCCCTGCAAGCCCTGTACCGGGGACCTGCCCATGAAGACGAGATGGTGGCGTACCTGCCGCATTGCACCTTCAACCTGAACCCCCGTGCGGCCAGCATTGACACACCCCTGCACGCATTTCTGCCCTTTCGGCATGTCGACCATATGCATCCGGATGCCGTGATCGCGATTGCAGCCATGGCCAAGAGTGAAGCGTTGACGCACACGATTTTTGATGGGACGGTCGGCTGGCTGCCCTGGCGCAAACCCGGTTTTGAGTTGGGTCTGATGCTGCAGCGACACCAGACCGCCCACCCCGACCAACGTGGTGTCGTGCTGGCCGGACACGGTTTGTTCACCTGGGGCGACGATGCCAAGTCCTGTTACGAGAACACGGTGGGCGTGATCGCGCACGCCCAGAACTGGCTGGCCCGTCAGAGCGCAGCGCGCAATACAGCAGCCTTTGGCGGCAGCGCGCGTGCATCCCTGGAGCCCACTGTTCAGGACGCCACGCTGGCGCGGCTTCTGCCTGTGCTGCGGGGCCTGACTTCTCAAACCGGCAACAAGCTGCTGCACGTCAACCGCCAGGCGGAGGTGGTCGAGTTTGTCAACAGCCGTGAACTGGCAGCGCTGGCGGCGCTGGGTACATCCTGCCCCGACCACTTTTTACGCACCAAGATTCGGCCCCTGATCCTGGAAGAAGCGCTCTACAACTTGGAGGGCGGGCCCCTGACTGATGCGCTCGAAGCCAAGCTGGCAGCGTACCGCGCAGATTACGCCGCCTACTATGAACGCTGCAAACGTGCAGACAGCCCCGCCATGCGCGATGCCAACCCTGTAGTCATTCTGCTGCCCGGCATTGGCATGGTGTGCATTGCCAGGGACAAGGCCACGGCGCGCATCGCGGGGGAGTTTTATGTCAACGCGATCAACGTCATGCGTGACGCCAACGCCATAGACCGCTACATCGGACTACCCGAGCAAGAGGCCTTTGACATCGAGTACTGGTTGCTCGAAGAAGCCAAGCTGCAACGCATGCCCAAACCCAAGCCCCTGGCCGGCAAGGTGACGCTGGTCACCGGTGGTGCCGGTGGCATTGGCCGGGCGATTGTGGAACGTCAGTTGCAGGAAGGCGCATGCGCCGTGCTGCTGGATATTGACGCGGCGGCCCTCGACGCCACCGTCGGCGAATTAACCCAACAGTACAGCAAGGACGCAGTCCGGGGCATTGCGTGCGATGTGACCAGCGAGGAAGCCGTGCAAGCCGCATTCGCCCGCGCCATACTGGAATTTGGGGGTGTGGACATTCTGGTGTCCAACGCGGGAATCGCATCGGCCTCGCCGCTGGAAGACACCACACTGGAGTTGTGGAACCGCAACCAAAGTGTGCTGGCTACCGCCTATTTTCTGGTTGGGCGTGAGGCCTTCCGCCTGATGAAGGCCCAGGCCACGGGCGGAGCCATGGTGTTCATCGCCAGCAAAAATGGCATGGTGGCCAGCAGCCAGGCGGTGGCCTATTGCGCGGCCAAGGCCGCAGAAATCCAGCTCTCGCGCAGCTTTGCCCTTGAGGGTGCGCCGCTGGGCATACGCTGCAACGTCGTAAACCCCGACGCGGTTCTGCGCGGCAGCAAAATTTGGACCGGCAGCTGGAGTCAGGAGCGCGCCGCTGCCAACAAGGTCGAGACGCAGGACCTGGAGGCTTTCTACCGTGACCGTTCGCTGCTCAAGCGAAGCGTGTTCCCGCAGGACATCGCCGAAGCCACCTACTTTTTTTCCGCCGAGCACCTCAGCGCCAAGAGCACCGGAAACATCCTGAACGTGGACGCGGGCAATCTGGCCGCCTTCACGCGCTAGCCGCTTTGCCCACAAGGACCACCATGCCGCTGATTTCCAAAGACCACATTCAGACGCACAACGCCGCATTGCAGCGCCATGCGGATACCGATTACGAATATTTAGGCGAGCAACTGGCCCGCCGGTATATCGACATCGACACCATTACGCAGCAGGTCGCGGCGTTCGGCGTGGCCATTCCCAGTTGGGGGGTTGGAACGGGCGGAACCCGTTTTGCCCGCTTCCCCGGAATGGGTGAACCACGCCACGTGTTCGACAAGCTCCAGGACTGTGCGGTGATCCAGCAACTGGCTCGGGCCACCCCCGCCGTATCGCTGCACATTCCCTGGGACACGTGCTCGGATTGGGGTGAACTCCGCCAGACGGCCAGCAGCCATGGCCTGGCGTTTGATGCCATGAACTCCAACACCTTCTCCGATCAGAAAGACCAGCCCCACAGCTACAAGTTCGGCAGCCTGACGCACGCCGACCCAGCGACCCGGGCCCAGGCGGTGGAGCACAACATCGCGTGCATCGAGATCGGCGAGAAGCTCGGCAGCAAGGCGCTCACGGTCTGGATAGGCGATGGCAGCAATTTTCCGGGACAGCAGCACTTCCGTCGCGCCTTTGAGCGCTACCTGGAAAGCAGCAGCGCCATTTACGCTGCCTTGCCGGATAACTGGCGGATGTTTCTTGAGCACAAAATATGCGAGCCGGCGTTTTACAGCACCGTGATCCAAGACTGGGGCAGCAGCTTTATGGCCGCCAGCGCTTTGGGTCCCAAGGCGCAGTGTCTGGTGGACCTTGGCCACCACGCCCCTAATGTCAACATTGAAATGATTGTGGCGCGCCTGATTGCCGGCGGAAAGCTGGCAGGCTTTCACTTCAACGACAGCAAATATGGCGATGACGATCTGGACGCGGGCAGCGTGGCACCGTACCGCCTGTTTTTGGTCTTCAACGAACTGGTCTCCGCTGCGCACGAGAAAGTAGCAGGGTTCAACCCCGCCTACATGCTGGACCAAAGCCATAACGTAACCGACCCCATCGAGAGCCTGATGACCAGCGCCGCCCAGGTACAGCGCAGTTACGCACAGGCTTTGCTGGTTGACCGCGCCGAGCTGGACGCGGCCCAGGATGCCAACGACGCCTTGATGGCGAGCCGTGCTTTGAAGCGTGCCTTTGAGACGGATGTCACCCCGATCCTGCAGCGCGTGCGCGCTTTGGCGGGTGGGGCCATCGATCCCGTAGGTGCCTACCGTGCCAGTGGCTACCGCCAGCGCGCAGCCAAAGAACGCCCTGCCGTAGCGGGTGGCAGTGGAGGAATTGTGTGAGGCCGCTGTTGGTGCAGCGCCCCCTACCCATCGAGCCCTTTCAGCGACGAGTTTTGTGGTTGAGGGAATCGCAACCGACCTTCGGGTCATTTTCTAAGTAACTATGTTCAGGAGAGACACATGAAAAAGCAGTTCAAATCCTTATGGGTATTGGCACTGGGCGCAGCTTTGCTGAGTCCGGCCATGGCCGCCGACAAAATTGCGCTAGTAGTTAAAAGCCTGGGCAATGGCTTTTTTGATGCAGCCAACCAGGGGGCACAGGAAGCAGCGAAAGAGTTGAAGAACGTGGAAATTATTTACACCGGTCCCGCCAAGGCCACGGCAGAAGGCCAGATCGAGATCATCAATTCACTGATCGCCCAGAAAGTTTCGGCGATCGTGATTTCGGCGAACGACCCGGACGCGCTCGCTCCCAGCCTGAAGAAGGCCATGGAGCGCGGCATCAAGGTGATTTCGTTCGACTCCGGGGTGCGCAAGGATGGCCGCATGATGCATCTGAATCCATCCAGCAATGCGCTGATTGGCGAGAAGCTGGTGAAGATGACCCAGGAAGCCATTGGCGACAGTGGCGAGATCGCCATTCTGTCGGCTACAGCGCAGGCCACCAACCAGAACATCTGGATTGATGAGGCAAAGAAAGTACTTGCACAACCGGCCTACAAAAACCTCAAGCTCGTGAGCGTGGTGTACGGCGACGACCAGACCGACAAGAGCTACCGTGAAGCCCAGGGTCTGTTCAAGAGCTTTCCCAAGTTGAAGGCCATCATCGCCCCGACCACCGTCGGCGTGGCCGCAGCCGCCAAGGCTGTACAGGACGAGAAAAAAGTCGGCTCGATTTTTGTCACCGGTCTGGGCCTGCCCTCCGAGATGGCCGGCCACGTGAAGAGCGGCGCGGTGAAATCCTTTGCGATCTGGAATCCGATCGACCTGGGCTACTCGTCGGTTATGGCAGCCAGCCAGTTCATTTCCGGAAAAGTGACCGGCAAAGCGGGTGACAAAGTGTCTTTGGGCCGTGTGGGCACAGTCACGCTGGACGCCAATGGCGAGGCCGCGATGTCTGAGCCCTTCACCTATGACGCCAGCAACGTCGAGAAGTTCGCCAAGTTCTTCTAAACGGACCGGTTCCCAGTTTTATCTGGGCACGTGTAAAGCCGCACCCTAGACCGTCAGCACATAAAAGTGTGTGCCGCTTGGGTGCGACTTTCCGATCTCTCTTTCCACACTGCGTGCAGGAGCAACACATGAAAATGCAATTGAAATCCGTATGGGTATTTGTACTCAGCACCATATTGCTTGGCCCCACCTTCGCAGGCAACAACTACAAGATCGCGCTGGTGGCCAAGAGCCAGGGAAATGGTTTTTTTGAAGCGGCTTACCAAGGTGCCCAGGATGCCGCTCGGGAGTTGGGAAATATCAAAGTTATCTACCTGGGGCCATCCAAGCCCACGGCAGAAGGTCAGATCGAAATCATCAATTCCTTGATTGCCCAAAAGGTCTCCGCCATCGTGATTTCGGCTAACGATCCGGATGCCCTGGTTCCCAGCCTGAAGAAGGCTATGGATCGCGGCATCAAGGTCATATCCTTCGACTCCGGCGTACGCAAGGACGGCCGCATGATGCATCTGAATCCATCCAGCAATGCGCTGATTGGCGAAAAGCTGGTCAAGATGACCCAGGAAGCCATTGGCGACAGCGGCGAGATCGCCATTCTTTCAGCCGCCGCGCAGGCCACCAACCAAAATATGTGGATCGAAGAGGCAAAAAAGGTGCTGACCCAGCCCGCCTATAAAAACCTCAAGCTCGTGAGCGTGGTGTACGGCGACGACCAGACCGACAAGAGCTACCGTGAAGCCCAGAGTCTGTTCAAGAGCTTTCCCAACTTGAAAGCGATCATCGCCCCGACCACCGTCGGCGTGGCCGCAGCAGCGAAGGCCGTTCAGGACGAGAAAAAAGTCGGCTCGATTTATGTCACCGGTTTGGGCCTGCCCTCCGAGATGGCCGGCCACGTGAAGAGCGGCGCGGTGAAGTCCTTTGCGATCTGGAATCCGATGGACCTGGGCTACTCGTCCGTGATGGCAGCCAGCCAGTTGCTATCAGGAAAAGTACGCGGCAAAGCAGGTGATCGCGTTTCCCTGGGCCGTGTAGGCACGGTTACCTTGGATGCCAATGGCGAAGCGGCCATGTCCTCGCCCTTTAGTTACGACGCCAGCAACGTCGAAAAGTTCGCCAAGTTCTTCTGATCGCCCACGCCATCCGCCCGCACCTTCCCACGACCACCAGAACTGAGCCGCTATTTCACCGCGCCATGCACGAGGCCCCTTTGACTCCCTTGCTCCGTCTTTCCGGTGTCCATAAGCGCTATGGGGCTACCGTAGCACTCAGCGATGTAAGCCTTGAGCTGCATGCCGGCGAAGTCGTGGCCCTGGTGGGCGAGAACGGTGCGGGCAAATCGACGCTGGTGAAAATACTGACTGGCGTAGTGCCCTTGGACGAAGGCACGATCACGATGCAGGGCGCGCTACAGTGTTTTCGCAGTGCGCAGAATGCCCAGGCAGCGGGCATCCTGGCGGTGTACCAGGAAACAGTGATGTTCGAGGAACTGAGCGTCACCGAGAACATTTTTGTGGGTCGCCACCAGATGCGCGGCCCCTTTATTGACTGGCCGACCATGCATGTGCAGGCCCAAGCCGTACTGGATGGCATGGGGGCGCGTATTACCGCAAGCAAGCTGGTCAAAGATCTGAGCCTGGCCGAGCGACATTTGGTGGAAATTGCCCGCGCTCTGTCGCAAAAGGCGCTGGTGCTGATTCTGGACGAACCAACCGCCGCGCTGTCGCAAGCCGAGATTCAGGACTTCTTCGGCTTGGTGCGCAGGCTGCGCGATCAGGGCGTTGGCGTACTTTTTATTACCCATAAATTTGACGAAATTTTTGCCCTGGCTGATCGGTATGTGGTGTTGCGTGACGGTATTGCTGTTGGCACCGGTCGGATCGCCGATGCAAGCGAAGGTGCGCTGGTTCAGCTGATGGCCGGGCGCACGATTGACCAGATGTATCCCCGCATCCAGTCAATGCCGGGTGATACGGTCCTGCGCGTCAGGCAGTTGTCGCATCCCACTGAATTCAGCGACCTGCAGTTCGATCTGCGCCGGGGCGAGATACTGGGCTTTTATGGCCTGGTCGGTTCCGGACGCAGTGAGGCCATGCTGGCCATCATGGGACTGAACCTGCAGGCCAGCGGCGCCCTAGAGGTTCTTGGCCGCCCGCTGAACGTCAAGTGCCCCGGCGATGCCATTGCCGCGGGTATTGCCTATGTCCCGGAAGAGCGTCAGCGCCAGGGCGCAATTTTGAGTTTTTCTGTGCAGAACAACATCAGCCTGCCCGGCTTGGACCGTTTTGCCTGGGGGCCCTGGCTGTCAGACCTCAAAGAGTCCACGCTATGCCAGCGCATGGTGGAGCGCCTGCGAATCAAGACCGCATCGCCGCATACGCCGGTATCCGGCCTGTCGGGCGGAAACCAGCAAAAAGTGGTGATTGCCAAGTGGCTGGGGCTCAACCCTGGCATCGTGATTCTGGACGAACCCACCAAGGGCATCGACGTCGGTGCCAAGCAGGCCGTCTACCAACTGATTGCCGAGATGGTTCGGGACGGACTGGCTGTGATTCTGGTGTCGTCCGAACTGCCGGAGGTCATGAACTTGGCGCACCGCATCATCGTGATGCGCCGTGGACTGCAGGTGGCTGAATTCACGGGGACACACACCCGGGCTGAAGCCATACTGGCTGCCGCCTCCGGCCTTGGCGGCGTGAATCCGTCCGCTGGCGGGGTATTGGAGCCCGTACGCAACACGGTTGCGGACATGACCACATGAAAAAGCCCGATATTCGCCGCGAGTGGATCTTGCTGCTGATCATCGTGGTCATTGCCCTGGCCGTGGGCACGCGGGCACCGGTTTTCCTGACCTGGCGCAACGCGATGGACATTGCCAACGACTCGGCCATTTTGGCGATTCTGGTCATAGGGCAAATGTTGGTGCTGTTGACGCGCGGTATTGACCTGTCGGTCGCCTCCAATCTGGCGCTGACTGGCATGGCCTGCGCGCTAGTTGGACGGGCTTTCCCGGACGCCAGCATTGTGGTACTGGTTGTTCTGGCTCTGGCATTGGGCGCATTGTTGGGCAGCATCAATGGCTGGCTGATCACTGGGTTTGAACTGCCGCCCATCGTGGTGACGCTGGGCACGCTGTCGGTTTACCGTGGCGCGATTTTTGTAGCCAGTCACGGTGCCTGGATTTCAGACCAGGATATTCATGTTGCCATCAAAGAACTCCCGCGCGCGGTGTGGTTGCAGATACCGGTTCTGGTCTGGATCGCGCTGCTGGTCGTGGTGGTCGGCGCGCTGTTTTTGAATCTGCGCAAGGAGGGGCGCGAGATATATGCCTTGGGCGGCAACCCGCATGCAGCCGACTATGTGGGTATCCGCGTGCCGGCCCGCTTGCGCTTGGTGTACACGCTGTCGGGCATGCTGGCCGGCCTGGCTGGCCTTTTGTGGGTGGGGCGCTATGCGATTGCCTACACGGAGCTGGCTGCGGGCTACGAGCTGACTGTGGTTGCGGCCTGCGTTATCGGCGGAATCAGCATCGGCGGTGGCGTTGGCAGCGTGCTGGGTGCCTCGCTCGGTGTACTGTTCATAGGCGTCGTCAACGGTGCCTTGCCGGTGATCCAGGTTTCACCGTTCTGGCAGCAGGCAATAGCCGGTGCGGTGATCGTGGTGTCCGTCGCCGTGAATGCGCGCTCAGGGCGGCGCACCGGACGGCAAATCCTGGAACGTCAGGGAGACGGCGCATGAAGGCCTGGAATACCTGGGAGCGGGTTTTGCTTGTCCTGCTGGTGGTGTTGCTCGGGATCTTCGGGCTCATGCAAGATGGCTTTATGAGTGTGGAAACGCTGGCGGACAGCACCTTCAATTTCAGCGAAAAAGGCTTGCTGGCGCTGGCGCTGGCGCTGCTGATCGTGTGTGGGGAAATTGATTTGTCCATTGCGGCCTCACTGGCTCTGAGTTCACTGGCCATGGGCTACAGCATGCGCGCAGGTGCCGGTCCCTGGGGCATTGCGGCAGCAGCTCTATGTACTGGTGGCATGGCCGGGGCACTCAACGGCACGCTGGTCACGCGCTACCACATTCCCTCCATCGTCGCAACCATCGGGACGCTGTCGCTGTACCGTGGTCTGGCCCTGGTGGCGCTGGGGGATCAGAGCATCTCGGGCTACCCGGACATTTTCTCCACTCTGGGCAACGCCTACCTGGGAACGCTAATCGGCTTGCCCTGGCTCATGGTACCGGTCGAGTTTGTCGCGTTGCTGCTGCTGGCCTTGGCAACAGGACTTTTTTTGCATCGCACCACCATGGGTCGGCGGGTGTACGCCATTGGTGCCAACCCGGTGGCCGCGCGCTTCTCCGGCATCCCAGCGGACCGCTACCGCTTTGGTCTGTTTGTTTTCGCTGGCCTCACGGCGGGCCTGGCCGCGATTTTGCTGACCGGTCGCATCGGCAGCACCCGGCCCAACATCGCCATGGGCTGGGAGCTCGATGCCATCACCATGGTGATTTTGGGCGGCGTGGCAATAGAGGGTGGCCGCGGCAGCATCGTCGGCACACTGCTGGCGATTGTGCTGATCGGTGTGCTGACCTTTGGTATGGGCATGGCCAACGTCACCGGTATCGTGATGTCCATGCTCATCGGTCTCATGCTGATTGTTGCCATGGTGCTGCCGCGCCTGCTTCATCGCCGAGGAGCGACAACATGAACGCCCAGACCATTGCTTTTCGCATGTTCCTGAACCCCGGGCAGCAGGCTGAATACCAGCGCCGCCACGACGCCATCTGGCCGGAACTCTGCGCGCTGCTCAAAGACGCCGGCATCAGCGACTACCGCATTTATCTAGACGCGGAGCACAGCGTACTTTTTGCCACCCTGCACCGCAGCGAAAACCACCGCATGGACGCGCTGGCACAGCACCCCGTGATGCAAAAGTGGTGGGCCTATATGGGCGACATCATGCGTTGCAAGGCCGACGGCTCACCGGTCGTGGAGCCCTTGCCCTGCCTGTTCCATCTGGAATGACGCGCCGTGACGGCCACCGAATTGGACCTGACGCTGGTCATCGACATTGGCAAAAGCAACGCCCGGATGTTCCTGCTGGATGCGGCGGGTACCGTGGTGGAACGCCACAGCCGATCCAATGCCAGCGTGGCAAGCGCCCTGGGCTACCCGGCACTGGATGTGCATGGGCTCCAGAACTGGATGCAATCCAGCCTGCGTGCCTCAGTCCACGCCCGGCGGTGCGCCCGCGCGATCTGCGTCACCCATGGTGCCGCCTTTGTCGCGCTGGGTAACGATGGCCTGGCCTGGGAGCCTCTTGATTACGAGTTTGCGGCTGTGAATGCCCACAGCGCAAACGATGTCGATTTCCAGGCAGCCAGGACTGACTTTCACAACACGCTGTCGCCAGAACTGCCGGTCGGCCTCAATGCGGCCCGCCAGCTCCATTGGATGCAGACTGAACACCCAGCGCTTTGGAGCCGTACACAAACACTAGCCCCCTACCCCCAATACTGGGCCTGGCTGCTCAGTGGCGTGGCCTGCAGCGAAGTGTCATCGCTGGGATGCCACACGCATCTGTGGAATCCTGAAACCGGAGAATTTTCTCGGCTGGCGCAGGGCAAAGGCTGGGCGAGATTGTTCGCGCCCCTGCGTTGCGCCTGGGAGGTTCTGGGCACGGTAGGGGCTGCGCGCAGCGCAGACTGGGGGCTGCCAGCAGCCTGCCGGGTGCATGTGGGTGCGCATGACAGCAACGCCTGCCTTGTACGCTACCTGGATACCGAAGCACGCAGAGGATCGGAGAATCCGGCGCTCACCTTGGTGTCATCCGGCACCTGGACCGTCTTGATGGCACCGGGCGCACCGGTAGGCACGCTGCTTGCGGAAAAGGACATGCTGGGCAATGTTGATGTGACTGGACGGGTAACCGCCACCGCACGCTTCATGGGTGGGCGTGAATTTGCCGCTATCGCCCAGGGGGCAGACCCCAAAGCCGCCAGCATCGACGCGTTGGGCAGCTTGGTGGACAAGCGCATCTTTGCGCTGCCGTCTTTTGCCGACCAGGGTGGGCCCTTTGTCGGCCGAACCGGTGCGCTGCAACAGCACGGCCGGCATCTAAGCCTTCAGGAACACCGCCAACTCAGTTCAGCAGAGCGCGCCACGCTGGCCGCCCTGTACTGCGCGCAACTCTGTGCCTGGCTGGTGCACTACCTGTGGGCTGATTCCGGGACGCTGCAATCGCGCATCGTTGTCGAAGGCCCTTTGGCGCAAAACCCGGTCTTCATGCAGGTACTCCAAACCCTCGCCCCCGCCAGCACGTGCCTGGCCAGTGCGGATGCCCTGGAGGGCACCGCACGCGGTGCCTGGCTGTTAACACGCTGGGGCCGC
>CANFHZ010000035.1 GCA_947446885.1 Comamonadaceae bacterium
AGCCGCGGCACCGGTCTGGACCCGCTCAAGTACCTGAGCCTGGGCATGAACCCCGAATGGCTGCGCTACTACCTGGCGGCCAAGCTCTCGGCGCGCAATGAAGATATTGACTTCAACGCCGACGACTTTATGGCGCGGGTGAATAGCGATTTGATCGGCAAGTTTGTGAATATTGCAAGCCGGGCGGCTGCATTCATAAACAAAAATTTTGAGGGCAAACTTTCGTTTTCTGAAAGTCCGCACACACCGAAATTGCATGACTCAATATATGAAATTCGGCGAATCGGCGCCGTCGTTCAATCCTGTTATGAACAGCGGGATTTTGGTAAAGCAACTCGTGAAATTATGGGCTTTGCAGACCAAGTAAATGCGCGGTTCGACAATGCAAAGCCGTGGATACTTGCGAAATCACCAACAACTTTGGGGCACGTTCAAGTCATTTGCTCTCACACTTTGTGGAGTTTCCGGGCGCTGGCTGTGATGCTTAGCCCCATATTGCCCCATCTTGCAAATCAAGTTTTTTTTGACCTTTTTGGGGAAGTTAAACAACCCAATTGGGATAGCCTTGAAGATGTTCCACCCAACATCGCCGCATACCAGCACCTCATGCAACGCGTCACCCCCGAACAGCTAGACGCTCTCTTCGAGCCGCCTGCGAAATCGGGGTCAGAGCCCGCGTTTTCCGCTGGTAAATCGGGATCTGACCCCAATTCCTCCAGCGAAGTATTAATCCCCCCCGGCGGCGAAGATATCGCTCCCAGCATCTCTATCGACGACTTCGCCAAGATCGATTTGCGCATCGCCAAAATCGTGAACTGCGAAGCAGTAGAAGGCTCGGTCAAGCTGCTGCGCCTGACCTTGGACGTGGGCGAAGGGCGCATGCGCAATGTGTTTTCCGGCATCGCCAGCATGTACAAACCCCAAGACCTGATCGGACAGCTCACGGTCCTGGTGGCCAACCTGGCGCCGCGCAAGATGAAGTTTGGCGTGAGCGAGGGCATGGTGATGGCGGCCAGTCACGCCGACGAAAAAGCCGAGCCCGGCATTTACATCCTGCATCCATGGCCCGGCGCGCAGCCCGGCATGCGGATTCACTGATTTATGCAAAGCCACGGCGCGGGCGCGGCCCTGCACTTTGACGTCTTGATTGTGGGCAGCGGGCTGGCGGGTCTCAGCGCCGCATTGCTGCTGGCACAACAAAACAAACGGGTCGCCATCATCACCAAGCGCGCGGTGCGCGAGGGCTCCAGCGGCTGGGCACAAGGCGGTATTGCTGCAGTGTGGGACAAGGGCGACAGCTTTGCCGCCCACGTGGACGACACGCTGGTGGCTGGTGCCGGTTTATGCGATGTGGCGGCCACGCAGTTTGTGGTGGAGCAAGCGCCCCAGGCTATTGCGTGGTTACAGGCCATGGGTGTGCCCTTCAGCACCGAGCACAACGGCGATTTGCACCTGACCCGCGAAGGCGGCCATAGCGCGCGGCGCATCGTTCACGTGACCGACGCCACGGGCGCTGCCGTACAAGCCACTCTGATCGAGCGGGTGCAACAGTCGCCCCTGGTCAGCCTGTTTGAAAACCATACCCTGGTCGACCTGATCACCAGCGACAAGGTGGCGGGGGACAAGGGCGCGGAGCGCCGCTGCGTGGGCCTGTACGCTCTGGACGACCTGCGCGACGAGGTTCTGACCTTCCAAGCCCCGCACACGCTGCTGGCAACTGGCGGCGCGGGCAAGGTCTATCTGTACACCACCAACCCCGACACGACGACCGGCGACGGCATTGCTGCCGCCTGGCGCGCGGGCTGCCGGGTGCAGAACATGGAGTTCATCCAGTTCCACCCAACCTGCCTGTACCACCCGCACGCCAAATCGTTTTTGATCAGCGAAGCGGTGCGCGGGGAAGGTGGACGCCTGGTATTGCCCGACGGCACGCGCTTTATGCCCGGCCACGACGCGCGTGCCGAGCTCGCCCCGCGCGACGTGGTGGCCCGCGCCATCGACTTCGAGATGAAGAAAGGTGGCTTTGACTGCGTGTACCTGGACATCTCGCACCAAAGTCTAGGCTTCATACAGGAGCACTTTCCCAATATTTACGCCCGCTGCCTGGAACTCGGCATCGACATCAGCCGCCAGCCGATTCCGGTCGTGCCTGCTGCGCACTACACCTGCGGCGGCGTGCGCACTGACCTGCACGGGCAGACGGACTTGGCAGGCCTGTACGCGATTGGGGAAGCCGCCTGCACCGGCCTGCACGGCGCCAACCGCCTGGCCAGCAATTCGCTAGTGGAATGCATGGTCTTTGCCCGCGCGGCCAGCGAAGACATCGCCCGCCAACCCGCTCCCCCCGCCCCGCTCCTACCCGCCTGGGACGACAGCCGCGTGACCGATGCCGACGAATCCGTGGTGATCTCACACAACTGGGACGAACTGCGCCGCTTCATGTGGGACTACGTCGGCATTGTGCGGACCAACAAGCGCCTGGAGCGGGCCGCGCACCGCATTGCGCTGCTGCAGGACGAAATCCAGGAGTTCTATGCCAACTTCCATGTCAGCCGCGATCTGCTGGAGCTGCGCAATCTGGTGCAGGTGGCGGACCTGATCGTCCAAAGTGCCCGCGCCCGGCACGAGAGCCGGGGCTTGCATTTCAGCCGGGATTACCCGGGCATGCTGGACGAGGCCCTGCCCACCATTTTGGTACCCAGGCCGCGCGACTGAGGTCGTGCGCGCCAAAAACCCGCAGCTACCACAGCTGCTGCAAAGCCCCGTCCACCACCCTGACGCCGCGCGCACCGACCGAACGGGCCTCGGCCTCATCGTGTGTGACCCACAGCACAGCCATGCCGGATGCGGCAATACGCTGCTGAAAATCAGCGCGCAAACCCAGCCGTAAATCGGCGTCCAGCGCCGAGAAAGGCTCGTCCAGCAAAAGGATGCGGGGTACGGTGATCAAGGCCCGCGCCAACGCTACCCGCTGCTGCTCACCGCCCGAGAGTTGCCATACCCGGGCCCCGGTATACGCGCCCAGGCCAAAGCGTTGCAGCATCTCCACTGCTTGCATACGCGCCTGCGCGCGGCGCTGACCCTGCTCGACCAGTCCGAATGCCACGTTGTCCTGCACATTCAGATGCGGAAACAGCGCAAAGTCCTGGAACAGCAAGCCGCACTGTCGGCGGTGCGGCGGCAACGCGGAGATGTCGCGCCCGTCCAGAAAAACCTGTCCGGAGTCAGGCGCTTCCAGCCCGGCAATGATTTTTAACAGCGTGCTTTTGCCGCTGCCCGAGGGACCGAGCACGGCCACGGTTTCACCGGCTGCCACCTGCAAATCCAGGCCACGCAAAAGACTGCGGGATATGCCGCGCGTGGGATTCCAGGTTTTGCTGATCGCGCGCAACTCAAGCATGGACACCCTCCCCGCCCGGCGCTTCGCCCCAGGGCCATTCCAACAGCACAAACACTGCCAGGGCCAAAGCCATCAGCGCGCAGGCAAGCACCAGCGCCGCGTCATAGCGGGACGCGCCGGGCTGGCTGAGTTGTTCGTACACCAGCGTGGTCAGCGTGGCCCATTCGGGGCGGCTCAAAAACAGAGTGACCGCGAACTCGCCCACCGCAGTCGCCGCTGCAAACGCCATGCCCCGGCGCAGCGCCGGTTGCAGCAAAGGCCAGGTGATGCGCCAGAACGCTCGCCAGGGGCTGGCACCCAGCGTGCGCGCGGCGGCCAGGTAGTGCGCGGGCATGCCGTCCAAACCGGCAGCCAGCGACTTGGCGACAAAGGGATAGGCCAAGAGCGCGTAAGCCGCGACCAGCAGCGGCGCGCTGGCCGTCCAGGACGGGTACATCAGCAGCAAGCCGAAGGCCACCAGCACCGGGGACACCACAAAGGGCAAAAACGCCAGCGCGCGCAACCAGGCCCAACGCTGCGCCGCCAGTGCGTGGCACAGCCCCAATAGGGTGGCCAAGACCAAAGCACAGGCTGAAAAACGCAGGGTGTTCCACAACGCTTGCACGGCCTCGGGGGCCAGCAGAACGGACCAGGCTTGGGGCCCTGCGGCCACGGCACGCCACAGAATCGCCACCACCGGCGCGCCGCACAGCAGCGCCAGCACCGCGATGCAACCCAGCACCGCAGCCCACTGGCTCGCGCTGCGCGGATGCTGACGCGCAATACGGTCTGCGCGAACAGGCGCCGCCAGCCGCAGCTCCAAGTTGGAATACACCAGGGCGCACACGCCGGTGGTCAGAAAGACCCAACCGGCCAGCACCCCGGCCTGTGCCAACTGCAGCTCGTGGGCGACCAGCGTGTACATCTCGACCTCCACGGTGGCATAGTGCGGCCCGCCCAGCAGCAGCGCCAGACCAAATCCGGAAAAACAGTACAAAAAAACCAGGCACAAGGCCGACATCAACCACGGCAGGATGGCCGGCCACTCGATGCGCCAAAAGGCCCGCCACGGTGTCGCGCCCAGCGTACGCGCTGCCGCCACGCGCGAAGCGCTGACCTGCTCCAGTGCCTCGGTGGCGGCGCGCACCAGAATGCAGAGATTGAAAAATACATTGCCGTAGAGCAGTAACCAGGGTGTTTGCTCCAGAGAAAACGGCAGCAGCGCTTGCAGCACACCGCGCGGGCCCAGCAGCGCCAGCACACCCATGGCCGCAACCAGCGTGGGCACCACAAAAGGCAGCATCAAGGCCCGCAGCAGCAGCCCGCGTCCGGGAAACTCCAGCCGCGCCAGCACCCAGGCCACTGGAACGCCGAGCACGAGCACCAGCGCGCAGGTCAATCCAGCCTGCAAGCCTGACCACAGCATGCGCCAGCGCAAGTAGTCGTCCGTCCAGGGGCCGAACCAAGCGGCCCAGCCCGCGTCTGACCATACGGCCTGCTCCAACAAACGCAGCGTCGGTGCCAGCAGCAGGAGCGCCAGAAAGCCCACGGGCACAGCGGCGAGCAGGAAACCACCCAATCCCGGCAGCGCCGATGCGGCGGGTGAACCGGCTACACGCCAGCGCAGCGCGGTCGTGCGGGCAGCTTCACGCATGTCGCGGCGCAATAAGAGGGGCGGACTCAGCCATGTTCCAGAGCCAGCGGCGTGGCGGCGTTTACTTGAGCACCACCTTGGTCCAGCGTGCCACCCAGGCCGCGCCCTTGTCGGCCATGTCCTTCTCGGCGGGCGCATCGGACTGCGCGGGCTCGGGAGCAAACTTCATCACATCCGCGCGGGCAATGGCGGCGTCAACCGGGTACATCCACATTTCAGTCTGCATTTGTTTTTGCACTTCGGGCGAGCGCATGAACTCGATCAGCTTAGCCGCCGCCACCTGCGCGCCGCCGCCCTTGACCAGCGCAATGCCCTCGACCTGGCGATACACCGCGCCAGGTATGGCCAGACTGCCAGTGGGCGATTCGCTGATTTTTTCCTTGCTGTAAAAAACTTCGGCAGCCGGGCTGGTGGAGTAGCTCACAACCAGCGGGCGGGTACCGCCTTCGGCACGGCTGAAGTCGGCGTAATAGGCCTCGCTCCAGCCTTTGGCGACTTTCATGCCGCCTTGGCGCATGCGCGCCCACCAGTCAAAAGCTTTTTCCTCGCCCAGCGCGCCGATAGTCGCCAGTAAAAAGGCGTAACCCGTGCTGGACGTAGCCGGGTTTTGTACTACCAGCAAACGGGCAGTGGCGGGTTGGGCCAGATCTTCCAGCGAAGCGGGCAGGGCCAGCTTCTTCTTGGCAAACCAGGCCTTGTCGTAGTTGATGGTCACATAGCCGTAGTCGACTGGCACCAGCGGCGCAGGCAAACCGGCCATGCTCTCGCGGCTGGCGGCGGGGCCGCTGTAGGTGTCCAGCACATCTGCCGCCAGAGCCTTGGCGGCCAGCGCGTTGTCGATGCCGAAGACCACATCGGCCACAGGCGCTTTGCGCGTGAGGATCAGCTTATTGAGCATCTCACCGGCGTCACCGGCTTTGCTGATGCGCAATTTCACGCCTGCCTCTTTTTCAAACTGGGCCAGCAGGGGCTTGGGCAGGGCGAAGGAGCTGTGGGTCAGCAGCCGCAGTTCAGGAACCTTGTCCTGCGCGAATGCAGTGCCCGCACAAGCTGCACCCAGGGTGATCAAAAGCCATGCCGCGTGGCGGCGGGTGGAAGAAAAAATGCCGTGGTTCATGGTGCGCCTCGTTTCGTTACAAACATCCTGAGCGGAACATGCAACGAAAAAAAGCCACAGAACACACGGCATTTTCCCCATCACACTTCCTACGCTGGTATGACCCAGATCAGGTTCATGGGGTATTTCTCAGTCCGGCTTGCGCCGGACACCCCCGGTGAGGACGCGATGATAGCCGCATCCCTAAACAGATCGGCTTACAGGCTATTCAGCTCCACACCGCGCATCCACCCACCCCCGCAGGCTATTGATGAACGCCAGCCCCTGGGCAAGCGAGAGCTCGTCCACCCGGATCAGGCCCTCAGTCAAGCGGCCCTGCGCCAGGTAGCGTGCCCGACCGACACCAGCCAGCAGGCCGCAGGACACGGGCGGCGTGATCCAGATGCCGTCGCGCAGCACGGCGATGTTGCCGCGCGTGCATTCGGTGAGGTAGCCGTCCTCGTTCCGCAAAATGGTGTCGAACACGGTCGGGTCGGTGGGGGTGAATGCGTCGTAGTGCTCGCGCCGGGTGGTTTTGAAGCGGGTGAATTCGCTGTGCGCCTGCGCGAAGGCGCGGTCCGCCAATTGCAGACGCACCTGCGGCGGGTCGGCGGGCAGCGCAAAGGCTTCGCAGCGAGGCTGGCCGCGCGCGTCGAGCAAGAGGCGCAAACGCCAGCTGCCCGCTCGGTGCGCCTGCGCCACGGCATCGAGTGCGGCCTGCACCCGCGCCACATCCCAGGGCACACCAAAGTGCGCGGCGGCCAGCCGCATGCGGGCCAGATGCGCGTCGCGGTGCGGGGTGATGCCGTCCTGCAGGCGCAGGGTCTCTAACAACTCAAACGGGCTGCTGGCGCGCTGCACAAAAGCCTGCTTATGCTGCCACTCCTGCCACTCGCCCTGCGGCTGCGCATCGAAGGTGATGCCGCTGCCGATACCGCAGCGGGCTTGCACGTTGCCAGCCGCATCGGCCCGCAGCGTGACCGTACGGATGGGCACGTTGAAGGTGGCTGCGCCGCCGGGGCGCAACACACCTAAAGCGCCGCAGTACACACCACGGGCTTCGGGTTCCAGATCCTGGATCATGCGCATGGCCTGCACCTTGGGTGCGCCGGTCACCGAGCCGCAGGGGAACAGCGCGGCCAGTACGTCCCACAGCGTGGCCTCGGGGCGGGTGCGGGCCAACACGTCGGTGGTCATCTGCCACACGCTGGGCAAGGCCTGGGTGTGGAACAGGCGTTGCACCTGCACGCTGTGCGGCAGCGCCACGCGCGACATGTCATTGCGCAGCAAATCGACAATCATCACGTTCTCTGCGCGCTCTTTGGGCGAGGCGCGCAAGTCGGCAGCGCGCTGCGCATCTTCTTGCGGGGTGTTGCCGCGCGCGGCGGTGCCCTTCATGGGGCGGGCCAGCAGGCCACCATCGCGCCAGTCAAAAAACAGCTCGGGGGAGACCGACAAAATTTGTCCGAAAGTGCCCGTATCGAAGTAGGCCGCGTAGCCGCCGGGTTGGGCCCGCTGCAAAGCGGTGAACAGCGCTGGGCCGCAGGCGGCAGCGCCCTCCCCCGGAACACTGCGCAGCACGCCGTGCATTTGCGCGGTGTAATTGACCTGGTACAAATCGCCTGCCCCAATGGCGGCGTGGATGCGTGCCAGCGCCGCGTCGAAATCAGCGCGCGGCACCAGCGCCTGCCAATCGACCGTGACGTCTACAGGCGGTGGCTCGGGCCAGGGCTCAGCGTGGTCATAAACCGCAAACCAGGCCAGTGGCTGCGCGCGCGCGCCGTGAACGGTGAACGCAGCATCGAAGGCCGGCGCGGACTCAAACGCCAGATAGCCGACGCACCAATTACCGGCCAACGCTGCGGCATGCGCGCCTTCGATCACGCCGCGTACTTCATGCAGGCTGTGCGCGACGAGCACCTGCACCGGGAGACCGAAAGCGCAGCGCGTGCGCCCGGCACCAGGCGCATCTGCCGCACCGGCTTCGGTGGCGTGGGGGTCCGCAAAGTCGACCAGCGCAGTGAGCGCGGGCCCCTGGGAAAAACCCATCAGGCGGCACCCAGATGGGGAATCAATCCGCCCACGGCTTGGCCGCTTTTAAGCGCGGCAGTGAAGGCCAGCATGCGGTCAATCGGCAGACGCGCGCGCGTAATCAGCGCGGAATTCACTTCGATGGCGTTCGCGCCGGTTTCGAGCACGCGGGCCACATCGGCCAGGCCATTCATGGCCATCCAGGGGCATTGGGCGCAGCTTTTACAGGTAGCGCTGTTGCCGGCGGTAGGGGCTTCGATAAAGGTCTTGCCGGGGTTGAGGGTGCGCAACTTATGCAGCATGCCGCTGTCGGTGGCGACGATGAACAGCTTTGCGTCCATGGTCTGCGCGGCTTTCAAAATTCCCGAGGTGGAGCCCACGGCGTCGGCCAGCGCCACCACATCGGCGGGCGACTCGGGGTGTACCAGGACTTTGGCGCCCGGATGTTCGGCCTTGAGCGCTTGCAGCTCAAAGGCTTTGAACTCGTCGTGCACGATGCAGGCCCCCTGCCAGAACACCATGTCCGCGCCGGTCTCTCGCTGGATGTAGCTGCCCAGATGCTTGTCGGGTGCCCACAGAATTTTTTGCCCCGCGTCCTTGAGCGCGCGCACTATGTCTAGCGCACAACTGGATGTCACCACCCAATCGGCACGGGCTTTCACGGCGGCACTGGTGTTGGCGTAGACCACCACGGTGCGGTCCGGATGGGCATCGCAAAAGGCGCTGAATTCCGCAATCGGGCAACCCAGATCGAGTGAGCACGTGGCGTCCAGATCGGGCATGAGCACGCGTTTTTCGGGGCTGAGAATTTTGGCGGTCTCACCCATGAAGCGCACGCCAGAGACGACCAGCGTCTGCGCCGCATGGTCACGCCCGAAGCGGGCCATTTCCAGCGAATCGCTCACCAACCCGCCAGTGGCCTCGGCCAGGTCCTGCAAATCCGGGTGCACGTAATAGTGCGAGACCATGACCGCGTTTTTCTCTTCGAGGAGCCGGATAATTTTTTCTTTTAAACGCACCCGCTCGGATGGCGAGGGCTCCACCGGCACGCGGGCCCAGGCATGGCGGGTGCTGCAGGCGGGCTGTTCGTATTCAACGTCAATCACGGTCATGGCAATTGCTCCAGGCGCATAGAAAAGTCGATGGCGCGTACGTCTTTAGTCAGCGCGCCAATCGAGATACGGTCGACTCCAGTTGCGGCAATGGCACGCACGGTATCCATGTTGACACCACCGGACACTTCCAAGATGGCACGTCCGGCGTTGATGGCAACCGCTTCGCGCAGGGTCGTCAGATCCATGTTGTCCAACAACACCATGCGCGCACCGGCCTGCAGCGCTTCGCGCAGCTGGGTCAGGGTTTCGACTTCGATTTCGATAAAGGTCGCGTGCGCTGCCTGGGCTTGGGCCAGCCGCAAGGCAGCCGACACGCCGCCCGCAGCGGCAATATGGTTTTCCTTGATCAAGACCGCATCAAATAGCCCGATGCGGTGGTTGGTGCCGCCTCCCGCATGCACCGCGTACTTTTGCGCCATGCGCAGACCGGGCAGGGTTTTGCGGGTGTCCACAATCTGCGCGCGGTTACCGGGCACCTCGGCCACGGCGGCGACAAATTGCGCCGTGCGGGTCGCCACAGCGCTGAGCAGTTGCAAGAAATTCAAGGCGGTGCGCTCGGCGCTGAGCAAAGCGCGGGCATGGGCCTGCACTTCCAGCACCACGGTGTCAGGCTGCGCCTGACCGCCCTCGGGCACATGCCAGCGCAGCTCGGCATCAGGGTCGAGTGCGGTAAAGGCCTCGGTCACCCAATCGCTGCCGGCAATCACCGCTGCCTCACGCACACGCACCCGCGCCACAGCGCGGCGGGATGGATCCACCAGCGCGGCGGTCAGGTCACCTGCTCCGAGATCCTCCGCAAGCGCGCGCGCCACATCCTGGCGGGCGAGTTCCTGCAACAACGCGGGGGTAAAAACCAAGGAATCAGGCATAAAAGGCAGACAAGTAAGAGCGTGACCAGCAAAGGGCTGTGGGCGTAAAGCTGCTATTTTGGACGCACAGATGCCATCGCATAAAAAAGGCCGCTCGAAAGCGGCCTTTTCAAAAACAAGCCGCAGCTTATTTCGGTACTTTGCCGTCCACGCCTTTGACGTAGAACTTGACGCCGCTCAGGAATTTGTCGTCGGCGACTTCGTCTTTCTTGAGGATGGTTTTACCGGTGTTATCAACCAGCGGGCCCTTCCAGATCGAGAAGCTGCCGTCTTTCAGACCGGCTTTGATGGTTTCGATCTTGGCTTTGGTGTCTGCGGGCACGTCTTCTGCAATGGAGACCACGTCAATCGCGCCCTCCTTCACACCCCACCACACGCCGCCGGTGGTCCAGGTGCCTTCCAGGGCGTCTTTGGTCGCCTTGATGTAGTAGGGAGCCCAGTTGATAACGGCAGAAGCCAGGTGGGCCTTGGGGCCGTAGGCGGTCATGTCCGAATCCCAACCGAAGGCGCGCTTGCCTTTTTCTTCGGCAGTCTTGAGCACGGCGGGGGAATCGGTGTTTTGCATCAGCACGTCCGCGCCCGCATTGATCAAGCTGGTGGCCGCTTCGGTTTCCTTTGGCGGATTGAACCACTCGTTGACCCAGACCACTTTGGTCTTGATTTTGGGGTTGACCGATTGCGCGCCCATGGTGAAGCTGTTGATGTTGCGGATCACCTCAGGGATTGGCACCGATGCGACGACGCCGATGACGTTGCTCTTGGTCATAGAACCAGCGATCACGCCATTCATGTACGCGCCTTCGTAGGTGCGGCTGTCGTAGGTACGCATGTTGCCAGCGGTTTTGTAACCGGTGGCATGCTCAAACTTGACGTCTTTGAATTCAGGTGCCAGCTTCAACATGGTTTCCATGTAGCCGAAGGTGGTTCCGAAAATCACCTTATTGCCCTGGCTGGCCATGTCGCGGATCACGCGCTCGGCGTCGGCGGACTCAGGCACGTTCTCCACAAAGCTGGTGGCGATCTTGTCACCGAATTCTTTTTCCAAGGCCTTGCGTGCGTTGTCGTGCGCAAACGTCCAGCCGCCGTCACCCACGGGGCCGACGTAGGCGAAAGCGATCTTCAGCGGTTCGGGCTTGGGGGCAGGCGCTGGTGCTTCCGCTGCAGGCGCCGCTGCTGGCGGCTCCGCTTTTTTACCGCAGCCAACCAGTGCCACCGACGCGGCGGCACCTACCACTGCCAGTTTAAGCAGGGAACGCAATTGCAAATCTGTCATGTGAAGTCCTTTGAAAAACAACGAGAGAAAAATAAACCAAGGAGAAAGTACGCAATACGAAATGGCAAACGCTGGTCAGGGCTGAAAAGGCTTTCCGAGCGAAGCTGGCATGTTAATCCGAATCCAGGCCGGATTGCGGGAAATCAGCACCAAAACAACGATGGTTGCCAGGTAAGGAAGCATGCTCAGGAGCTGACTGGGAACCTCCACGCCCGCTCCCTGCAAATGGAACTGGAGCATGGTGACGCCGCCGAACAAGCAAGCCCCCAGCATCACCCGCACGGGTCGCCAGCTGGCAAATGTGGTGAGCGCCAACGCTATCCAGCCCTTACCGGCCACCATACCTTCAACCCATAGGGGCGTGTAGACGATGGATATGTAGGCGCCGGCCAGCCCACACAGCAGACCACCCACCACCACCGCAGTGAAGCGGATGCGGCGCACCGGATAACCCAGCGCGTGCGCCGACTCCGGGCTCTCACCCACGCTGCGCAAGACCAGCCCGGCACGGGTGCGCCATAAAAACCAGGCCAGCGCAGCGGTAAATGCCACAGTGGCATAGACCAGCGGATGCTGTTTGAACAAGGCGGGACCGAAGAATGGAATATCCGACAAATAAGGAATGGCAAAGCTGCCGCGCTCGGGCATTTTTTGTTGCACATACCCGGTTCCGGCAAAGGCCGAAAAGCCCGCGCCAAACAGACTGAGCGCCAAGCCGGTGGCGTGCTGGTTGGTGTTGAGCCAGATGACCAGCACGCCGAACACGGCCGCCATCAGCCCCCCAGCCAGCGCCCCAGCCAGGAAACCGGCGACATCGCTGCCGGTGTGCACCACAGTGGCAAACCCGGCCAGCGCGGCGCACAACATCATGCCCTCGGCCCCAAGATTGACGATACCGGCCCGCTCGTTGATCAGCAGACCCAGTGCGGCCAGTCCCAGCACGGTGCCGGCGTTCAGCGTGGCGGCGATCAGCAGCGCATAGGACTGCAAGGCAAGCGCTTCCATCAGTGGGCTCCTGTGGCCTGCGCCAAATCCGCGCGTGGCTTGGCGCGCACCACGCGGTAATGGATCAGCGTGTCGCAGGCCAGCAGCGAAAACAGCAGCAGGCCCTGGAACACGCCAGTGAGCGATTTGGGCAGACCCAGGCGCGATTGCGCCAACTCGCCGCCGATATAAAACATGCTCATCAGGAGGCTGGACAAAATGAGCCCGCCCGGATGCAAACGCCCGACAAAGGCCACGATGATGGCGGCAAAGCCGTAGCCCGCTGGCACATAGGGCGTGAGCTGACCGATAGGACCGGCCACTTCCAGAGCACCCGCCAAACCAGCAAAGCCGCCCGATACCAGCATGGCCGTCCACAGTGCGCTGCGCGATGAGAAACCGGCATAGCGCGCCGCCGCCGGGGCAATGCCACCCACTTGCTGCGCAAAACCGGCGCGGGTGCGGAACAAAAATACCCATACCAGGGCGGCGGCGACCACCGCAATCAGCACACCGATGTGCATACGCGAACTGGAAAACAGGCGCGGAATTTTGGTCGTCGCCTCGAACATCTGGGTTTGCGGAAAGTTGTAGCCGTTGGGGTCTTTCCATGGCCCAAACACCAAAAAGCCCAGCACCTGAACCGCCACGTACACCAGCATCAAGCTCACCAGAATCTCGTTGGCATGGAAGCGGTCGCGCAACCAGGCCGTCAAGCCGCCCCAAACCATGCCGCCTACCGTGCCTGCCAATAGCAGGGGCAACACAATCCACTTGCTGCCGCCGGGCTCGGCCAGCAGGGCCACGCCGGAGGCGGCCACCGCGCCGATAACGTACTGCCCCTCAGCACCGATGTTCCACACGTTAGACCGGAAGGCAACCGCCAGCCCCAGCGCGATCAGCAACAGCGGCGTGGCTTTGACGACCAGCTCACCCAGGGCGTAGCCGCTGCGCAGCGGCTCCCAGAAAAACACCGCCAGCCCGCGCACCGGGTCTTTGCCCAGCAAAAGAAAAAGGGCCACACCCAGCACCACGGTGACCAGCAAGGCCAACACAGGCGAGGCATACACCCACCAACGGGACGGTTCAGCACGGGCTTGCAAGCGAAGCATCAGGCAGCACTCCATAAGCCGCTCATCCACTGCCCCACCTGCTCTACCGTGGCATCGGCAATGGGCAGCGCCGGAGACAGCGCGCCCTGGGCCATGACCTGCAGCCGGTCGGCCATCTGGAACAGCTCGTCCAGCTCTTCACTGACCAGCAAGACCGCGCAACCGGCGTCACGCATGGCCAGAATGGCAGCACGGATTTGCGCGGAAGCGCCCACGTCGACACCCCAGGTCGGCTGGCTGACGATAAAACAGCGGGGTCGGGCGTCAATCTCGCGCCCAACGATGAATTTTTGCAAATTGCCGCCGGACAGGGAGCGCGCCGCCGCACCGCTGCCGTGGGCTTTGACATGGAAACGGTCAATGATGCTGTTGGCCTGGCGGCGCAACACTGCGGTGTCAATCCAGCCGCCCATCCAGCGCTGCGACTGGACGGCCTCCTGCCGCGTCAGTAACAAGTTGTCGGCCAGACTCATGGGCGGTACCGCGCCGCGACCCAGGCGCTCTTCCGGCACAAAGTGCAAACCGCGCGCGCGCCGTGCCGCCGGACCGGCGCCGGATACATCCATACCATCGATCAGCACCGTGGCAGCGGGCGCGCGCCGGTCTTCGCCGGAGAGCACGCGCAGCAACTCTTGCTGACCGTTGCCGGAAACACCGGCAATGCCCAGCACCTCGCCCGCGCGCAGCTGCAAACGGACCTGCTGCAAATCCACACCGTACTGGTCGGCACGCGGCAGGCTCAAGCCCCGCACCTCCAGCACCAGGGCACCGGCCTCTTGGACCCGGCGCGCCAGCCCCGGCGGCTCCGAGCCAATCATCAGGCGCGACAGCGAGGCGTTGGACTCCTGCGCGGGTACACACACGCCAGTGACCCGCCCACCACGCAATACCGTGCAGGCGGTACACAGCGCGCGGATCTCGTGCAGCTTGTGGCTGATGTACAAAATGCTGCAGCCCTCGCTGGCCAACTGGCGCAGCACCACAAACAGCTTGTCCACCGCCTGCGGCGTGAGCACCGAGGTGGGCTCATCCAGAATCAGAATCGACGGATTGGCCAGCAGCGCGCGGATGATTTCCACGCGCTGCATTTCGCCCACGCTAAGTGTGTGCACGGGGCGCTCGGGGTCTAGGTCCAGCCCGTAGTGGGCAGCTTTGGCCACGATGAGGGCGCGGGTTTCTTCCAGCGTCGGGCCGGACTCCAAACCGAGCCAGACGTTCTCGGCCACGGTGGCCGTGTGAAAGAGATTGAAATGCTGAAACACCATGGCCACACCCAGGGCGCGCGCCTGGCGGGGGTTGGTGATATGGACGCGATTGCCATCGACACGGATCTCACCGGCGTCCATCTGGACGCTGCCGTAAATGATTTTCATCAGCGTGGATTTGCCCGCGCCGTTTTCACCCAGAACCGCATGGATTTCTCCGGGCATGAGCGTCAGAGACACCCCATCGTTGGCCACCGTGCCGGGATAGGCCTTGGTGATGCCAGTGAGTTGGAGACGGGGGATATCCATGCGGGTGGGCGTGTAAAGACGACATCCTAACGGCTGCGCGCCAGGCGCCCGCCAGCACGCCGTTAAGCTTGGCCTCTTTTTTGGAGCGCGCCGTGTCAGACAGCCCCGTTCTCAGCCACCAGCCTCTGGGTTTTCCCTGGCAAACCATCGATCCTTTTTTGTTTTGCGTGCACCACGACGATGCCTACCCGGCAGGCAACGCTGCCATGGGCCCGCATGCCACGCTCGCAGGCCGCAATCTGGGCCAGGACTTTGGCCGCAAGGACGGGTGGAGCATGTACCACGGCCACACCGTGCCCGGCTTTCCGGCGCATCCGCATCGGGGTTTTGAAACGGTGACCATCGTGCGCCAGGGTTTTATCGACCATTCAGATTCGCTCGGAGCCACAGCCCGTTTTGGCGCAGGCGATGTGCAGTGGCTGACAGCCGGCAAAGGCATCGTGCATTGCGAGATGTTTCCGCTGCGCCGCCAGGATGCGGCCAACCCCCTTGAGCTGTTCCAGATTTGGCTGAACCTGCCAGCAAAAAACAAGATGGCCGAGCCGCACTTCACCATGTTGTGGGACCAAAGCATCCAGAGCCTGCGGCACACCGATGCGCAAGGACGGGTCAGCACGGTCAGGGTGGTGGCCGGAATGTTTGCCGCGCCCGAAGGCAGTGCGCAGGGCCTGCCGCCACCGCCGGCTTCCTGGGCCTCTCAGGCCGACGGCGATGTGGCCATCTGGACACTGCACATGGAGGCCGGTGCGCGTTTGACCCTGCCCCCGGCAGCGCATAGCGGCACGCGGCGGCAGCTGTATTTTTTCCGGGGGCACACACTGCGCATCGCCGGGCGCAACGTGACGGTGCAGACCGTGACCGAGGTACGCGCCCAGCAGGCCATGGAGCTGGTGAATGGCGATACCGCCTGCGAACTGTTGATGCTCCAGGGCCGCCCGATTGCGGAGCCGGTTGCGCAACACGGGCCTTTTGTGATGAACACCCAGGCGGAGGTGGCGCAAGCTTTTGCCGACTACCGGCGCACCGAATTCGGTGGCTGGCCCTGGGGCAAACCAGACCCCGTGCATCCACGCGAACGCACGCGCTTTGCCCGCCATGCCGACGGGCATGTGGAGGAGGCGCACGCCGGTGGCACAACCTAAAATTGGCCTACGCCCACCATGGAATACGCCGTGATGAAACGCCTCTGGCTTCTGTTTGCCCAGTCCTGCACGCTGCTGCTGGCTGCTTATTTTGTGGTCTCAACCCTCAAACCCCAGTGGATCGGTTCCGCCCGCAGTGGCCTGGGCGTGGTGGCAGTGCAGCAGGCCGGCAACCCAAGCGAGCCACCGCCCGGCAGCTTCCGGGTAGCGGCACAGCGGGCCTCGCTGGCGGTAGTCAGTATCACCACGAACAGCGGCGCCCGCCCCTCCGCGCACAGCAAAGACCCCTGGTTCCGCTTCTTCTACGGAGACGGTGATAACGAGTCCCAAAGCGGCATGGGCAGCGGCGTCATCGTGAGCACGGGCGGCTATGTTTTGACGAATAACCATGTGGTGGAGAACGCCGATGCGATAGAGGTCAGCCTCAACGACGGGCGCCATGCCAAAGCCACGGTGGTCGGCACCGATCCGGATAGCGATTTGGCCGTTCTGAAAATCAATCTCGACCAACTACCCACGCTGGTGCTGGGCGACTCCAACAGCCTGCAAGTTGGCGACCAGGTGCTCGCTATCGGTAACCCTTTTGGCGTAGGACAGACGGTGACCAGCGGCATCGTCAGCGCGCTTGGACGCAACCAGCTTGGCATCAACACCTTTGAAAACTTCATCCAAACCGACGCAGCCATCAACCCGGGCAACTCGGGCGGCGCGCTGGTGGACAGCAGCGGCAATTTGGTGGGCATCAACACCGCCATTTATTCCCGCTCAGGGGGCAGCATGGGCATCGGATTTGCTATTCCCGTGTCGACCGCACGGCAGGTGCTGGAGAGCATCGTCGCCGAGGGGCAGGTGCGGCGCGGCTGGATTGGCGTGGAGCCGCGCGACGTGACGCCGGAAATAGCCCAAACCTTCGGCCTCAAAACGCATGCCGGGGTCGTGATCACCGGCGTGCTACATAACGGTCCGGCGGCGAAGGCGGGTCTGGAGCCGGGGGATGTGATTGTGGCCATCGGCGGCAATGCCGTGCATGACTCCAACGAACTACTCACCTTGGTTGCCGCCCTCAAGCCGGGTAGCGTGGCCGGGTTCTCCATTGATCGCAAAGGCCGCACGCTGGAAATGAATATCACGCCCGGGCAGCGGCCCCGGCCGCCCAAGCAACCGGGTTAGTTTCTGCAAAACCGTCCCTACCCACCCCACTCAACGGAGCGCTGAAATATGACTGAACTGGAACGTGACCGCCTGATGCAGTTTTTGCAGACGCTCAAGCAAACCCGTTTCCCGCAGTACGACAAGCTGGCGCAAACGCTGATTACCGAAGGCCTAAGCACCCAGCCGCGCGCCACCTACTTGCTGGTACACCGGTGCATGGTCTTGCAGGCTGAACTGGACCATGCACGCAGCACGATGATCCGGTCCGGCCTGCAGCCCGATACCGGCAATCCTTCTCTGGTCTGGGATCGCAGCGAAGCCGACTGGGGCGTCAATGCACAGGGCGCTGCGCCCGATGAAAGCGCAAAAGCCTCCGATCCGATGGCCTACCTGCTGCGCAATGCCGGCACGGCCCAGACCGAGCCTTACCGCAGCCTGGAGGACAAGGCTGTTCTGTTTCTGGGGAACAATGCGGGCAAAGTGTGGCTGGGCATCGCGGCAATCGCCGCTGCCGTGGTCTACCTGGTGAAGTAAATCCAGCAGGGGAAATGAAACCGGGTCAGGGCACCCGGTCGTTACACCGGGTTATCACCCGTGTGCGCACCACTGGCTTCGTCATCCGGCGCTTTGCTGTAGCGCATAAAGATCTGCGATGACCATATGCCCACTTCATAGAGGAAAACCATAGGTACCAGCAAGGCGATCATGGAAACCGGATCGGGCGGCGTAACCAACCCGGAGATGGCGGCCGCAGCCACCACAAAATAGGTCCGAAAGGACTTGAGCTGCTCGATAGTCACCACCCCCATGCGGGCCAAGATCACCACAACGATAGGAACCTCGAAGGCCACGCCAAAGGCAATAAACATGGTGACCACAAAGTCAAGATAGGCCTCGATATCCGGGCTGACGGCAACTGCCGAGGGCGCCATGCGCTGAATCGCCGGAAACGCCTGTCCAAAAACAAAAAAGTAGCAAAAGGCCGCGCCGGTATAAAAAAGCAGCGTGCTGGCAGCCACCAGCGGGACAACCAGGCGTTTCTCGTGCCGATACAGGCCCGGCGCGACAAAGGCCCAGATTTGGTACAGCACCCAAGGCAAAGAGGCCGCCAGCGCCGCCAATACGGTGACTTTGATCGGCACCAAAAACGGTGAGACCACGCCCACGGCAATCATCTTGGAGCCTTCCGGCAATGAGCGCACCAGTGGCATGGCCAGGTAGTCGTACATCTGCGAGGGGCCGGGGAAAAAACACAAGACAGCAAAAATCGCTGCCACGCCGTAAACAGCCTTAAGCAGGCGGTCGCGCAGCTCTACCAAATGCTGGATGAAAGGCTGCTCGGTACCGGCTAATTCATCCGGCTGATCGGTGGGCGTGCTCATCGATGAAGTTGAGCCGGACGGTGGCGCGCCACGCGTGCGGCACCCGATTGAACCCGGGTGCGCACCCGGTTTTGTGCCTTGTACCACTGGGGTTTTGCGCTGACCTTATTCCGCCAACCCCGCTTGCGCGGAATGTATTGGGGCGGACGGCGCCAGTCGATAGCTTCGGTCGGCTCTTGCAGCGCAGTGTTCAGCGAGTCGGCGGTGGTTTGAATGGAGTTGTGCACGTCGTGGGCCGCGCTTTCCATAGTCTCGCGCATTTTGCGCAACTCTTCCATGTCCATGGATTTGTTCACTTCAGCCTTCACATCGGCAACATAACGGCGCGCGCGTCCAACCAAGGTACCAATGGTGCGGGCGACCGCCGGAAGTTTTTCCGGGCCAATCACCACCAAAGCAATGCCGCCGATGATGGCAAGCTTGGTAACACCGATGTCAAACACAGGAGAGAAATCTCAACAAACGCGCGAGCTAGCCATCAGTGCTTGGTTTTCGCCTCTACGTCAATGGTGTCTTTGACAGGGGCAGTGCTGGCTGCGCTGACCTGCTGGGCAGGGGCAGCAGGGGCGGCGGCCTCCGGCGGCTTCTCACCACCGTCTTTCATTCCGTCCTTAAAGCCCTTGACCGCGCCGCCCAGATCGGAGCCGATATTGCGCAATTTTTTGGTGCCGAAAATCACAACAATGATCACCAAAAAAATAATCAGATGCGTTGTGGAAAGTCCCATGGTTTTCTCCTAGATACCAGTAATCCGTCAAAGGCGAAGATTATGACCGCAAGCGCCAACGCGCCTCAGCCGCGCAGCCAGGGGCGTGGGCCACCCATGATGTGGAAATGCATGTGGTGTACCTCCTGCCCGCCCTCGGCCCCAGTATTGGTGACAACCCGGTAACCCCCGTCGGGATAGGGCTTGCAACCTTCTTGTAAAGCCAGACGCGGTATCAGGGCCATCATGTGCGCCATCAAGGGGCCGTGCACCTCGGTAACCTGGGCTAGCGAAGGGATATGGGCTTTGGGAATCAACAAAAAATGGACCGGTGCCCAGGGGTTGATATCGTGAAACGCATAGACCTGCGCGTCCTCAAACACCAAGCGGGACGGAATTTGCTTGGCAACGATCTTGCAAAAAATGCAATTCGGGTCGTGCTCTGACGCACTCATGGCTCGTTTTCCTCCCGCAAAAGGGCTTTACGCAGGGCTTTTTCCTCCATACCGCTGGTACCGGCGCGGCGCTGCAATTCGGCCAGTACGTCCATCGGTGACAAACCATAGTGCGCCAAAGCCACCAGGGTATGGAACCACAGGTCGGCGACCTCGCTGACGATTTTGGCCGTATCCCCGCCGGCGTCAGCGTCTTTGGCGGCCATCACCACCTCGGTGGCTTCCTCGCCGATTTTTTTCAAAAATGCGTTGGGGCCCTGGTGCAGCAGACGGGCAACGTAACTGGCAGCCGCATCTCCGCCGTGGGCGGGCTTGCGGCTTTCGATCACGGCAGCCAAGGCGATCAGGATGTCGTGGGGGGTGGCAGAAGTCATGGGGCTTTGTAGATGGTTGCAGGGTCTTTGAGTACGGGGTCGACCGCCTGCCATTGTCCGTCGCGCAGTACGCTGAAAAAACAACTATGGCGCCCGGTGTGGCAGGCAATGCCCGGCGTATGGCCCCGCTGCGTCACGCGCAGCAAGATGACATCACTATCGCAATCCACGCGAATCTCATGCACGGCCTGCACATGGCCTGACTCTTCGCCTTTAAACCACAACTTGTTGCGCGAACGGCTGAAGTACACCGCACGCTTTAGCTCCGCTGTTTTTTGCAGGGCCTCACGGTTCATCCAGGCAAACATCAGCACGTCGCCGCTGCCCTGTTCTTGGGCGATGACGGGCACCAAGCCCTTCTCGTCCCATTTGATCGCGTCTAGCCAATGCATAGACGCTGATCTTAGGACATGAACCGGAGCTGCCTGCGCGATGGCTGCTTGAGCGACACCATGCGCAGAACAAAAAATTACTGCACCGAATGAAGACCGACGGTGTTGCCTTCCGTATCGATGACCAGCGCTATGTGGCCGTACTGCCCAATGGACGTCTTGGGCTTTTGGACCTTGCCGCCCGCCTTGACCGCCTTGTCAAGCTCCACGGCGCAGTCCGCACTCCTGAAGTACACCAGCATGCCGCTCGCCCCCGAGGGGAAACCAGGCATGCGAATCAGCGCCCCGGAGGTGCCGAACGTGGCCATGTCCATGGGGAAAGCCCACATCTCAAGCTCTGGGTTGTCGAGCTGAGATAGCGTGGTGTCAAACACCGACTCGTAAAACGCTTTGGCGCGCGCCATGTCTTGCACATAAATTTCAAACCAGCCAACCGGGTTGTTCATACGTTTTCCTTTCGAGGTTGAGGTTGACTTACGGTGACGCTGTTGCGCAGCAACAAAAAGTGACATTATATTTTTGAAGTTTGCGGTCGAAGTGAGTTCAATGCTCAGAGAACGCCAGTGGCGGAGCCGCGACGCGCTTGCGCGTGGTCGCCTTTAGACGCGTCGTTAAATTTCGCTCCACTTCCAATCGAAGCGCCGCATTAATCCGCGACTGATAGCCAGCCCCTTTTGACTTGAAGAACTCCAAAATGTCTGCATCCAAACGGACAGAGGTGAGCACCTTTGTCGGCGCGACCTGCGGTCCGCGTCCACGCTTCAATGCCGGCGCACCCAGCATGTCTTCAGTCCATGCAGGGTTGTCTGGGTCGTTGACCTTAGCTGAGGTTTTCTTTGGCAACTTGGCGGTAGTAGCGCGCTTCATGTTTTTCTGCCTTTCGCAGCGATATCACGTGAGGCCCTTTCAGGCGTTCGGTGTAGACCATTACAACCACTTTGGCATCAAGAAGACCGAAGCAAACCAAGCGCTCTTCTCCGTAGTCTTGCCGCTTGTCTTCGCGGGTCACCGTAAAGTGGTCCCAGATTGCATCGGATCCAACGAAGTCAAACCCATGGTTCTTGATGTTCAGCCTACGCTTTGGCTCGTCCCATGTTAGCATAGTTAATTGTATATACAAAATAATTAGGCGCAAGGCGAAATTTGCGCCGCCGCTCAGCCGACGCCGATCGAATGCACCGACCTGCTATGCATTCGGGATAGGACTGGAAATCGCCCGATAACATGGCTGGGCAGTTGGCAAAAAGTGCGCAACCGCATTCGTTGAATTAACTATACATTCAAACCTACTGATTTCTAATAATATTTGCTAAGTCTTTGAATGCAATACCAACCCGCATCCGGCACCCCACAAAAACGGAATCGGCTAGCGCTCAATGCGCTTTTGTTTCTATAACGCGATGTTTTGTGTCTGGATTTACACCCATGTACTGAAGGTGTCAGCAGGCGGCACGGCCAGCCCTTTGGATGCCTTGCTCAGCGTTTGAGCAAGTCGTCAAACGTCACAAGCGCACAGGAATGCCACGCTCACGCATGCGTTGCTTGGCTTGTTGCACGGTGTATTCACCGTAGTGAAAAATACTCGCCGCCAGCACCGCATCGGCACCGCCTTGCTGCACACCATCGGCCAAGTGGTCCAGGTTGCCCACCCCACCCGAGGCAATGACAGGCACCGACACGGCATCGGCCACAGCGCGGGTCAAGGCCAAGTCAAAGCCAGACTTGGTGCCGTCACGGTCCATGCTGGTGAGCAAAATTTCGCCAGCCCCGTGCTCGGCCATTTGAGTAGCCCAGGCCACGGCGTCTAAGCCAACGTTTTTGCGCCCGCCATGGCTGAACACGTCCCAGCCTGGCCCCAGAGGTTGGCCATTCACCCCCAAGCGGTGCTCTTCATCGGGGTTACGGCGCTTGGCGTCGATGGCCACCACGATGCACTGGGCACCGTATTTGGCCGAGGCGTCACGGATCACTTGGGGGTTGGCAATGGCGGCTGAGTTGAAGCTCACTTTGTCGGCACCGGCGTTGAGCAAGCGGCGCACATCGTCCACCGTGCGCACGCCACCGCCCACTGTGAGCGGAATGAACACCTGGCTGGCCACAGCTTCGATGATGTGCAAGATCACATCACGCGCGTCGCTGGTGGC
>CANFHZ010000036.1 GCA_947446885.1 Comamonadaceae bacterium
AATCATGGAAAGTCCATTTCCGGTCTGACGGACGAAGAAGCGCAGGAATTCCATACCTACTACATGCAAGGTCTGGTGGGCTTCACGGCGGTTGCTGTGGTAGCCCATGTCCTTGTGTGGGCATGGCGCCCCTGGTTCTGAAACGGTTCTATTCATCGTAGAAGGAAAACAGCAATGTCCACGACCCATCAACCATCCGACGTTTTTCTCAAATCCGACGCGAACAGCGCCTTCTGGGGCATGTTTTCTTTGGCGTTTGTGATTTTGTTCGTGTTTGCCTTGGCATCTTCGGTGCTCGGCGTCCAGTGGCGATCCATCCTGCCGGGGGCAGAGAACGCCAAGGGTGTGGTTGGCGGTGTGAAAGCTGCGGTTTACACCTTCATGTCTTACATTTTTTAGGAGAAACGCTATGTGGAGAATTTGGCGTTTGTACGACCCGCTTCGCGCGATGGTTGTGCAAGGTATTTTCTTGTTCGCTCTGGCCGCAATGATTCACCTCATTTTGCTCAGCACCAACAAGTTCAACTGGCTCGACGGTGCCAAAAAGGCTCCGACGGCTGCTGCCCAAAACGCACCGCTGCCTGCAGCAGTGCCTGCGGCAAAAGGCTAAAGCCAACCGGTATGGGGATGAGCCGCTGCGCATCCGCCTGGTAGCTCATCACCCATCCGCATTGAATACAGCAGGACAACACGTTCCATCCAAGAGGCTTCACTATGGCCATGCTCAATTTTGAAAAAAAATACCGCGTCCGCGGCGGCACCCTGATCGGGGGCGACTTGTTTGACTTTTGGGTCGGACCGTTCTACGTCGGCTTCTTTGGTGTGACAACCATCTTCTTTTCCTTCTTGGGCACCGCCATGATTTTGTGGGGTGCATCGCAAGGACCTACCTGGAATCTGTGGCAAATCAGTATTGCACCGCCTGACCTTTCGTACGGACTGCGCGTGGCGCCGCTCATGGAAGGGGGCCTGTGGCAAATCATCACAGTCTGTGCGCTGGGGGCTTTTGGCTCCTGGGCCATGCGTGAGGTTGAAATCTGCCGCAAGTTGGGCATGGGCTACCACGTGCCCGCAGCGTTCAGCGTTGCCATATTTGCCTATTTCACGCTGGAGGTGATCCGCCCCGTGTTGATGGGTGGATGGGGGCATGCGTTTCCTTACGGCATCTTCAGCCACCTCGACTGGGTCTCCAACGTGGGCTACCAGTATCTTCACTTCCACTACAACCCGGCCCACATGATTGCGGTGAGCTTTTTCTTCACCACCACGTTTGCGCTCTCCCTGCATGGCGGTCTGATCTTGTCCTCCACCAACCCGGCGCCCGGACACGCGGTGCGCACCCCGGAGCATGAGGACACCTTTTTCCGCGACACGATTGGCTACTCCATCGGCACCCTGGGCATTCACCGACTGGGCCTGTTTCTGGCGCTGGCCGCAGTCTTGTTCAGCGCGCTGTGCATTGTTCTCAGCGGGCCCTTCTGGAGCCGTGGCTGGCCGGAGTGGTGGAACTGGTGGCTGAACATGCCGATCTGGAGCTAAGCAAGGGGACACGACATGGCGCAATACCAAAATCTTTTCACCACCGTTCAGGCCGTCGGCCCCGTACACCACGGCGTCGAACTGGGCCACGGCAACAGCCCGCGCACCGGCGAGCCACTCATTGTGTACTGGGCCGGCGTGATCGGCAACGCACAGATCGGCCCCATCTACCTTGGTGGTCTGGGCGTGGCCTCGCTCATTCTGGGCACCCTGGCGTTCAACATCATCGGCTTCAATATGCTGGCTTCGGTTAACTGGGACCCGATCCAGTTTGTGCGCCAGTTGTTCTGGCTGGCGCTGGAGCCTCCGGCACCGGCCTACGGCCTGGGTATTCCACCGATGAACCAGGGCGGCTGGTGGTTATTGACCGGTGCCTTCCTCACGGCGTCCATGTTCCTCTGGTGGGTCCGCACCTACCGGCGTGCCCGCGAACTGGGCATGGGCACCCATGTGCCATGGGCGTTTGCCGCAGCCATCTGGCTCTACCTGGTGCTGGGTTTTTTCCGGCCCATCCTGATGGGTTCCTGGTCCGAGGCCGTGCCTTTTGGCATCTTCCCCCACCTGGACTGGACGGCGGCGTTCTCGCTGCGCTACGGCAATCTGTTCTACAACCCTTTCCACGCACTGTCCATCGTCTTCCTCTACGGTTCGGTGCTGCTGTTTGCTATGCACGGCGCCACCATCTTGGCGGTTAGCCGATTCGGTGGAGAGCGCGAGATTGAGCAGATCGCCGACCGGGGGACCGCCTCCGAGCGCGCTGCCCTGTTCTGGCGTTGGACCATGGGCTTTAACGCCACCATGGAATCGATTCACCGCTGGGCCTGGTGGTTTGCCGTGCTGTGCCCCTTGGTGGGTGGAATTGGCATCTTGTTGACCGGCACTGTCGTCGACAACTGGTACCTCTGGGCGGTCAAGCATGGCGTAGCACCGAGCTACCCGGCTGTCTTCCCGGCGGTGGTGGACCCCGCAACCCTGAGCGCTGTCAAACCATGAAACATTCCAACTTCCTCCTTCGTGTCGCTCTCATCGGCGCAGCCATGGTCTTGACCGCTTGCGAGCGCCCGTCCCCGACCAGCGTGCAACACGGCTACCGTGGCACGGGCATGGTTCAGGTGTACAACGACCGTGCCTTGGAACAACGCACCATGGCCAATGAGCTACCGCCTGCTCTGCCCGCGGCGTCTACCGACGGCCCTACCGCCGGTAAGACTTACCAGAATGTGCAGGTGTTGGGAAATCTGAGCGTGGCGCAGTTCAACCGCCTGATGGTGTCGATCACCACCTGGGTCGCGCCTGAGCAGGGTTGTGTCTATTGCCATAACCCGGCCAATTTTGCGTCCGACGAGAAGTACACCAAAGTGGTGGCGCGGCGCATGGTGCAGATGACGCAACACGTCAATGCCGACTGGAAGCCCCACGTCGCGGAGACCGGCGTGACCTGCTACACCTGCCACCGTGGTCAACCCGTTCCGGAGAAAATCTGGTTCAAAGAGGAGCCACAGAATTTGCGCGCCGACTTCATCGGCGACCGCGCAGGCCAAAACCTTGCGGCTGCCAGCGTGGGCTCGGCGTCTTTGCCCAGCGATCCGTTCTCACCCTATCTGCTGGGTAGCCTGGATATTCGGGTCAATGGCACCAAGGCCTTGCCCGGTACCAACCGCCACTCGATCAAGCAAGCCGAATGGACCTACAGCCTGATGACGCACATGTCCCAAAGCCTGGGCGTGAACTGCACCTACTGCCACAACACCCAGTCGTTTTCCAACTGGGAAGGCAATCCGCCCCAGCGGGCCACGGCCTGGCACGGTATCCGCATGGCGCGTGATTTGAACCTGGACTACTTGGAGCCGCTGACTGCGACATTCCCGCTTGAACGTCTGGGCCCCACGGGCGATGCGCCCAAGGTCAATTGCGCCACCTGCCACCAGGGGGCCTACAAGCCGCTGAACGGCCAGTCCATGCTCAAAGACTTCCCCGAGCTTGCCAAGCCCGCAGAAGCCGAACCCGCCAAAATTGTTGAGGGTCAGCCCGCCGACAAAAAGAAGGGCTGAGATTCCTCAGCCGGAGTACGCCTATGCCTACTCCCCAACCCACATCCATACCGGGCGGCGCCACCGTGCTGGTGGCGCTGGTGGACTTGCGCAAAGAACACCGGCTATGGGGTTGGTTGCGCATCGCCCAAGGTGGCAACAGCCTGGGCAGCGTAGCCGGTCTGCGTTTCGTCAAAGTCATGGGCAGCGGACATGGCGGCGGTTTCGGTCTGCGGCCCAGCGCCAGCCACCAAGGGTTGGTCTGCGTATTTGACAGCCTGGCCCAGGCCCAGGCCTTTGTCGAGGGGCCGGTGTTTGCGCAATACCGCGAACGTGCGCGCGAGCTCTGTTTCGGCCTGTTTGGTATCCAGTCCAGCCGAGGGGCCTGGGACGGCGTGAGTTGGACAGCACAAGCTGCCGAGATGGATGGCGACATGCCCCAAGGAGGCCTGGTCGCCGCGATCACCCGCGCCAGCATCCTGCCTACCAAGGCCCCGGCGTTTTGGCGCATGGCACCAGCAGCGCAGGCCCAATTGCCCCAGGCTGAGGGCTGTCTGGTGTCCATGGGGCTGGGCGAGGCACCGCTGCTGCGGCAGTGCACCTTCAGCATCTGGCGCGATACCGCCGCCATGGACGCCTACGCACGCAGTGGCGCCCACAGCAAGGCCATCGCGGCTACGTACCGGAACGGGTTCTTTTCCGAGTCCATGTTTGTGCGCATGCGGGTACTGTTTTTCGAGGGCGTATGGGACGGAAAAACCCTGGATCTCGGTACCACCCCGGCGCAGCCCGTGGCCATGGCGGTGGCATAAATGGCCAGTGGGCGCGTGGTGGTCGTGGGTGCGGGCATCGCCGGTCTGGTCAGCGCACTGCGCTTGGCGCATGCCGGCATGGAAGTGCATGTTGTCGAGGCCGCGCCGCAAGCGGGCGGAAAAATTCGCCAGCTCAGCGCCGGTGGAGCGCCGATCGACAGCGGCCCCACGGTGTTCACCATGCGCTGGATCTTCGACCAGATTTACCAAGCAGTGGGAACCCGCTTGGAGGAGCAGCTGCACATCGACCCCTTGCCAGTGATTGCCCGCCACGCCTGGAGCGATGGTTCGGTTCTGGATTTGTTCGCTGACCAGGAGCGCTCGGTAGCCGCCGTACGCGAATTTGCGGGGGCCGCCGAGGCCGACCGCTTCGTGCAGTTTTGTGCCACGGCGCGGCGGGTTTATGACGAACTCGAGGGCCCTTTCATTCGCTCGCCTTCGCCCAGTGCCGCACAGATGATGGGCCGCCTGGGCGCGCGCGGCCTGGGCGTACTCATGGGGCTGGGCCCCACGCGCAGCCTGTGGGACAGCCTGGGACGGCATTTTTCCGACCCGCGCATGCGCCAGCTATTCGCCCGCTACGCGACCTACTGCGGCTCCTCACCTTGGGAGGCACCGGCCACGCTGATGCTGATTGCGCAGGTCGAGATGGATGGCGTCTGGGCCATCCGGGGCGGCATGTACGCGCTCGTTCAAAACCTGCAAACCTTGGCGCAGGCGCACGGCGTGCAGTTCCACTTCAATACCCCTTGCGAACGCATAGAGGTGCAGGGCGGCGCTGTGCGCGCCGTACAGTGCGGCAATAACCTGCGGCTGGGAACGGATGCGGTGGTCTTCAATGGTGACGTAGCGGCGTTGCGCACCGGTTTGCTGGGCAGCGGTGTGCGCGAGGCGGTGCCGGGCCCGGCGCGCACCCGTTCGCTTTCGGCGCTGACCTGGTCGGCCTGTATTCCCACCAGTGGCTTTGCACTGGATCGGCATAACGTTTTTTTCCAGTCCGACTACCGCGCGGAGTTCGAGGACATCTTCCGGGCGCGCACGCTGCCCCAGCGGCCCACGGTCTACATTTGCGCGCAGGATCGGGGGCTCGGCCCTGCCCCTGATGGCCCTGAGCGCCTGCTGTGCCTGGTCAACGCACCGGCCGTGGGCGATACCGATTTGCTTCATGCGGAAGACCTGCAGCTATGCCAAACCCGAACCCAAGACCTTTTGCATCAATGTGGCCTCACGCTGGATTTGGCGCAGCCGACGGTGCTGCGTACCAGCCCGGTGGAATTCAACCAGCTCTTCCCGGCCACGGGCGGGGCTCTGTACGGCCAGGCGACGCACGGCTGGAGTTCGGCTTTCCAGCGTTCCAACTCGGCCAGCCGGATACCGGGGCTGTACCTGGCGGGGGGCAGCGTGCACCCGGGGCCGGGGGTACCTATGGCGGCCATGTCGGGCCAACTGGCGGCCGAAGCGCTGATGGCGCACCGCAATTCGACCAGGCGGTTCCACCCGGTGGCTACCTCTGGTGGTATGTTGACGCGCTGAGCGACGATGGGGCCTACGGCCTGACCATCATCGCCTTTGTTGGCAGCGTGTTTTCGCCTTATTACGCCTGGGCACGGGGTGCCAGCGGCGTCGCCGACCCAGACAACTTCTGCACACTCAACGTCGCCCTGTACCGCACCCACGCGCCACCCTTGTCGGGCCGCTGGACCATGACCGAGCGCGGCGCGCGCCATTGCCACCGCGAAGCACAGCGCTACACCATAGGCCCCAGCCAGCTGCGCTGGGACGGGCAGGCTTTGCACATTGATATTGACGAAATCACCGTGCCCATTCCCCGCCGCGTGCAGGGCAGCGTGCGCATTGAACCGCAGGGCTTGTTCAACTTCAGCACCCCGCTGGACGCCAGGGGTCGCCACCGCTGGGGGCCGTTGGCGCCGCGGGCTCGGGTCGAGGTCAACTTGCAGCACCCGGCGCAGCGCTGGTCGGGAAGTGGCTACCTGGATTCCAACGAGGGCGATGAGCCCATAGACCGTCCGTTCCGCGAGTGGGACTGGTCGCGCAGCCAGCTCGCCGACGGCAGCGTGGCCGTGCTCTACGACGTGCAGCACAAGGCCGGCCCCGACAGCCTGCTGGCGCTGCGCTTCTTACCCGACGGCCGGATAGAACACTTCGATGCGCCGCCACGCCAGACCCTGCCGCGCACCGCATGGCGCGTGGCCCGCCGCATGCGCAGCGAAGGGACGGTTCAGGTGCACGAACAACTTGAAGACACGCCGTTTTACCAACGCGCGGTGTTGCGCAGCAGTTTGCTGGGCGAGCGCGTCACCAGCTTCCACGAATCGCTGGACTGCACCCGGCTGGTGTCGCCGGTGGTTCAGGCGATGCTGCCGTGGCGGATGCCGCGCAGGGGGTGAGTTGCCACCCGACCACGTGGCACACGCAGGCGTTCGTGGTATCTACGGTTTTCGGGCGGGCGGCTTCAAACGTCTGGCGCAATAACGCCTTTTTTGAGGATGAAACAGCCGTAAAAGCGCCGCTCGCTGGTGGCAATCACTGCGTAGGATTTTTTGGCGCGCTCGTAAAACGCCATGCGCTCGAGCGAGCCCAAAGGCCATGGGCGGCTTTCAGCCTGGTTCACAACGGCCTGCACGTCGCTTTGGACCTCGGGCAGCTCGCCTGGCTTGCCGACGACTTCCATGCGCAGAACTGGCGCGTCGACAAAGGTGTCCAGCGGAAATACGGAGAGAACCGCACGCACTGCCTGCGGTACGTCCGCGCCATCCAGTCGCAGCACTTTGCCCAGCGTGGTGTGGCGCGCCACCGAGTCGGCAGGGAAGTTGGCGTCTGCGATCACCACGTCATCGCCGTGCCCCATCGCGCACAAGGTGGCGAGCACATCGGCGTGGAGCAGGGGGTCAATGCCTTTAAGCATGATTTTTTCCTTCGTAGTGTGAAGTTGGCTTAGTTGGGCCGTTGGTCGGTGCTGGGGCGCTTCCATAGGTTGATGCCGCCGTCCACCGCGTGCTGGTCAATGGCAGCCAATTCTGCGGCGGAGAAGTCCAGCTTGCGTATGGCACCGGCTAACTCCCTTATTTGCGCTGCCTTGCTGGCCCCGATCAGCGCAGAAGTCACGCGCGGGTCGCGCAGCACCCAGGCGGTCGCCATTTGCGCCAGGCTCTGGCCCCTTGCTTGGGCGATGTCGTTGAGCGCGCGCACATGGCGCAGGTTCTGTTCGCTCAAATGGTCGGCGGTGAACGAGCCGCCGCCAGGGCGGTTGATGCGCGCATCCGCGGGCACGCCGTGCAGGTATTTGTTCGTCAGCAGCCCCTGCGCCAGGCAGCTGAAGGCGATGCATCCGGTGCCGGTGTCGGCCAGGGTATCGAGCAATTCTTCCTCAATCCAGCGGTTGAGCAGGCTGTAGGACGGCTGGTGCAGCACCGCCTTGATGCCCATGCTTTGGAGAATCGCCGTCGCTTCGCGGGTTTTGCCCGCCGAGTAGCTGCTGATGCCCACATACAAGGCCTTGCCCTGCTGAACCGCGCTGGCCAGCGCACCCATGGTTTCTTCCAGCGGGGTGTCCGGGTCAAAGCGGTGGCTGTAGAAGATGTCCACGTAGTCCAGGCCCATGCGCTGCAGGCTTTGGTCCAGGCTGGCCAGCACGTATTTACGCGAGCCACCGCCCTGGCCGTAAGGGCCGGGCCACATGTCCCAGCCGGCTTTGCTGGAAATGATCAGTTCATCGCGGTAGGGCTTGAAGTCGCGCCGCAGGTGTTCGCCAAAATTGGTCTCGGCGCTGCCGTGCGGCGGCCCGTAGTTGTTGGCCAGGTCGAAGTGGGTGATGCCCAGGTCAAAGGCGGTGCGCAGCATCTCGCGCTGGGTTTGCAGGGGCGTGGTGTCGCCGAAGTTGTGCCAAAGGCCCAGGGTGATGGCGGGGAGTTGCAGTCCGCTGTTGCCGCAGCGGCGGTAGGGCATGCGGCCGTCGTAGCGGTCCGCTTGGGCTTGGTAAGTCATGGTGGTGCTCGGGGCGTGTAAGGGAAATTTGTGCACCGCAAGCGGCGCGGCGCATTGTCGCCGCCTTTTGCGCTGGGAGGCCGCCTCAGGCCGTGCTCGCCCCAAACACCGCCACCCACAGTGCCAAGCCCGCAGCGCGCGCTTCGCTGCTGGCGTGCCAGTCCCAGTGCGTGGCTTCTTCATTGAGGCGGGTGCTGTGCTGCACCTGGCGCAATGCGCGGTAGGCCCGGGCGGCCTCTGCGCCAGTGTCACCGGGTAATAGCCCTGCGTCCTGGGCTGCCTGCAGCAGCGCGATGTTGCCGATGTTGGCGCGCAGCGCGTGGTGCGCGTGGCTGTGGGCCAGCACCAGAAACTGCACGGCAAATTCGATATCGACCATGCCGCCGGGGCTGTGTTTGACATCGAATACCTGGGCCTTGCCGGGGTGACCGGCACGTACACGCTCGCGCATGGCGCGGATTTCTTCCCGCAAGGCGGCCTGGTCGCGCGGGCTGGTGATGACGCCGCTGCGCACGGCCTCAAAACGGGCTTGCAGCCCGCTGCTGCCGAAGACGCAGCGCGCCCGCGTCATGGCCTGGTGCTCCCAGGTCCACGCGGTGTTGGAGCCGCGCTGCTGTTGGTAGTCGGCATATGCCGCAAAGCGGCTGACCAGCAGCCCGGCGTTGCCGTTGGGACGCAGTGCGGTATCGATTTCGTAGAGGTCGCCTTCGCTGGTCTTGACGGTGAGCCAGTTGATGACCCTGCGTACCAGCGTGGCGTAGATCTCGCCGGCGTTGTCATCTGCGTCGTCATAGACAAACACCAGATCGAGGTCGCTGCCGTAGCCCAGCTCTTTGCCACCCAGCTTGCCGTAGGCGATGACGGCGATGTCAGGCGTTTTTTGGTGGGCGTTTTTCAGGCGCAGCCAGCACCAGTTGAGCGCCAGCGCCAGCACCGCCTCGGCCAGGGCGCTGAGGTCGTCGGCGACTTGTTCGACGCGGATGCGGCCCTCCAGATCGCGCGCCAGGGTGCGGAAGACTTCTGCGTGGTGGGCGCGGCGTAAAAGGTTGAGCAGCGACTCCTCGTCGTCTTGGCCGCTGGCGCGCAGATGCGCATAGCGGTCTTGCAGTTCACGGGTGAAGGCGGCGCTGTCAAAGCGCTCATCGAGCATGCTGGCGGTTGCCAGTTCGTCGATCACGCCGGGGTGTTTGAGCAGGTAGCGCGCCGGCCAGCGCGCCGCGCCCAAGAGGCGCAGCAGGCGCGCGTGCACGCGGGGACGCTCCAGCAGCAGCGCCAAATAACTTTCGCGGCGCAGGATGGACTCCATCCAGGCCAACAGCGCCACGCAGCCGCCCACGCTGGCTTCGCCCTCGCGCAGCCATTCGGCGGTGCGCAGCAGCAAGCGCCACAGGCGCTCGCGCGCATCGTCACGCAGGGCCAGCACGCGGGGGTGTTCGCGCCACTCCACCAGACGGGCATGCAGCTCGGCGTGTTCGGGCGCATCCAGCCTGTCCAGCACGGCTTGCAGGCCACCCGCCCCGGACGGCGCTGCCCCTGCCTGTGGCTCTTTGGCCTGCGCATCGCTGCCGCCCAGCAGTCCTTCAAATTCGTGGGCCACGCGTTCCCGGTGGCTGTGCAAGGTGTGCAGTAGCGCGGCGCTGTCGGCCAGTCCAAGCGTATGCGCAATCCAGTCGAGATCGGCTGCGGCGGTGGGCAGCACATGGGTTTGCTGGTCGTCCAGGTACTGGATGCGGTGCTCCACCTGGCGCAAAAACACATAGGCCTGTGCCAGTTCGAGCGCGGTGTCGGGCGGCAGCAAACGCGCCGTCGCCAGGCGCTGCAGGGCGCTCAGGGTGGGCCGGGTGCGCAGCTCGGGAAACTGCCCGCCACGCACGACCTGCAGCAGCTGCACGATGAATTCGATCTCGCGGATACCCCCGCGGGACAGCTTGACGTCGTTGGCGCGCTGTGGATTACCGGCGCTGCGTTGCGCGGCATGCTCGCGGATTTGGCGGTGTAGCACGCGCAGCGCATCGAACACGCTGTAGTCCAGGTAACGGCGGAACACAAACGGCGTGACCAGCGCGCGCAGGGCGCGGGCGCAGGGCGCGCCGATGGCCGCTTGCGGCGCGACCACCCGCGCCTTGAGCCAGGCCAGCCGCTCCCACTCGCGGCCCTGGCTCTGGAAGTAGTCTTCCAGCGCGCCCAGCGAGATCGCGTTGGGCCCGGAGTTTCCGTTGGGCCGCAGTGCCAGATCGACGCGGAACACAAAACCGTGTTCTGTGACGCTGCCAATCAGCGTCTGCATGGCGCGCACCAACTTGCCAAAGTATTCCTGCGTGCTGATCACGCCGCGCGGCTGCCCGCCGGGTTGGGCCACACCGCTGGTTTGTCCATCGCTGTCGAACACATAAATCAAATCGATGTCGCTGGACACATTGAGTTCGCGCGCACCCAGTTTGCCCATGCCCAAAATGCACAGCTCCGACGACGCGCCGTCCTGGTTCAGCGGCGTGCCGTGCTGCGTTTTCAACTCGGCGCTGGCGTGTTGGAAAGCGGCGTCCAGTGTGATTTCCGCCAGGTCGGTCATCGCTTTGGTGACCCCTGCCAGCGGCAGCATTTGCGCGCAGTCCAGCGTGAGGAGCCGCTCCAACACCAGTTGGCGGGTGATGCGCAATGCGCTGCCCGGATCTTCGGGCGACTGCAGCAACAGACCATGCAAGAGGCGGATTTGGGCCTCCCGCACCGGTACCCCCGCCGCGAGCATTGGCAGCGCATCGCCATAGCGGCGGCGCAGGCGCTGGGCCAAGCGGGAATGCGCGCTGGGCTGCGTACTGTTGTTCAGCGCCACCGCAGGGTGGAACGGGTCAGCACTGTCCATGGTCAGGGCCCATAATTCTTGGTGCACTGCCTGATCTTTTTGCATGACTGAATCCACACTCCCGCTCCGCCCCTGGTACGGCTGGACTGCGCGTGTGGCGGTTTGGCTGGCGCGCGCGCTGGTACTGCTGTTGTTGGCGCTGGCTGGTTTGTGGGGCACCTTGCATTTTCTGATTGTGCCGCGAATCGATGTCTTCCGGCCTTGGTTGTTGGAGCAGGCGCAGCAGCGCAGCGGCATGCGTCTGGAGTTGGACGCCATGGAGGTGGCCAGCAACGGGCTGGTGCCCGAGGTGGCCTTGCATGGACTGCGCTTGCTGGACGCCCAGGGTGCGACCGCCCTGGCACTGCCGGAAGTCCATGTCGCTTTTTCCAGTGCGTCCCTGCTGCTTGGCCAGGTGGAGCAGATCAGTGTGCGGGGTGCCGATCTGGAAATCCGCCGCGATCCGCAGGGGCGCATTTGGGTTGCCGGTTTTTTGGTGCAAGCCCCGAATCAGCAGGACAGCGAGGCCCTGGATTGGTTGTTTGCACAAGGCAGTGTGCAGATTGAGGGGGGGCGGCTGCGCTGGGTCGACGCGCTGCGCAATGCACCGCCACTGGACTTTACGGATGTGCGTTTTCTGATGCGCAACGCATCCCGCAGCCATGATGTGGAGTTGCACGCCACCCCGCCGGCACGCTGGGGTGAGCCTATCCAGTTGCGTGGGAATTTTGACCGGTCCTTGCTGACCTCCCACGCCGGACGGTTGCGCGAGTGGCGCGGGCACATCTACGCTGACCTGCCACGCATAGACCTGGCACCTTTGGCCCCGTATTGGGACGCCGCCCAGGGCATACACAGCGCGCACGGCACGGTGAAAGCTTGGCTGGAGGTGCGCGATGGGCAGATCACCGGCAGCACGGTGGATCTGGCACTGGCTGATGTGGACGCCAGCATCGAGGGGCATAGCCAGGCACTGCAACTGCGCCAGCTTGCCGGGCGGGTAGCGGTAAGCCCCTTGGACGGTGACGGTGTGCAATACGCGCTCAAGGGTTTGGAGGGCCACACGCGCGACGGCTTGGTTTGGCCTGCCAGCGATATGACGCTGCGTCTGTGGCCGGCCGCGGCTGCCGGCGGTGCGCGCGGCAGCGTGGCTATCGAACAGCTGGATTTGGCCCTGGCCGCGCAGCTTGCCGCCCGCATGCCCTTGGCGGCGGCCACGCATACCGCATTGGCACAGCTGCAGCCAACCGGGCAGGTACGTGCGCTTGCGGTGCAGTGGCAAGGCCCTTGGGATACGCCCACGGATTACCGTGTTAAAGCCCAGGTTCTGAAGCTGGGGGTCGCACCTTATACCGGTGCCGGTTTTCCCGGTATCGGCGTGGCAGGCATGGACGCCGACATTGAGGCCAGCCAGACTGGCGGCAGTGCCGCGTGGAAAGTCAAAAAAGGCGCCTTGGCGGTACCTTTGGTGTTGGATGAGGGCCGGGTGGCGCTGGATGAGGCAGCTGCCACCTTGCGCTGGAACTGGCAAGACGGCCGTCTTCGCCTGGAGATGCAGCGTCTGCAATTTGCCAATCCGGATGTGGCGGGCGAATTCGCGATGGTATGGACGGCGCCACGCGCACCGGCCGGCACCACCGCAGCTGGTACGGCCAAGGCGGCCTCCGGTCTGGGCGAGTTGGCGCTGGATGGCAAGCTCACGTATTTACAGCCCGCGCGTCTCACGCGCTACCTGCCCACCGCTATGGACCGCGATGTGCGCAACTACCTGCGTGAGGCATTCAGCGGCGGCGAGCTCGGGCCGGTGACCTTCAAGGTCAAAGGCGATTTGGACCAGTTTCCGTTTTCCAACGGCCGAGCCGGCACCTTTCAGATTGCCACCTCTCTGCGCAATTTGAATTACGCCTACGCACTGCCACCGGCTAAAAAAGGCGCACCTACTTGGCCCACGCTGGCGCAGCTCTCTGGCGATTTGGAGATCGACCGTGACACCCTGGTGTTGAACAACGCCCGCGCCAACTGGCTGCATCCGGCGGCTGCCGGGGCGGTCGTGCCGATTACGCGGGCCACGGCGCGCATCGTCGGTCTGTATGACCAGGCGGCGGTGAATCTGAACTTGGAAGGTCGCACGGTGCTGTCGGATGCATTGCTGGTTACCAACCGTTCTGCGCTGGGGGCAACGATGGGGAATGCGCTGGCGCGGGCCAGTGCCAGCGGTACCGCCGCTTACAAGATCAATCTGCAAATTCCGCTGGCCGACCCAGCCAAGACCACCTTGCAGGGCAACCTGGCACTGAGTGGCACGGATTTCCAGTACAGCCCCGATAGCCCCAAAGTTGCGCGTGTACGGGGCACGCTGGCCTTCAGCGAAAACAGCGTCAACCTCAGCGGGCTGCAGGCCAGCGCCCTGGGTGGCGACATGCGGCTGGACGGCAGCTTGCACTTCTCGGACGCGGCCTGGTCTGCGGGCGGCAACCGGGTGCGGGTGCAGGGAACCCTGAGCAGCGCGGGTATGCGCGAGTCCAAAGACCTGGGCCCGCTGGCTCCGGTGGTCGCCTTGCTGGATGGGCAGGCGGCTTACATGGCCGATATTGGCTGGCGTAGTGGCGCACCACAGGTTCTGATCACCAGTGATTTACAGGGTATGGCGCTGGCCTTGCCTGCCCCTGTGGGCAAGAGTGCGGCATCGGTGCTGCCCCTTCGCGTGGAATGGAACAGCGGTGGGGTTGATGCCGGCTCCAAAACGGCAGCCCGCAGCGACACCATCCGCATGACCCTGGGACGCGCTGCGCAGGCAGTGCTGCAGCGCGATACCAGTGGTGTGGAGCCCCGATTGCTGCGCGGCGTGCTGGTCTTGGGCGAGGCCGATGCGACACCGGCAATGCCGGCGCAGGGCTTGCAGGTTCAGGTCGACACGCCCGTGCTGGACGTGGACCAATGGAGCCGGGCACTTCAGCCCTTTTTGTCCGGGCCGGAGGGCGCGCCCGCCACCGAGAACCCCTATTTCCCGAACGCGCTCAAGCTGCAGGTCAAGCAGCTGCTGTGGGATGGGCGGCATGTAGACCGCCTGAGCGCCAGTGCCCGGCGCGAGGGGGCGCTGTGGCGGGTGGATGTGGATGCCGCGCAGCTGGCAGGCAAGCTGGAGTTCAGCGCTGCAAGCGGCAGCAGCGGGTCGCGCTTGCAGGCGCGCCTGAGCCGCCTGTCTTTGGAGGCCAGCACGGCCAACGATGTGCAAACCCTGCTTGATGCGCCCGCAACCAGCCTGCCTGCGATGGATGTGGTGGTTGACGCGCTGGAGATGTACGGCAAAAAACTGGGGCGCATGCAGGCTACGGCGGTCAACGTCGGCACGGCAGCGGGCAAAGCCGAGTGGCGTTTGCAGCAACTGCAAGTCACCGTGCCGGAGGCCACGTTCAACGCCACCGGCGTATGGGGGTCGGTGAGCAGCGCGAGTGCGCCCTCTGCGGTGGGCACGGCCCAGCTTGCGCCCCGCAAAGTGCCAGGCGACGCGCGGCGTACCGAACTCAACTTCAAGCTGGATATCGCCGATGCGGGCGCTTTGCTCGCGCGCTTTGGTATGGCCAACGTGGTGCGTGCGGGTAGCGGCAGGATTGAAGGCAGCGTGGGCTGGGGGGCACCACCCTTGAATCTGGACTATCCCAGTATGTCGGGTCGTATGAACCTGGATATCGCCAAAGGCCAATTCCTGCGTGCAGACCCCGGCGTGGCCAAGCTGCTGGGCGTCTTGAGTTTGCAGTCGCTGCCGCGGCGCCTGATGCTGGATTTCCGGGATGTTTTCAGCGATGGATTTGAGTTCAACTATGTGCGCGGGGATGTGGCTATCGAGCAGGGCGTGGCGCGATCCAACAACTTGCAAATGCTGGGCACGGTCGCGACCGTGCTGATGGACGGCAGCACCGACATCGCCCGTGAGACCCAGAGCATCAAAGTGCTGGTGATACCCCAGCTGGATACCGGAACCGCGACCCTGCTGACTGCGATTGCCAACCCTCTGGCCGGCTTGTACGCGCTGGTCGCCAGCACGCTGCTGCGCCAGCCCATCCAGGATGCCAACACGCAGGAGTTGCTGGTAGAAGGAAGCTGGCAGGCACCGCGCGTGAGCAAAATAGACCGCCGCACTGGCAAGCCCCTGCCGCAGTAGATCCGGCGCTCACAGCGACCATAGAAAGAAGGTAGCGCCATGCACATAGCCGCGATTCAAATGGTGTCCGGTGCCCGTCTGGACGACAACCTGCGGATCGCCGCCGATCTGCTCGCACAGGCGGCAAACCAAGGTGCCGAGCTGGCGCTCCTGCCGGAATATTTTTGTTGCTTGGGTCGGCGCGATACCGACAAGCTGACCATCCAAGAGCACTTCGGGGGCGGGCCTATTCAGGATTTTCTGGCCGCGCAGGCCCGCACGCTTGGCATCTGGATCGTGGGTGGAACACTGCCGCTGGCCAGCGCGCAGCCTGACAAGGTCTACAACAGCAGCCTGGTGTTGGATCCGCAGGGCCGGTGTGTGGCCCGCTACGACAAGATCCATCTGTTTCGCTTTGACAATGGCCGTGAAGCCTATGACGAGTCGCGCGTGCTGCTGCCGGGGACCCAGCCTGTGCTGTTCGAGCTGCCCTCGCGTGACGGGCACCGCTGGCGCGTGGGCCTGAGCGTGTGCTACGACCTGCGCTTTGCCGAGTTGTACCGCGCCTATGCGGCGCAGGGTGCGGACTTGTTACTGGTGCCCAGTGCGTTCACGTACACCACGGGTCAGGCACATTGGGAGCTGCTGCTGCGCGCGCGGGCCGTCGAGAACCTGTGCTGTGTGGCCGCCGCAGCACAGGGCGGTGTCCACGAAAACGGGCGGCACACCTGGGGCCACAGCATGGTGGTTGACGCGTGGGGTACGGTGCTGGCGCAGCAAGCGCAAGAACCTGGCGTGGTGCTGGCGGATCTGGATGCAGGACGCCTCGCAGCGCTGCGCGCGCAGTTACCCGCTTTGCAGCACCGGGTTGTATGAAAGGCATGTATGAAAGAAAGGCGCTGGCGTCAGGTCTTAGGTCCGGGCACAGGTGAATCAGTCTGCGGCGTGGACGCGGTGGCATCGGGTGCGTGATCGCCGCTCGCATCGTGCGCCGGCAATTCACCCTTGGGCCGTCCCGCAAACATGGTCCACCAAATGATGACGATGAATAGCAGGCCCGCGCCCAGCGCTTCCAGCAGCAATAACAACATGCAACAGATCCGGTGTGTGTGGGCGGCCATTGTAGGCAGCGTGCTGCTCACAGCGTGTGCGACCCGGCCGGTGGTGCGCCCGCTCATACCCGCAACCAAACCCACGCCGTCCGCTACAGCGGCCGAACCCACAACGCAGCCGGTCTCTGTAGCGCAATCACCCGGGTCTACGCAAGCGGCTGTGCTGGCAAGCGATGTACCGCCTGCCGCCACCATGACCCAACCGGGGAGCCTATGGGTGGCTGTGGCCTGGAGCGAAATGCCCGGTTGGCGCACCGATGTGCTGGACGCAGCCTGGGGCGCTTGGATGCGCAGTTGCCAGCGCGCAGTGGCCCCGTGGGTGGCCGTCTGCGCCGAAGCCAAGACGTTTGCCTCTGCCCCGGATGCCGATAAGCGCGCCTGGATGGAACACCGCCTGAGGCCCTACCGGGTCGAGTCCGCGCAGGGCGAGTCGCGCGGTCTATTGACCGCGTATTTCGAGCCGGTTTTTGAAGCCAGCCGCAGCCGTAACACTGGGTATTCCGTGCCGCTGTACCAGCCGCCAGCGCAACTGCGCCCTGGCCAGCCGTGGTACAGCCGCAAAGACATCGACACGCTGGCACAGCCCCAGGCGGCTTTGCAAGGCCGGGTGATTGCGTACATGGCCGACCCGCTGGATGCGCTGGCCTTGCAGATCCAGGGCTCGGGCCGTATGCAGATCCGCCAGAGCGATGGCAGCTTGCGCCAGTCGCGTCTGGCATTTGCCGGCAGCAATGGCCAGCCCTACCAGAGTGTGGGCAAATGGTTGTCCGACCAGGGCTTGCTCGCAGACACCAGCTGGCCTGGCATCAAGGCCTGGGCGGCGCGCAACCCGGCGCGCGTCAACGACTTGCTGTGGAGCAATCCGCGTGTGGTTTTTTTCAAGGAGGAATCCCTGCCAGGCGATGACAGCGGGCCGCGCGGCGCGCAAGGCGTACCTTTGACGGCAGGGCGATCCATCGCGGTGGATCCGGCCAGCATTCCCTATGGCACGCCGGTGTGGATCAGTTCCAGCGGTGTGCAGACCACGTTGCAAAAACTGGTCATCGCACAAGACACCGGCAGCGCTATCGCAGGCGCCGTGCGTGCCGATTACTTTGTGGGCACCGGACCCGCCGCAGGCGACCTGGCCGGGCGTTTGAAGCAGCCTCTGCAGATGTGGGCGCTGTGGCCGCAATAAGCGGCGGCATTCGCAAAAATCAAACCCGTTAGAATCTGGCCACCCTGAGGAGCGATGCAGTTCACGCCATGTGAATGAGGCTCGGGGCACAGAGGCCAAGGGCCTTTGCATGTTTCAACTGCGCTCACCCACTGATGTCCTGTGTGGTGAGTTCCCCTCCCCAAGCTGGCACAGTGGTTTTCAAAACTTGTTTTTTGGAGCCTCTGACATGAACGCTGTATTGAAACCCGCGAAGAAATCTTCCGCCAAACGTCCTGCCAAAGCCTTGAAGCTGGTGAGCAGCACGACCCGTCCAGCCACCCCCGACTACGTGGTTGCCGACCTGACGCTGGCTGCCTGGGGTCGCAAAGAGCTGGACATTGCGCAAACCGAAATGCCTGGCCTGATGGCCATCCGCGAGGAATTTGCCCATGCGCAGCCGCTTAAAGGCGCGCGCATTGCCGGTTCGCTGCATATGACCATACAGACCGGCGTGCTGGTCGAGACCTTGCAAGCCCTGGGTGCCGATGTGCGCTGGGCTTCGTGCAACATCTTCTCCACGCAAGACCACGCCGCTGCGGCGCTGGCCGTCAAGGGCACGCCGGTGTTCGCCTACAAGGGCGAGACGCTGGACGACTACTGGGACTACACGCACCGCATTTTTGAATTCAGCGGCAAAAAAGGCAGCGCGGCCGAAGGCCCCAACATGATTCTGGACGACGGCGGCGACGCCACCTTGCTGATGCACCTGGGCACCAAGGCCGAGAAAAACATCAAGGTGCTGGCCAACCCGCACAGCGAAGAAGAAGTGTGCTTGTTCAACGCCATCAAAGCCAAGCTCAAAGTCGACCCGACCTGGTACAGCCGTCGCCTGAAAAACATCATCGGTGTGACCGAAGAAACCACTACGGGCGTGCTGCGCCTGAACGAGATGTCGGCACGCGGTGAGCTGAAGTTCCGCGCCATCAACGTCAACGACTCGGTCACCAAGAGCAAGTTCGATAACCTGTACGGCTGCCGCGAATCGCTGGTTGACGCGATCAAGCGCGCCACCGATGTGATGATCGCCGGCAAGGTCGCGTTGGTGGCTGGCTACGGCGACGTGGGCAAAGGTTCGGCGCAGGCGCTGCGCGCACTGTCGGCCCAGGTCTGGGTCACCGAGATCGATCCGATCAACGCGCTGCAAGCGGCCATGGAGGGCTATAAAGTCGTGACCATGGATTACGCCGCCGACAAGGCCGACATCTTTGTGTCCGCGACCGGCAACAAAAACGTCATCACCTACAAGCACATGGACGCGATGAAAGACGAGGCCATCGTCTGCAACATCGGCCACTTTGACAACGAGATCGACGTGGCCTCTTTGGCCAAGTGCAAATGGGACGAAATCAAGCCCCAGGTCGACCACGTGACCTTCCCGGCCCGTGGCAAAAAGCCTGCCAAACGCATCATTCTGTTGGCCAAAGGCCGCCTGGTGAACCTGGGTTGTGGCACCGGCCACCCCAGCTTTGTGATGTCGTCCAGCTTTGCCAACCAGACCATTGCGCAGATCGAGTTGTTCAGCAAGTCCAAGGACTACAAGGCCGGCAAGGTCTATGTGCTACCCAAGCATCTGGACGAAAAAGTGGCCCGCCTGCACCTGAAAAAAGTCGGCGCCATGTTGTCCGAATTGACGGACGAGCAGGCTGCGTACATCGGCGTGAGCAAAGCCGGACCGTACAAGGCCGGCAGCTACCGCTACTGAAGCGCCGACCAGAGACCTATGGGGTATGCGTATTGACCAACTGCTGGTTCGCCGGAATATGGCGAGCACGCGGTCGCAGGCGCAAAGGCTGATTGCCGACGGGGTTGAATGGTTGCAGGGCGAGGCGTGGAAGCGCATCGCCAAAAACGGCGATGAGGTGCCCGATGCGGCGCAAATCCGGCTCTTGAACGACGCGCAGGCACGCTATGTGTCGCGCGGCGGTCTCAAGCTGGAGCATGCGTTGCAGATGCTGGGGCTGGACCTGACAGGCATGCACTGTCTGGACGTGGGCCAGTCCACCGGCGGGTTTACCGATTGCCTGTTGCAACACGGTGCGGCTTTTGTCACCGGCGTGGATGTGGGCAGCGCCCAGCTCCACCCGCAGCTGCGTACCGATCCCCGCGTGCTCTGCGTGGAGAACGTCAACGCCCGCAACTTGCAGGCCGATGATTTGCGCGATGCCTTTGTCGCCAGCACCGGCGACCAGGGCTTGTTCGAGGACGATCCGCCGGATGTGCCAGCTGCCGAAGGGTCTTACGCAACCGCATGTGATCTGATCGTGGTGGATTTGTCTTTCATCTCACAAACCCTGGTCTTGCCAGCGCTCGTACCGCTGCTCAAGCCCGGGGGTACTTTGCTCAGTTTGGTCAAGCCGCAATTCGAATTGCAGCCGGGGCAGGTGGGCAAGGGCGGCATCGTGAAAGACGCGACCCACTATGTTTTTGTCGAGCAGCGCCTGCGTGAAGCCTGCGCCGCTCTGGACCTCACGGTCACCGCGTGGTTCGACTCGCCCCTGCAAGGTGGTGACGGCAACCACGAATTCTTTATCTGCGCCCGCAAGCCGGTCGCCTAAGCACTGATCATGATGAGAACACCATGTCTTCACCATCCCGGATTCCAGTCAGCCTGGAATTCTTCCCCCCCAAAACGGCGCAAGCCGCTGACACCCTCGCCCTGACCCGCCAGGCCCTGTATCCACTGCAACCGGCGTTCTGCTCCGTGACATACGGCGCAGGTGGAACGACCCAGGCCGGCACCTTTGCCACCGTGGCCGACATCCTGACCGAAGGCTGTGAAGCGGCCGCGCATTTCACCTGTATCAATGCCACCCGCGCCTCGGTGCATGCGCAGTTGCAGCAACTGCGCACCATGGGCGTGCGCCGTCTGGTTGCCCTGCGGGGCGATTTGCCCGAGGGCTACCAAGGCGGCGACTTCCGCTACGCCGCAGAGCTGGTGGCCTTTATCCGCGAACAAACCGGCAGCCACTTCCGCATCGAAGTTGCCGCCTACCCGGAAGTGCACCCGCAGGCGACCAGCGCCCGTGACGATGCGCAGGCCTTTGCCGCCAAGGTGGACGCTGGCGCAGATGGTGCGCTGACGCAGTACTTCTACAACGCCGATGGCTATTTCCGCTTTGTGGATGAGGTGCGGGCCTTGGGCGTGGATGTGCCGGTGGTGCCGGGGATTCTGCCCATCGGCAACGCAGCGCAGCTGATCCGCTTTTCTGACGCGTGCGGGGCCGATATTCCGCGCTGGTTGCGTTTGCGCCTACTCGGTCTGGGCGACGACCTCGCAGCCGTGCAGGCTTTTGGCTTGGACGTGGTTACCGCGCTGTGCGAGCGATTGCGTGCTGGCGGGGCACCTGGCTTTCACTTCTACACCATGAACCACAGTGCGTTGACGCTGGCCTTGTGTGAGCGACTGGGCTTGTCGCCTGCTGTGCCGCAGGTCTTGGCGGCCTGAGCGCGCGCCGCCGCGGGCCGCGCGGTGTGCGTCACCGCGTCACCGCGTCAGCGCTGGCCCGCGGTGGTGTATGTGCCGCCCAGGGCCCGGCGCATCAAGAGCCCGTGTCCAAGGTCGAGCTGGCGTTTCCGTCCTGCGCCAGCAGCGTGGCCAGTTGCGGCAGCGCGTCTTTGAGCGAAGCCTTGAGCGTGAAGGGCGGGTTGATCACGAACACGCCGCTGGCCGGCAGGCCGGGCCGCACGGTCTGGCCGTCATCGCCCAGCAGCAATTTGCTGGACTTGACGGTGAGCGTGGCGTGCAACCAGGCTTTACCGGCTTTCATGGCCAGCGACTTGAGCTTGCGCGGCACGTCATGCGCCTCGGGGCGCGGAATGATGGGATACCAGACCATATAGGTGCCGGTGGCAAAACGCAGCAGTGCATCCGCCACCATGGCGTTCAGACGCGGGTAGTCGGTCTTGATCTCGTAGCTCGGGTCACACAGCAGCAGCGCGCGCCGCGTGGGCGGCGGCAAAAACTTGCGCACGCCCTCAAAACCGTCTTCCCGCAGCACGGCCACCTGCCGCCCGGCTTCGAGCTGGGCGATGTTGGCGGCCAGAGTTTTGGCGTCGGTGGGGTGCAGCTCAAAGGCCTTGAGCTTGTCCCGCCCGCGCAACTGCTGCTGGATGATGAAGGGCGAACCCGGGTAGACGCGGGCCTGCGGCCCGGTATTGAAACTCGCCACCATGTCGGCGTAATCCTGCACCACGGGCGTGAGCACCTGTCCTGCGGTCTGCGCCGCCATCAGCTTCACAAAGCCCTGGGCGGCCTCCGCGCTGGTTTGCGCGTAATCGCCATCCAGCCGGTACAAGCCAGCCCCGGCGTGCGTGTCGAGCACTGTGAACGGCGTGTCTTTCTGCGCCATGTGCTTGAGCACGGCGAGCAAAATCGTGTGTTTGAGCACATCGGCATGGTTGCCGGCGTGGAAGGCGTGGCGGTAACTGAACATGCGGGGATGGTACCCCCTTAGACTTGGCGCATATGCCCCTGTTGCTCTCTATCGCCCTCGTCTTGCTGGCCCTGCCGCTGGGGGCCTGCGGACTTGTCAGCACCCGGTCGGTGTACGAAGGGTTTCGCACACAGCAACGCATCAAAGACGCTGGGACACCTGCACCGTCCGACGCGCTGGGGTCGTATGACGCGTACCAGAAAGAGCGGGGCAAGGCCAAGTCTGCGCCTGCCGGCCCCGTGCCCGCCGAATCGCCCTGATCGGGCCCGCTAGTGGGCGGGGTGG
>CANFHZ010000037.1 GCA_947446885.1 Comamonadaceae bacterium
ATCAAGCCGCCTACGAGCGGGTGGCGCAGCCGCTGCCGGTCGCGCTTGCTGAGACTGGTCGTTGCAATATCGATCATCAAGGGGGCGTGCACACAGGTCTCCTACACATCACGGGCCATGGGCGCAGGCTGCACCTCGGCCACACAAAAACTCGCCGCGTAATCACTCTCGTCGCTCACCGTTACATGAAAGTGCAGCTGACGCGCAGCGCACCAGGTGCGCAAATCCCCGTGCACCACCACATAGGGCGCTCCGCTGGGGTGGTTGAGAATTTCACAGCTGCGCCAACTCATGGGCATGCGGATGCCCAGGCCAATCGCTTTGCTGAATGCCTCTTTGGCGCTGAAACGGGTGGCCAGGTAGCGGTTGGCACGGTCCGGCCAGCGCAGGCCGCGCGCGCGCCAGACCTGCAACTCGGTTGCGCCCAGGACCCGCTGCGCAAACCGGTCACCGTGGCGCTGCTGCGCTGCGGCAATACGCCGCAGGTCACAAATATCCGTACCGATGCCGAAGATCATGCGTGGCTCAGACCAGGCAGGCGCGGTAAGCGCGCACGGTTTCGGCGTAACCGATCTCCAAGGCGTCGGCAATCAGGGCGTGGCCAATCGAGACTTCGCGCAAACCGGGCACCTGCTGGGCAAACGCGGCCAGGTTGTCACGGTTGAGATCGTGGCCGGCGTTCACGCCCAGACCGGCATCCAAAGCAGCCTTGGCCGCAGCGGCGAAACGCTGCAACTGCGCGTTCTGATCAAGGGTGCCCCAGGCTGCGGCGTAGGGCTCGGTATACAGCTCCACCCGGTCTGCGCCAACTGCTTTGGCACCCGCCATGGCGGAGGGGTCCGCGTCCATGAACAAACTCACGCGGGCACCCAATGCCTTTGCCTGTGCGATCAAGGGGTGCAGGGTTGCCGCATCGGCGGGGAAACGCCAGCCGTGGTCACTGGTGAACTGCCCTTCCCCGTCGGGCACAAAGGTCAGCTGGTGCACTGGCAGCCCGCGCGCGCGGATATCGCGGGCGCAGTCCAGCAGGTTGTGCAGGGGGTTGCCTTCAATGTTGAACTCACGGTCCGGCCACTCTTGCATGAGCTCGGCCAGGTCCACCACGTCATGCGCGCGGATGTGGCGCGCGTCAGGGCGCGGGTGCACCGTGATGCCCGCCGCACCGGCCTGCAAACACAGGGTGGCGGCACGCGTCAGGCTGGGTATACCCAGATGCCGGGTATTGCGCACCAGCGCGACTTTGTTCAGGTTCACGGACAAGGCAATGCGTGGGTGGCTCATAGGATGGTGGCGAGGTTAAAGCGCCTGAATGTCAAACATCATCTGGCGGGTGCGCAGGGTTTTTACGCCGCAATGGTAGTGCAGCAGCTGGCGCAGCTGCGGCTTGAGCCCAGCCATCTGCTCAGCGCAGACGCGCAGCGTGGCGGCAAAGGGCGCACCGTCATTCAATGCGGCTTGCACCGCAGTCCATTGCGCGCCACTCAGGCTCGCGCGGTCATCCGCATGGGCGGCGCGCAAACCGCCTTCCGGCACGAGCACGTATGCGGCATGGGCTTGCAGAGGTGCCAGGGTGAGGGTTTGCAGATCGAGCTGCGGCAACAGGCCGACCTCGCGCAACAGCAAAATTTCATAGGTGCGCAGCGCGGCCTGCAGCAAATCGCCGTGTCCACCGGCAATCAGCTCCACCACCCGCGCGTACACATCGAACAATGCGGGATGGGGGTCATCCCGGGCCAGCAAGGCCAGCAAAAGTTCGTTCAGGTAGTAGCCCGAAAGCAGGGCATCGCCCTTGGGCATCACGTGGCCGCCCTGCCACTCGGCGCTTTTCAGCGTACGAATCTCGCCATCGCCGCCAAAGGCAATATGCAGGGGCTGCATGGGCAGCAGAATCGGTCGGAAGCTGGAGCTGGGCCGCTTGGCGCCTTTGGCCACCAGCGCAATACGGCCATGGTGGCGGGTGAAAACTTCCAGAATCAGGCTGGACTCGCTCCAGTCGTAGCGGTGCAGCACGTAGGCCGGCTCGTCGTTGAAGCGCTGCGCGGGGCGACGCGTGGCCATGGAACGCTACCGCTTATTCGTAGCCGAAAGCGCGCACGCGGGCCTCGTCATCGGCCCAACCGGAGCGAACTTTGACCCACATTTCGATGAACACTTTGGCGTCCAGCAGGCGTTCGAGTTCAACCCGCGTCTCGGTACCGATGCGCTTGATGCGCTCGCCCTTGTCGCCGATGACCATGGCCTTGTGGCTGTCGCGTTCGACCACGATGGTTGCGGCAATGCGCACCAGGCGCTTTTGTTTGCCCACGCCCGGTTCTTCGGAGAACTGGTCTATGACCACGGTGGACGTATAGGGCAACTCGTCGCCGGTCAAGCGGAAGAGTTTTTCGCGCACGGTCTCGGAGGCCAGGAATTTTTCACTGCGGTCGGTCAGTTCGTCGGGGGCGTACCACCAAGGCTGCTCGGGCAAGAATTTTTCGCAAATATCCAGCATGCGCGCCACGTCTTTGGCGTTCTTTGCCGAGATCGGCACGAACTCGGCAAAGGCATGGCGTTGCTGCATCTCCTGAAGCCACGGGGCAAGGTCGGAGCGGCGCTCCACCTGGTCGAGTTTGTTGGCCACCAGCAGCGTGGGGACTTCCTTGCTGAGCAGAGCCAGCACTTTGGCATCCGCTTGATTGAACATACCGGCTTCGACCACGAACAAAATCAGATCCACATCACCCACTGCACCGACCACAGTTTTGTTGAGCGAGCGGTTCAGCGCGTTGTTGTGGCGGGTCTGGAAACCGGGCGTGTCCACAAACACAAACTGCGTTGCGCCGCGCGTATGCATGCCGGTGATGCGGTGGCGCGTGGTTTGTGCTTTACGCGAGGTGATGCTGATTTTCTGCCCGACCAGCGCGTTCATCAGCGTGGACTTGCCCACATTGGGCTTGCCCACAATGGCCACCAATCCGCAGCGTTGGCCCGCTTGTGCCGCATCCGGATCGGCGCTTTTCAAACCGGTCTTAAGCAGGCCTTGGAGCATGGCATCCAGCTCTCCCGCATCCTGTGCGGCGGCTTGGGTAAGGGGTGGCGGAATTTTTTTGGTGCTCATGCAATCGCTCTGGTTTTGATGGTTTGCAGCACAGCGGCAGCGGCCGTCTGCTCGGCAGCACGGCGCGATCCGCCTATGCCGCGCTCGCTCAGACCCAGCGCTTCGATGGCGCACTCCACATCGAAACTCTGCTGGTGCGCAGCCCCCAGCGTGGCAACTACGCGGTACGCCGGCAGGGGCCGCTTGCGCGCCTGCAACCACTCTTGCAGCTCGGTCTTCGGGTCCTTGCCGACCGCCTGCATCGCAGGGTGGATATCAACCTGGGCAAACAGGCGCTGCACGAGCGCATGCGCTGTGGCAAAGCCCGCGTCCAGGTACACCGCGCCGAGCACGGACTCCAGCGCATCGGCCAGAATCGACGGGCGCTTGGGGCCGCCCGAGCGCATTTCACCCTCGCCCAGTCGCAGCAGTTCCGACAAGCCCAGACCCAGCGCCAGCGCGTGCAAAGTCTCCTGGCGCACCAGGTTGGCGCGTATGCGCGACAAATCGCCCTCGGGCAAGCTGCCCAGCTGGGCATACAACATATCAGCCACGGCCAAACCCAGGACCGAGTCGCCCAGGAATTCCAGGCGCTCGTAATGCTCGACAGAAAAGCTGCGGTGCGTGAGCGCACGGCGCAGCAAGTCGGGGTTCTTGAATCGGTACTGCAGACGCAGTTGCAGCTGCTCCAAGCCGTGGGTCATTGCGGACGCTGGCGTTCTGCCATCAGTTGAAGCCGCCAATGCGCTTGAGGCTGCTGAAATTCATCCAGACAAAAAACGCCTTGCCCACAATGTTGGCGTCCGGCACAAAACCCCAGTAGCGCGAATCCAACGAATTGTCGCGGTTGTCGCCCATCATGAAGTAATGGCCATCAGGCACCTTACAGGTGACGCCTTCCACCGTGTACTTGCAGCCTTCGGCCCCGAAAAAATTGGGCTGCACCTGAACGAAGGCAGGGCGGTTTTCATCGTTGAGCAAGCGATGCGGTTTGTCGCCCAGTTTCTCTTCGAACTGTTTGAAGTAGCGCATGGAGTCTTCATCCAGAAAATCAGGGAGCGCGTTCGTCTCCACCACCTGGCCGTTCACGGTGAGGCGCTTATTGATGTAGGCCACGGTGTCACCGGGCACGCCCACCACACGCTTGATGTAGTCCAGGCTGGGCTGCGGCGGATAACGGAAAACCATCACATCGCCGCGTTGGGGCTTGGTGCCCTCGGTGATCTTGGTGTTGATCACCGGCAGACGCAAACCGTAGTGGAACTTGTTGACCAGAATCAAATCACCCACCAGCAGCGTCGGAATCATGGAGCCCGATGGAATTTTGAAAGGCTCAAACAAAAACGAGCGCAACAAAAAGACGGTGATGATGACGGGGAATAAACCGGCCGTCCATTCCAACCACCAGGGCTGGGCCAGCAAGGCCTCCTTGGCTTGGGCCACATTACCATCCACTTGCTTGATACCTTGTAGCGCCAGAGCGCTGCGGCGCTGGGCGTCTTCCGACTCAAGCTGAGACGCAGCCCGCTGACGCGCCGGGGCGAAGACAAATTGCTCGCCCAACCAATACACGCCGGTGACGACCGAGGCCAAAAATAAGAGCAAGGCGAAATTGGCTTCGACAATTCCAGCAAACCAGGCTCCGGCGAACGCCACAAAGGCGGCCAGCACCACAGATGTCAATGCTTGCATCAATCTTCCACTTGCAAAATAGCCAAGAACGCCTCTTGGGGGACTTCCACCGAGCCGATTTGCTTCATGCGCTTTTTGCCGGCTTTTTGTTTCTCGAGGAGTTTGCGCTTGCGTGAAATATCGCCACCGTAGCACTTGGCGAGCACGTTCTTGCGCAGCGCTTTGATTGTCTCACGCGCAATGATGTTGGCTCCGATAGCGGCCTGAATGGCGACGTCGTACATCTGGCGCGAAATGATCTCGCGCATTTTGGTGACCACGGCCCGGCCCCGGTAAGTGGCCTGGCTGCGGTGCACGATGATGGACAGCGCGTCAACCTTTTCGCCGTTGAGCAGGATGTCGACCTTGACCACATCGGATGCACGGTATTCCTTGAATTCGTAGTCCATGGACGCATAGCCGCGGCTCACGGATTTGAGCTTGTCAAAGAAGTCCAGCACGATTTCGCCCAGCGGCATCTCGTAGGTCAGCATGACCTGGCGGCCGTGGTAGGCCATATTCATCTGCACACCACGCTTCTGGTTGGCCAGCGTCATCACGGCGCCCACGTATTCCTGGGGCATGTACAGGTGAACGGTGACAATGGGTTCGCGGATTTCGTCCAGGCGGCCCTGGTCAGGCATCTTGGAGGGGTTTTCCACCATGCGCACTTCGCCGTCCACGCCCACCACCTCGTAGACCACGCTGGGGGCGGTGGTGATCAGGTCCTGATCGAACTCGCGCTCCAAGCGCTCCTGCACGATTTCCATGTGCAAAAGTCCCAGGAAACCGCAGCGAAAACCAAAGCCCAGCGCCTGGGAAACTTCCGGCTCGTAGTGCAGCGAGGAGTCGTTGAGCTTCAACTTCTCCAGGCTGTCGCGCAGTCCTTCGTACTGGTTGGCCTCGGTCGGGTAGAGGCCAGCGAACACCTGGGGCTGGATTTCCTTGAAACCGGGCAATGCCTCGGTGGCTGTCGCCGCCGCGCCGCCAGTTCCCGACTTGATCAAGGTGATGGTGTCGCCCACTTTGGCCGCTTGCAACTCACGGATACCCGCGATGATGTAACCCACCTCCCCCGCTTCGAGTGCGTTGCGAGGCTCATTCGCGGGGGTGAACACGCCCAGGTTGTCGGCGTTGTACATGGCACCGGTAGCCATCATCTTGAAGCGCTCGCCCTTGCCCAGGCGGCCGTCGACCACACGCACCAACATGACCACACCCACATAGGTATCAAACCAGCTGTCCACAATCATGGCGCGCAGCGCGCCATCCGGCTTGCCCTTGGGTGCCGGAATGCGCGCAACAATGGCTTCCAAAATGTCTTCCACGCCCATGCCGGACTTGGCCGAACATGGAATCGCGTCGGTGGCATCGATGCCGATCACGTCCTCGATTTCCGCGCGCGCATTGTCCGGATCGGCGTTGGGCAAATCCATTTTGTTGAGCACCGGCACCACTTCCACACCCAGATCCAGAGCCGTATAGCAATTGGCCACGGTCTGCGCCTCCACGCCCTGGCTGGCATCGACAACCAGTAATGCGCCTTCGCAGGCGGACAAGGACCGGCTGACTTCGTAGGAAAAATCGACGTGTCCGGGGGTATCAATCAGATTCAGGTTGTAAACCTGTCCATCTTTGGCGCGGTATTGCAGCGCAGCCGTTTGCGCCTTGATGGTGATACCGCGCTCTTTTTCAATATCCATCGAATCGAGAACCTGCTCCTGCATCTCCCGCGCCTCCAGGCCGCCACAGTGCTGAATGAGCCGGTCAGCCAGCGTCGATTTGCCATGGTCGATGTGGGCAATGATGGAGAAATTTCGTATGTGCTGCATCCAGAAGACTTCAGGCTAAGCGGATCAAAAAATGCCGGGGGGCAGACAAAAAAAGGGCGCATCGGAAAGTGACGCGCCCTCAGACTTCACGCTCGGGGCTGGCGCTTTGCGCGCGGCCCGAACCATTCTACCGAAACGGTCGCTCTATTTGCCCAAACGCATCAGGGTGTACTGCGTCCACTCTCCCCGGCGGTACAGCACCACCAGCGGCTTGGATTTATCGTGTTTGGCCAAAATGGCTTCCACTTCTTTGACGCTGGCAACCTCATTGCTATCCATTTGCAAAATAATGTCGCCCTCGGCCAGACCGGCTCGGGCCGCTGCCTCGCTGGTCGCTTCCACGGCAACACCGCCCTTAATTTTGAGTTCCTTGCGTTGCGCCTCGGTGAGCTCGGACAAAGTCAATCCATAACCCTGCGTCACGGTGTTGGGTTTGGACTTTGGCGCCGGTGCGGCGGTTTTGGCCTCTGACCGCTCCGGCTCAATTTCTGCAATCGTGACCTGCAATTCTTTGGACGCACCCTTGCGGAACACCGTGAGCGCGCTGCGGGTCCCCGGCTTGGTGGAACCAACAAAACGTGGGAGATCCATCGATTTTTCAATTACCCGGCCGTCGAATTTGATGATCACATCACCCGGTTCCACGCCCGCTTTGTCTGCCGGGGAACCCGCCTCCACGGCCTTGACCAGGGCGCCAGTGCTCTTGCCCAGACCCAGTGACTCGGCAACCTCTTTGGATACCTGGTCAATGGTCACGCCGATACGCCCACGCGATACCCGTCCTTGGCTGCGCAACTGGTCACTGACGCGCATAGCCTCGTCAATCGGAATCGAAAAAGAAATTCCCATAAACCCGCCGGAGCGCGAATAAATCTGGCTGTTGATGCCCACCACCTCGCCCCGCATATTGATCAAGGGGCCGCCGGAATTCCCCGGGTTGATGGCTACATCGGTCTGGATGAACGGCAAAAACTCACCGGTATCCCGCTGCTTGGCACTGACAATGCCGGCGGTCACTGAATTGTCCAAACCAAAGGGCGATCCGATGGCCATGACCCACTCGCCTACCTTGAGGCGATTCACATCGCCCGTGCGCACCGCCTGCAAGCCTGTGGCATCAATCTTCACCACCGCCACATCGCTGCGCTTGTCAGAGCCGATGATCTTGGCTTTGAATTCACGCTTGTCGGTCAAGGTGACGATGACCTCATCCGCACCCTCCACCACGTGCGCGTTGGTCATGATGACGCCGTCGGAAGTCAAAACGAAGCCAGAACCCAGTCCACGCGTCTGGTCTTTGGGCTGCTCTTCCTGTTGGGGTTGCCGCTGGCGTGGACCCGGACGGGGCATATTCGGTGCAGGCAGGCCAAAACGGCGGAAAAACTCCAGCATTTCCTCTTCGCCCGGGTTGACCTGGGACGATCGTGGCTGAACTTTTTCGGTGGTGCGGATATTCACCACCGACGGCCCAACCTGCTCCACCAGATCCGTGAAGTCGGGCAATGCGCGCGCCTGCGCCAGAGCCATATCACCCATCAAACCACCCAACAAGCCAGCGACCAGCACACCGGCGCTGAGCCAGTTGCGTACGGCCAGACCATTGTTCATCGACATCATGCTCTCTCCATCAGATCAAACACCCGGCCACGATAGGCCAGATTCCGCCGGACCATCTGCGGTTGAAGCGGAAAAAATCAAGGCGCGGCGCAGCGCGAACCAATTCTTTGCATGCGCTTTACGCCACAACCACAGCCAGTGCCGCGTGCCACCCGGCAGCTGCACCTGCAACAGCATCCCATATTGCAAATCCATCATCCACCGCACGGAACAGCTGGCGTCGTCATGGCTGCATGACCACAACCAGCCCCGACCGTCCCACCGCAAGGCCGCATGCAATGGCAGAACTTCAGAGCGCCGAGCCAGGTACCAGCTTGTGGCCAAAGACAGAACTACCAGGGCCACCGCAGCCAAGAGGTGCTCAGCAGAACGCAATGCACTTGCCACGCCGAGCGCCGTAATGCATACCAACAGCACGCAGCATAGCCCTGCTGCGATGGCCGCGTCTGACTTGGAGCCAGTGAGTTCAACGGTTAGCGCTGAAGGGCCATCCATGCGACTGCGCCAAGGCGAACCGTGGGTCACACGCGCTTGAACACCAGGCTGCCGTTGGTTCCGCCGAAGCCGAAGTTGTTTTTGATGGCGACGTCAATGCGCATATCGCGCGCGGTATTGGCGCAGTAGTCCAGGTCGCACTCCGGATCCTGGTTGAAGATATTGATGGTGGGAGGGCTGATCTGGTGATGTAAAGCCAACACCGTGAACACGGACTCCAAACCACCGGCTCCGCCCAGCAAATGGCCGGTCATGGACTTGGTGGAGTTCACCACCACCGACCTGGCATGGTCGCCCAGCGTCGCCTTGATCGCGTTGGACTCGTTGACGTCACCCAAAGGGGTCGATGTTCCGTGGGCGTTGACATACTGGACGGCGTCCGGATTCAGCCCGGCATTACGCAAGGCACCGAGCATGGCGCGGCGCGGGCCATCCATGCTGGGCGCAGTCATGTGCCCGGCGTCGGCACTCATACCAAAGCCGCCAAGTTCGGCATAGATTTTTGCGCCCCGGGCTTTGGCGTGTTCGTACTCTTCCAGAACCATCACACCGGCGCCCTCACCCAGCACAAAGCCATCCCGGTCTTTGTCCCAGGGGCGCGAAGCAGTAGCCGGATCATCGTTGCGGGTGCTCAGGGCCCGCATGGCAGCAAAGCCACCCACGCCCAGGGGCGACACCGTGGCCTCGGCGCCACCGGCGACCATCACATCCGCGTCACCGTACTCGATCATCCGACCTGCCTCACCGATGCAGTGCAAACCCGTGGTGCAGGCCGTAACAATCGCGATATTGGGGCCTTGAAAGCCATACCGGATCGATACATGACCCGCAATCATGTTGATGATGGATGCAGGAACAAAAAACGGAGAAATACGCCGGGCGCCGCGCGCGGTGAACTCCGCGTGGGTGGCCTCGATCATGGGCAACCCGCCGATGCCGGAGCCGATCACGCAACCGATTCGGGTGGCTTCTTCTTCACCCAGCGCGTCGCCGGTCTTGAGGCCTGCATCCGCAACGGCTTGGCTGGCAGCGGCAATGCCGTAGTGGATAAAGGTGTCCATGGTGCGTGCCTCTTTGGCACTCATGTACGCCTCGACGTCGAAACCGCGAACCTCACCGGCGATTTGGCAGGAGAAGGTGCTGGCGTCGAATTTGGTGATCCGGTCGATACCGGACTGACCCGACAACAAACGGGCCCATGCCTGATCGACCGTGTTACCCACAGGGCTGATACAGCCCAGACCGGTGACAACTACGCGGCGGCGGGTCATGGACAAACTTTCATGGTGTCGATTGCTGGGTCTTTCTGTCCCGCGCAAACCAGGCGGGGCAGGAGCGCATCAGGCCTTTTTGTGGCTGGTGGCGTAATCGACCGCGTTTTGAACCGTGGTGATTTTTTCTGCGTCTTCGTCGGGGATTTCAATGCCGAATTCGTCTTCCAAAGCCATCACCAATTCAACCGTGTCCAAGGAATCGGCACCCAGATCGGCGACAAATGCTTTTTCGTTGGTGACTTGTGACTCTTCAACGCCAAGTTGTTCGGCAATGATTTTCTTGACGCGTGCTTCGATATCGCTCATGGATTCCCTCTGAGGGTTGTAAACAATCCGTCATTCTACCCACGCAGCAAGCATGCTCTGCGCGCGGGCCCGCCGGACGGATGGTGCGGCGGATTGGCTGGTGCAGCACATGCAATTTACATGTGCATACCACCGTTGATGTGTATTTCCTGGCCGCTAACGTAGCCCGCTTGCGGCGACGCCAGATAGGCCACCAACTGCGCCACTTCCTGCGCCTGCCCCAGGCGCCCAAGCGGTATTTGGGCCATCAAAGCGGCCTGCTGCTCGGCACCAAGAGCTGCTGTCATATCGGTTTCAATAAAGCCGGGGGCGACACAGTTGACGGTAATACCCCGCGAACCCAGCTCGCGCGCCAAGGCCCGCGTCATGCCGGCCACACCGGCTTTGGACGCTGCGTAATTGGCTTGCCCGGCGTTGCCCATGGCGCCGACCACCGAGGTGATATTGACGATGCGCCCGTAGCGCTGCTTCATCATGGTGCGCGACACCGCGCGGGTCATACGGAACACACCCTTGAGGTTGGCGTCCATCACGGCGTCCCAGTCGGCGTCTTTCATGCGCATCAGCAGCGTGTCGCGGGTGATGCCGGCGTTGTTCACCAGCACGTGGACGGCCCCCATCTCCTGGGCCAACGCGTTGACCAAGGCCTCGCCCGCAGCCCCGTCGGTTACGTCCAGAACCGCGCCGCGGCAACCCGCAAACGCGGAAAGAGCGGCGGTGATCCCGTCCGCACCCGCGGTGCTGGTCGCGGTGCCCAGCACCTGCATACCCAGGCGCGCCAGTTCCAGCGCAATCGCTGCGCCGATGCCGCGCGAAGCACCCGTGACCAGCGCGACCTGAGCCTGTGACACGGTGTTTGCCCCGGCCGTCATTGCAAAGCCTCCCGGGTCTCCGAAAGTGAGTTGGGGTCCGCCACCACGAGCGCCGTCAGTGCCGGGTCAATCCGCTTGCACAGGCCTGCGAGGACCTTGCCGGGCCCACACTCAACGACGTGTTGCACCCCGCGCGCCTGTATGGCGCGCACGCACTCGACCCAGCGCACAGCACCAAAAGCCTGGCGGAACAAGGCGTCCCGGATGCCGTCCGGCGTGTCCATGACCGCCACATCGACGTTGTTCACCAGCGCGATGGCAGGCGTTTGCAAATCCAGCGCCGCCAAAGCCTGCTTCAGGCGCTCTGCGGCAGGCCGCATCAGGCTGCTATGGAAAGGTGCGGATACCGGCAAGGGCAATGCCCGCTTCGCGCCCTGGCTCTTGAGTACCTCGCTGGCCTTCTCGACCGCAGCGCGGCTACCGGCGATCACGGTCTGCGCCGGATCGTTGAAATTCACGGCCTCGACCACCTCAGCGCTGCCAGCAGGGTAGGAGCCGGTCACCTCCAGACAGGTGGCGACGACCTGCGCCGCCTCCATACCCAGGATCGCCGCCATAGCGCCCGTGCCCACGGGCACAGCCTCCTGCATGGCCTGGGCCCGTAGACGCACCAGCGGCACCGCCTGCGCCAGGGTCAGCACACCGGCTGCCACAAGCGCGGAATATTCGCCCAAAGAATGTCCGGCAAGCACGGCGGGTGCCTGGCCGACCTCATGCATCCAGACCCGGTACGCAGCCACACCAGCAACCAGCATCACCGGCTGGGTATTGGTGGTCAAGCCCAGTTCCTCTTTCGGGCCGGTGTGGATCAAAGCGGCAAGATCTTCGCCCAACGCCGTCGAAGCCTCGTCCAGCGCGCGCCGGACTACGGGGTGGTCTCCCCAGGCGTCCAACATGCCAACCGACTGGGAACCTTGACCGGGGAAAACGCATGCAAATGGCTTCATATCAAATCGATGCAAAAACGACAGAAAACGATAAAAACTACAGCGTGAGTAACACCGCGCCCCAGGCAAATCCGCCACCAACGCCTTCGAGCAAAACCGTCTGACCCGGATGCATCTGGCCGCGCCGCACGGCACCGTCCAGCGCCAGCGGAATCGATGCCGCAGACGTGTTGCCATGTTGATCCACGCTGACCACCACCTTGTCCATGGGCAACTTCAATTTGCGTGCCGTGCTCTGCATGATGCGGATATTGGCCTGGTGCGGGACCAGCCAATCGATATCGGCCTCCGTCTTGCCCGCCTTCGCGATTACCGCGCGAGCACACTCTTCCAACACCCCCACCGCCAACTTGAAGACCGCCTGGCCATCCATCTGCAACAAAGGGTTGCCGGACACCTGGCCGCCGCTTACGTGGCCCGGCACACACAACAAGTCCACATGCCGTCCATCCGCATGGATGTCGGTAGCCAAAATACCAGGGGTGTCGGACGCCTCCAGCACCACCGCGCCCGCGCCGTCGCCAAACAGCACACAGGTGGTACGGTCCTGAAAATCCAGCAAACGGGAAAAAATCTCGGCACCCACCACCAGCGCACAACGTGCCGAACCGGTGCGAACCATGGCATCGGCAACCGTCAGGGCGTAAATAAAGCCGCTACAAACCGCCTGCACATCAAAAGCCGCCCCACCGGCGGCACCCAGCTTGCTTTGCAAAATGCAGGCCGTGGAGGGAAACACCATATCCGGGGTCGAGGTCGCCACGATGATCAGATCCACATCGCTGGCGCTGCGACCTGCGGCCTCAAGGGCCCGAAGGCAGGCCTGAAGGGCTAAATCACTGGTGAATACGCCCGCATCGGCAAAGTGGCGGGCCCGGATGCCGGTGCGCTCCACAATCCATTCGTCGGAGCTCTCCACGCCTTGGGCTGCCAGCTGCGCAACCAGATCGGCGTTGGACAGGCGGCGCGGGGGAAGGTAGCTGCCGGTTCCAGTGATGCGGGAAAAGTGTGTCATCCAGTCGAATCGGTTCGGTGTATGGGCCTTCAGTTCCCGGCGCCGCCGGGTACCGCGAGCAAGGGTGCCGCCCGGGCAACCCGGGCCTTGACGCGATCAAGTAAATCGTGTCGAGCGGCATCATAAGCCCGCTCCAAGGCGTAGCCAAAAGCGCGCACGTCGGCTGAACCATGGCTTTTAAATACCAAGCCACGCAGCCCCAGCAGCGCCCCGCCGTTGTACTGCCCGGCGTCGAGCCGGGACTTGATGGCGGTTAACACCGGGCGCGCCAACACCGCCATGGCCATGGTCATCCAGTTGCGCCGGAATTCCTGCTTGATGAAGCTGCCGATCATGGTGGCAACGCCCTCGCCGGTCTTGAGGGCCACATTACCCACAAAGCCGTCGCAGACCACCAGATCCACCGTGCCGGCACAGATGTCGTCGCCCTCAACGTTGCCATAAAAATTCAGGTCGCCTGCGGAGGCAGCGGCACGCAGCAACTCGCCGGTCTGCTTGATCACGTCATTGCCCTTGATGGCTTCCTCGCCAATATTGAGCAGGCCCACGGTCGGCGCGTCGTTGCCACTCACAACCGAGACCAGCGCCGAGCCCATGACCGCAAACTGCAAAAGGTGCTCCGGCGAGCAATCCACATTGGCGCCCAAATCCAGCACCGTGGTCGCCCCACCGCGGGCGTTCGGAATCTGGGCCGCAATCGCGGGGCGCTCTATGCCGTCCAAGGTTTTGAGCACGTAGCGGGAAATAGCCATCAGCGCACCGGTGTTGCCGGCAGAAACCGCGGCATGGGCAGCGCCAGACTTGACCTGCTCCACTGCTACCCGCATCGAAGAATCCTTCTTCTTGCGCAAAGCCACTTCTAGGGGATCGTCCATGGCCACCACCTCCGACGCGATCACCCTTTGCGCGCGGGGATGCGCAAAATCAGCGAGGGCCGCCTGGGTGCCCACCACAATGAGACGGGCCTGCGGATGCTTGTCGAGAAACTGGCGGCAAGCGGCCAGTGTGACTGCCGGCCCGTGGTCACCGCCCATGCAGTCAACAGCAATCGTGTGCATGCGGGGATGAGGGGCGAAAAAATGTGAAACGCAAAAACCAAAAAGCCCGACGCCAGCTGTTGCGCATCGGGCTTGGGGGGATCAAAACCCCGCCAATCAGGCTTCGGTTTTGGTCTTGATGACTTTGCGTCCGCGGTAGAAACCGGTGGGGCTGATGTGGTGGCGCAGGTGCACTTCGCCGGTGGTGGGCTCTAGGGCAATACCGGGTACGACCAAGGCATTGTGCGAGCGGTGCATGCCGCGCTTAGACGGGGATTTTTTGTTTTGCTGGACTGCCATGGTGGGCTCCTGAACGAAAACGCTGCCAAGGGGCGGCGGAAGATGATGAGATTCGCGCAGAGTTGCCAGCGCGGAAAGCCGCAGAGTATAGCCGAGCAAGCATGGCAGCTTGGCTGCGAGCCGGGCTGACGGGCAGTGTTTAGTCCGCCGAAGGCGTGCGCTTCAAATCCGCCAAAACCGCAAACGGGTTGGCCGATTGCGGTGCGGTAGCGTCAAAGTCTGCGTCCGCCACAGAAAAACGGGGCGTCACAGGACAGGTTTCATGCATGGGCACCAGCGGCATGGCCATGAGCAACTCGTCTTCCACCAAGTCCAGCAGATCAAACTGGCGCGCAAAGACCAGCACATCTTCCTCAGACTCCTCGTCTTCCACGGCGGCCAGGGCCTCGTTGGCAACAAAGCGAAAGTCCCGCTCAAAGGCAAGCCCGACCCGGGCCGGACGCAAGCAGCGCTGGCATTCCAAGGTCAGCTGGCAATGTCCGCTGGCATGCAACCAGACTTGCGGATGGCCGGTGGCGTCAAAACGCTCACTGCCGCTGACGCTGAAATGCGCATCCACCTCGTGCGCTGCATCCACAGACTGGGCATACAGGCGGGGCAGATCGGCCATCGGCGTGCTGCCCGACAGCTGCTCGCCGGAGCGGGCGAACGCCGCCAGCGGCAGCATTCTGGGATCGTAGGTGCTGGTCATCAGACCAGTGTAAGAGAATCCGCATATGACACATGCTGCCCCACGTACCTTGGTTCTGGGCTCCACGTCGGCCTACCGCCGCACTCTTTTGGAACGTTTGCGTATCCCCTTCACGGTGGCCGCGCCGGACGTTGACGAGAGCCCACTTCCCGGCGAGCAGCCACGGCAGATTGCAATGCGTTTGGCCGTGGCAAAGGCCCGGGCGGTCGCCATGCGTTTCCCGCACAGCGTAGTGATCGGCTCCGACCAGGTAGCTGATTTGCACGGCGAGGCCATGGGTAAACCTGGTAATTTCGAACGCGCACAGGCACAACTGCGGCGCATGAGCGGTCAGACCGTGGTATTCCACACTGCCGTCGCGGTGGTTTGCGAGGCGCAGCAATTTGCGGATCAAACCTTGGTGCCGGTCGAGGTGCGCTTTCGTACGCTGAGCGACGCAGAAATCAGCCATTACCTGCTCGCCGAGACACCATACGACTGCGCAGGCAGCGCCAAAAGCGAGGGCCTGGGGATTGCGTTGCTGGAACGTATCGACAACAACGACCCGACGGCGTTGGTCGGCCTGCCGCTGATGGAGACCGCCCGCATGCTGCGCGCAGCCGGGATTCCTATTTTGGGTGGCGCGTAATGGAAAACGAACGCGGGTCGCTGGGCCGACTGCTCTTGGTTCCTGCGCCGCTGGATTTCGGCTGCGACGTGGTGACCGACGTGCGTGACAGCGTGCCTCAAGCCACCCTGCGCGCCGCCTCCACGCTGGCGCACTGGGTGTGTGAAAACGCCAAAACCGCGCGCGCCTACCTCAAGCGCATTGACGCGGTACACCCGCTCTGTGCACCCCTGCAAGCCATGCAGATCCAGGAACTCCCGCGCGAAGTGCACAAAAAAGGAGACCACGACGGCCACTTCGATGCCCGCCCCCTACTGGCGGCGGCACTGAAAGGACATGACGTGGGGCTGTTGAGCGAAGCCGGCATGCCTGCGATCGCAGATCCGGGCAGCTCCGTGGTGCGCGCCGCCCACGACCTGGGCTTGCAGGTGGTTCCGCTGGTCGGACCCATGTCGCTGGTGCTGGCGCTGGCGGCCAGCGGCATGAACGGGCAGGAATTCGCCTTTGTCGGCTACATACCCAGCAGCCCGGCAGAACGGATCGCACGCATCCGGGCGTTAGAGGCCTTGGTTCACCACAGTGGACAAACGCAGTTGCTGATTGAAACGCCCTACCGCAACCCGGCGCTTTTAGCCAGCCTGCTGAGCACCTTGGCACCGCATACCCGCCTGGCAACAGCCAGTGGCCTGGGGATGCCAGCCGAACGCTGCCGCAGTGCCAGCGTGAAAATCTGGCGGGAGCGTGGTTGGGAATGCGATAAGAACACGCCGACCGTGTTCGCCATCGGGCGCTAGGCCCGCCCGGGACTAGCGCAGCGGCGCGGGATTGCGCAGGCTTGCAGCGATGGCCTGGCCCATCGATGCACCAAAGCGCTTGACCAGCCGCTCGGCCACGTTATCGCGGTGGGTGTAGTCGATGAGCTCTTCCGCTTTGACCACTTCACGTGCCACAAAGTCGAGGTTGGCCAACTGGTCGGCCAGTCCCAATTTCACCGCCTGGTCTCCGGTCCAGAACAAGCCGCTGAACATCTCGGGGGTTTCTTTAAGTCGATCGCCCCGCCCTGCACGCACCGCGCCGATAAATTGCTGGTGTATGCCGTCGAGCATGCCTTGGGCAAATTGCTTTTGCTTTTCCGTGACCGGGCTGAAAGGATCCAGAATGCCTTTGTTCTCGCCAGCTGTCATCAGCCTGCGCTCCACGCCCAACTTGTCCATCAGGCCGGTAAATCCGAAGCCATCCATCAAAACGCCCACGCTGCCGACAATGCTGGCCTTGTCAACAAAGATTTGGTCCGCCGCCACCGCGATGTAGTACGCCGCTGAGGCACAGCTGTCTTCCACCACGGCGTAAACCGGCTTTTTATACAAGGCCTTCAGGCGATAAATCTCATCATTGATGATGCCGGCCTGTACCGGGCTTCCGCCGGGTGAGTTGATGAGCAAGACCACTGCCTGCGCGCCCTCGTCTTCAAAAGCGCTGCGCATGGCCGCCACCACGGTGTCGGCACTGGCCTCTGAGTCTGCAGCGATTTCGCCTTTGATCTCCACCACCGCAGTGTGCGGACGGGTGACATCGCTTGGAGCGACCCCGTGGCGCAGACCGAACCAGCTCAGCGCGATAAAAAACAACAACCAGGCTAAACGCAAGCCATTGCGCCAACGGCGTGCCTGGCGCTGTTCGGCCAGGGCAGCCATTGCAATTTTTTCCAAGGTACTGCGCTCCCAGTTCGGCTCAGCGGCAGCCGCGGCCTTACTGCGTGGCGCAAGGGGCTCCGCGGATTCAAGGGGTTCGGTCATGGTTTCGGGGGGAGAAAAAGAGAGTGGGAGTATGACAGCGCAGGTGCACTCCGTCAGCCGTTTCGGCGAATCCAATCCCACAGCTGAGGAACCGAGTCGGCAATACACAAAGGGCCCAGCGCGGCAAAGGCGTCGGGCGGGTGTGCTCCATAGGTCACGGCGACACTGGGACAGTCCGCGTTGCGCGCCAGCTCCAGATCATGGGTGGTATCGCCCACCATCAGGCAGCGCTGCGGCGCAACCGCCAGCTCGGCAAATATCTCGTGCAGCATCTGTGGGTGCGGTTTGCCGCGGGTCTGATCTGCCGTGCGGGTGGTATCAAACATGCCTTGCAGGGCCACGTTTTTCAGTGCCTCGTCCAGGCCCCGACGGCTTTTGCCCGTCGCAACGGCCAGCAAGTAGCCCAGCGCGCGCAGCTCCGTCAGCATGTCAATAACGCCCGGGAAGAGTGTCAGCGTGTGCTGCTGCGCAAAGTAGTGGTGGCGGTAGCGGTCGGCGAGCGCAGCATGGCGCTCGGCCGGTACGTCGGGTGCGGCATGGGCCAGGGCTTGCATCAGTCCCAGGCCGATGACGTGGGAGGCTTCCTCGTCACTGGGCACGGTGCCGCCCACATCTGCCACCGCCTGCTGGATGCAGCTGGCGATCATGGACGTGGAGTCCGACAAAGTTCCATCCCAGTCAAAAGCAATCAGGTCGAAGCGGCGGGCGGGGTTCGGTGGGGTCATGGTGGCAATTGCTTGGTTAATTCATCCGGACTGGTATAGGGCCGGGTGGAGTCCGGTTGGTGCGCGGAGTCGCCACCAGGCGCGGGCAGCGCGTGGGGTAGCTGGGCGTACAAAAACTCCATCAGCTCACCGGGCAATCCCGCTTCCAGGTTCATGGGCGCGTTACTCACCGGGTGGCGGCACTGCAAGCGCCAGGCGTGCAAAAACATGCGCTTCAGGGCCGCCCCCTCTGCGCCGCGCGCAAGCGCCTTGTTGTGCTCAAAATCTCCGTATTTGTCGTCACCGACCAGCGGCATGCCCTCGGCGGCGAGGTGCACCCGGATCTGGTGGGTGCGGCCGGTTTTGATGGTGATTTCCAGCAAAGAGTACGGTCGCACGCCGGGCGCGAGATCGCGCGAGGCAGCGCGCACCTTGACCAGTGTGAGCGATGGCATGGCGTCCGGATGGTCTGGCGCGACCACGCGCACCCGGCGTTCACCCTCGCCGTCGCCCGCAGCCTCGCCTGACCGTTCGCCGCTGCCCGTGAGCAAAAATTTTTGCAAAGGCTTGTCCAAGACCTTGCGGTTAAGCGGCCATCGCGCTCCCACCATGCCCAGATAGGTTTTGCCCGTGCTGCGCTCACGGAACTGGTTTTGCAGATTTTTGAGTGCACTGCGCTTCTTGGCGACCAGCAAAATTCCGCTGGTTTCACGGTCCAGCCGGTGCACCAGTTCCAGAAAATCGGCCTGCGGTCGCGCCATGCGCAATTGCTCGATCACGCCAAAACTAATGCCCGACCCGCCGTGCACCGCCACCCCGGCGGGCTTGTTGATGACCAACATCTGTTCATCCTCGAACAGCACCGGCAGGCTTTTGGCAGCCCCGGCCTGGCTGCGGGTGGGCTGGGCCATGGCCTGCGCTTTGCCGACGGCTTGCTGGGAAATCCGCACGGGCGGCAGGCGAACCATGTCACCCGTCTGGATGCGGGTGCTTGCATCCGCGCGCCCTTTGTTAATCCGGACTTCGCCGCTGCGGATGATGCGGTAGACATGGGTTTTGGGAACGCCTTTGAGTTGACGCATCAAAAAATTGTCGAGCCGTTGACCTGCGGATTCGGCATCAACGGTGAGCGTTTGCGCCTGCGCGGGGGCTGCCGATGGCGTGCCCCCTATAATGTGTTTCACTAGTGTCGTGCAGTAAGTGGTTGATTTGTCTGGAGTTTAGTCCACACCCCACCCAACGCCCCGCTAGCAGGTTGATGCCACCGATTGGTTGAGCAGGTAAACCCGGGCGCCAGATGCGCCTCGGTGACCCGCCCTCCACCTGGTTGGACTGATGCGTTGAACCCAAGTAACGGAATACCCCCATCCCGCAGACCTGTTGCGCTGCGGGCGGAATGAAACGAGATGTTTGTGTTGTTGTGCCCGATATTGTTGTCCCGGTCATCTGAGCCCGGGAAATCGCAGCCCAGCGCTGGCGAATCCTTCGCCACGGCACATAACTATTCCCTCGCCACACTCCACGCGCCTACGCCTTGATGCCTTTTTAGGCAACTTGGCTCTCCGGCAATTCCTCCTCGGTTCGGACATCTGTTCAGGCATCGTTTGCCCGTATCGGGCATGTGATATCGATGTGAGAAGGATGCAAGCATGAAACGTATGCTGATTAACGCCACCCAGGCGGAAGAACGCCGCTTGGCGATTGTGGATGGACAAAAACTGCTCGACTACGAGATCGAGATCGAAGGACGCGAACAGCGCAAAGGCAATATTTACAAGGCGGTGGTCACCCGCGTTGAGCCCTCGCTGGAGGCCTGCTTTGTGGACTACGGCGAAGACCGCCATGGCTTTTTGCCCTTTAAGGAAATTTCCCGGCAGTACTTCAAAGAAGGCGTAGCCGTTAACCAGGCACGCATACAAGACGTGATCCGCGAAGGCCAGGAACTGCTGGTGCAGGTGGAAAAAGAAGAGCGTGGCAACAAAGGCGCGGCACTGACGACCTACGTCTCACTGGCTGGGCGCTATGTGGTTCTGATGCCTAACAACCCGCGTGGTGGCGGCGTGAGCCGGCGCATTGAAGGCGAGGACCGCAGCGATTTGAAAGAGGCGCTGGACCAGCTCGAATACCCCAACGGCATGAGCATCATCGCGCGCACTGCCGGCATCGGCCGCAGCGCGCCCGAACTGCAGTGGGACCTGAACTACCTGCTCAAACTGTGGGCCGCCATCGACGGCGCAGCCAAGGGCGGCAAAGGCGCGTTCCTGATTTACCAGGAATCCAGCCTGGTGATCCGCGCCATCCGCGACTACTTCAACCACGACATTGGCGACATCCTGATCGACACCGACGACGTGTACGACCAGGCCCAGCAGTTCATGGCCCACGTCATGCCCGAGCATGCGGCCCGGGTCAAGCGCTACCGCGACGATGCGCCGCTGTTTTCCCGCTTTCAAATCGAGCACCAGATTGAATCGGCCTATGCCCGCACGGTGAACCTGCCCTCGGGCGGCGCCATCGTGATCGACCATACCGAAGCGCTGGTCAGCGTGGACGTCAACTCGGCACGCGCGATCAAAGGCGGCGACATCGAAGAAACCGCCACCCGCACCAATTTGGAAGCCGCCGACGAAGTAGCCCGCCAGATGCGCTTGCGCGACCTGGGCGGCCTGATCGTGATCGACTTCATCGACATGGACGAGAGCCGCAACCGCCGCGAGGTGGAGAGCCGCCTGCGCGATGCCTTGCGTCAGGACCGTGCCCGCGTGCAATTCGGCACCATCAGCAAATTCGGCTTGATGGAAATGAGCCGCCAGCGTCTGCGCCCCGCCCTGTCGGAAGGTGCATCCATCCCCTGCCCGCGTTGCGGAGGCTCCGGACATATCCGCGACACCGAATCCAGCGCGCTGCAAATTCTGCGCATCATCCAAGAGGAGTCGCTCAAGGACAACACCGCCTCTGTGCTGTGCCAGGTGCCAGTCGAAGTCGCATCCTTTCTGCTCAATGAGAAGCGCACCGAGATCGCCAAGATTGAGCTCAAACAGCGCATCAACGTGTTGATGGTGCCCAACAAGACGCTGGAAACCCCCAATTACAAGCTCGAGCGTCTGAAACACGATGACCCGCGTCTGGACAACATCGAAGCCAGCTACAAGATGGCTGACGAGATGGAAGACCCGACGTCCTTCACCCGCCGCTCGCAGGAGCCGACCAACAAGCAAACCCCGGTCATCAAAGGCGTGCTGCCCGACGCACCGGCCCCCCAAGCAGCGCCGCGTGCTGAGGCAGCTCCTGCTGCAGCCGCACCCGCCCGCCGGCCCGCCAACACGGCACGCAGCGCCGCTCCAGCACAGGCAGCACGCCCTGCACCGATCGCAGAACCGGCAGCGCAGGGCCTGTTTGGTTGGGTCAAACGCTTGCTGGGCGGCAGCACGCCCGCTGCAAGCCAGCCGAATGCGGTGGCACCCGCCAAAACGACCGAAGCCGGCAAAACCGAGCAGACCGCACGCGCACCGCGCACGGGCGAACGCCATGGTGATGGCAACGAACGTGACGGCCAGCGCAATGGCCGCGGCAGCCGCGGCGGCCGTGGTGGCCGCACACCCCGTCCTGCATCCAGTGGCGAGGGCATGGACGCAAGCAGCAACACCGCGCAGCCCGAACGTGAAGACGGCAACCAGGGCAATCGCCCACCGCGCGAACGCGGTGACCGCGGTGACCGCGGCCCGCGTGGCGAGCGCTCCGGTCGCGGTCCCCGTAACGGGCCACGCAGCGATGCGGCACCGGATGGAAATGACAGACCCGAGCAGGACGCAGGCACTGAAGGCCAGCGCCCACAAGGGGAGGAGCGCGCGGGAATGCGCGAGGAAGACGGCCAGCGCCGCGGCAACGGACGTGGATCCCGCCGGGGACCGCGCCGCCAGGACGGCGACGGATCTGTAGACGCACAGCGGGTGCAGGGGCAGAACGACGCGGTGCCGGATAACACCGATGCCAACCTGCACGCTGCCCATGACCAGAGTGTGCAGCCCGAAGGCACGCGCACCGACAGTGGCGAAGCCCGCGAACCGCGTGAACGCCGCAGCCGTGACCGTTATGGCCGTGACCGTG
>CANFHZ010000038.1 GCA_947446885.1 Comamonadaceae bacterium
CTGGGGGTCAAACTGTCCCAGTAGTTGCGAGGACATGGCCTTGAGCACCCGGGGGTCGGCATTGATGGGGCCGGGGCCCATCAGCAGGCGGGGGGCGAAGTGCAATTCGTCCATGGCGCTGGCCGGGTTGGGCAGGGGGGACAGACTGGGGAGGCGGGTGCTGGACATATAAAAGCATAATAGCAAATTGTTAACAAAATCTCCTTGGATTGCCCCCGCATGATCACCTCTTTGCACACGGCCGCATTCATCCACGCCAACCTCTACAAAGACTCCGTTGCCCTGATGCGCGTGGCGCAAAGTTTGCTCGCCATGCCCGGTGTGGTGAACGCCACGCTTCAGATGGGCAACCCCGCCAACAAGGACATATTGCGCGAGGCCGGTCTCTTGAAAAGTGCGGTGCAGGACGCAGGGCCCAGCGATGTGATGGTGGTGGTGCAGGCCCGCACAGCGGGTGACTGTGATGCGGCGGTCACCCGCTGCAAGGCCGAGCTGGCGGGCACGCAGGCCGCGGGTCCGCAGGCCGCAGACGCCACGCGGGTGGTACCCACTAACTTGGGCATGGGCAAGGCTGCTTTGGCCGCTGCCAACCTGGCGCAAATTTCGGTGCCAGGCCCTTATGCAGCAGCCGAAGCCCTCAAGGCTATCAAGCTGGGGCTGAATGTATTTTTGTTCAGCGACAACGTGCCGCTGGCGCAGGAGGCGGCACTTAAGCGCGAGGCCACACGGCGCGGTCTGCTGGTGATGGGGCCGGACTGCGGCACTGCCATCATCGGCGGTGTGCCTTTGGGTTTTGCTAACGCGGTGCGGCGCGGCTCCATCGGGCTGGTGGCCGCGTCGGGCACGGGCTTGCAGGAGGTGAGCACACAAATTCACCGCATGGGTGGTGGTATCAGCCACGCCATCGGAACCGGCGGGCGCGATGTGTACGACGCCGTGGGCGGCGCGACCATGCTGCAAGGCATTGCCTTGCTGGCCAAAGATGCAACCACCCAAGTCATCGTCATCGTTTCCAAGCCGCCGGGCGCGGCGGTGGCAGCGCGGGTGTTGGCGGCGCTGCAGGCTGCGGGTAAACCGTCCATCGTTTTGTTTTTGGGGCATGCGGAGGCCTTGCCCAAGCCCGCCAAGGGCGGTTTGGTGCGCATGGCCCACACCCTGGTCGATTGCGCTGCGCTGGCCGTCAAATTGGCGGGTGTGCGCCGCAGCGCGCTGCAGGTGTATGGGCTGCCTAAAAAGCCCGTGTTCGGCAAAGGCCAGAAGTATTTGCGGGCCCTGTTTTCCGGCGGCACCTTTGCCGCCGAGGCGCAGTTGCTGTGGGCGGCGGCGGGCCTGAGCGTCTGGTCCAACGTGCCCTTGAACAAAGACATGGAGTTGCCGAATCCGCGCCAGGCCAGCCAAGGCCATAGCGCGTTGGATTTGGGCGATGACGCGTTCACCGTGGGCCGCCCGCATCCCATGATTGACCAGGCCGCGCGCATCGAGCGTTTGGCTATGGAAGCGGCCGATCCGTCGGTGCGCGTCATCTTGCTGGATGTGGTGATTGGCTGGGGCGCGCACAGCAACCCGGCGGGTGAATTGGCGCCGGCCATTCAGCGCGCCAAAGCGGCGGCACGCAAAGCGGGCCGCAACTTGGCGATCGTGGGTTTTGTGTGCGGCACCGAGACCGATCCGCAGGTGCTGAGCGCACAAGAAGCCACGCTGCGCGCCGCCGGTATGGTGCTGGCGGGCAACAGCGCCAACGCGGCCTGGTTGGCCGGTGAGTGGGTGCGATGAATACCGGCCCCGTGCCTGCGCGCAAGCGGGTGGTGGTGGCGCTGGGCGGCAACGCCGCCTACCCGCCGACCATCAAAGGCACGGCCGAAGAACAACTGGTTTTGATGCGCCAGGTCTGCGCGCATTTGGTGGAGATCATCCGCGCCGGTTGGCAGCTGGTGCTGACCCACGGCAACGGCCCGGTGGTGGGAAATATTTTGTACCGCATGGCGCGCACGGCCGAGGAGTTGCCGCCCATGCCCATGGACGTGTGCGTGGCGCATTCGCAAGGTGGCATGGGCTATATGCTGCAACAGAGTTTTGCCAATGTGCTGGTCGACAGCGGGCTGGACATCGTGGTGTCTTGCGTGGTAACGGAAGTCGAAGTCGATGCCAGTGACCCGGCCTTCAGCAACCCGACCAAGCCCGTGGGCAAATTTTTCAGCGAAGCCGAGGCGGCAGAGATGGCTAGCAAGACCGGTTGGTACTTCGCCGAAGACTCCGGGCGCGGCTGGCGCCGCATGGTGGCCAGCCCCAAGCCGAAAAAAATTCTGGATCTCAAAACCATTGACGCACTGCTGGACGCGGGCGTGATCCCCATCGCCTGCGGCGGTGGCGGCGTACCGGTGCTGCATGGTGACAACGGCCACTGGACGGGTGTGGCGGCGGTGATTGACAAAGACCTGACCAGCGCCATGCTCGCTGCCCATTTGCATGCCGATGCACTGATCATGCTGACCGGTGTGGAGCAGGTGGCGCTGGACTTCAATAAGCCCACCCAGCGGCCGCTGGACCACATGACCCTGGCGCAGGCGCGCCAGTACACCGCCGATGGCCAGTTCCCTCCGGGCAGCATGGGGCCCAAGATTGAGGCGGCCATCAGCTACCTGGAAGAGTTGCCCAACGCCAACCACGATGGCGAAGTCATCATCACTTCGCTGGAGCGGGCGTTTGACGCGCTGATGGGGCGGGCGGGCACGCATATCACTTGCAAAGCGCCAAGCCGGTGAGTTGCGCCGACGCCGTGTTGCAAACCGTACCGGGGTTCGAGACCACGGACTACGCGGTCTTGAGCGGGCGCATCGTCTGGACCGGTTCCAAGGCCCGCACCGACCACCCGCGCAATCTGGCGCATCCCTGGCACGCCGCGCCGGCTGTGTACGACGCCGAGCGTCTGCGCAAGGGCGCGGCGATGGCCTGGCGGGGCACGGATACGCACATCGGTTTACTCGGCTGGTTGGCCGGGCAGCGTCTGGTGTTCCCACTGGAGCTGGCACGGCGCCGTTTGGACGCGCTGGCACAGGCGCTGCGCGCGCATGATCTGCATGCTTTTGAGGGGGCCGCCTTGCGCGTGCTGGGCCTGGGCCATGGCCTCACACCCAGTGGCGACGATCTCCTGGGCGGCATCTTGTTCACGCTGGCGTATGCCCCGATTCCCGCCTGGCACAGCGCCATGCCAGGCCTGCACGCCCGTATCCGCCGTGCCGCAGAAAGCGCTACCAACCCCATCAGCGCAGCCCTGCTGGACGACCTGATGCGCGGCAGCAGTTACCGTGTGCTGCACGCTGTATTCGACGCCTTTCAGTCCGGTGAAGCGGCCCGGATCACCGACGCCGTGCAGGCGCTGCTGCGCCTGGGTGCCAGCTCAGGCGGCGATATGCTTGCCGGCGTCTTTTTGGCCCTACAGATTTGCGAACCCCCTGCGGAACCCCTATGAAAATGCCTGCCAACTCCCTGCTCAGCCAAGCGCCCGCCGTTCTCAATATCGGCATCGACGGCTTCAATGACAGCATCCGCCACAACGGCGGGCAGGTCGACCACCTGGGCTGGCGGCCGCCGGGCAATGCCGACCCGGTCCTGGCCTGGAACCTGGCCCGCCTGATGGACGACCCGCGCATCAGCGCCGCCAACCAGGAAGTTACCCAGCGCATCATCAACTCCCGGCCCATGTGGGAAGACATCGCCCTGCGCGCCGATGGCGTATGGCCCGCCATGAAGGGCGCGCGGCTGCTGCTGCACGCCGGCCCGCCGGTGGCCTGGGGTGAAATGTGCGGCCCCATGCATGGGGCCATGATTGGCGCGGTCTTGTACGAAGGCTGGGCCAAGACTCCCGAAAAAGCGCAGCAGATGCTGGAGCGCGGAGAGATTGCGTTTGGCCAGTGCCACGACTTTCAGGCCGTGGGTCCGATGACGGGCATCATCAGTCCGTCCATGCCGCTGATCCAGGTGCGCGATGCCACCCATGGCAACGTGGCCTACACCAACATCAACGAAGGCATTGGCAGATGCCTGCGTTTCGGCGCGAATGGCCCGGATGTGTTGCAGCGGCTCAAATGGTTTGAGAAGGTACTGGCTCCGGTCTTGAAAGCCGCCGTGCGCCACAACTTTGACAAGACCGGCGGCATCGACTTGAAGGCCATTCAGTCACAGGCCCTGCTGATGGGCGACGAAGTGCACAGCCGCAACGCCGCATCCACCTCGCTGTTTTTCATGACCCTGGCCGTGCCCCTGGCGGCGGCGCAGGGGCGGGTGCCGCAAGACCATATCCACCAGACGCTGGACTTTGTAGCCAAGACTTCGCAGTTTTTTTTGAACTTCTCGATGGTCTCGTGCAAAGCCATCATGGACGCGGCCCACGGCGTGCCCTTCAGCTCGGTGGTCACGGCCACGGCGCGCAACGGCACCGAGACCGGCTTGCGCATCAGCGGCCTGGGCCAGCAATGGTTTACCGCCAAGTCGGACCTGCCAAACGGCCTGTACTTTCCCGGTTTCTCGCAGGATGATGCTTGCCCCGACATTGGCGACAGCGCCATCACCGAGACCGCAGGTTTTGGCGGCTGCGCGTTTGCCGCATCGCCCGCGCTCACGCTGCTGGCCGGTGGTTCGGTCAGCGACGCGGTGCGCTACAGCCAGGAGATGTACGAAATCACCGTGACCAAAAACCCGGCTTTGAGCCTGCCCGCGCTGGACTTTGCCGGTGCGCCCTGCGGCATCGATGTGCGCAAGGTGCTGGACACAGGCATACGCCCGCTGGTGACCACGGGCATCGCCCACAAAAAAGCCGGCGTTGGCCAGATCGGTGCCGGCGTGGTGCGTGTGCCCATGGCCTGCTATGTGTCTGCGTTTGAAGCCATGGCCCAGCAATTTTTGAAAAACTGAAAACCACCCATGCGCCAAACCCTGACTTCCCCCCGCGGCATGGTGACCGCGCCCCACCACCTGGCCGCCAGCAGCGCCTGCGCCGTTCTGCGCGAGGGTGGCAACGCCATCGAGGCCATGGTGGCCGCTGCCGCCACCATTGCCGTGGTCTACCCGCACATGAACGCTATTGGCGGTGACGGCTTCTGGCTGATTTCCGAGCCAGGCCAGCCACCGGTGGCGATTGACGCCTGCGGCCGTGCCGCCGGTGCGGCAACGCTGGATTTTTACGCCGGCCACACAGCCATTCCTGGGCGCGGTCCGCTCGCAGCCAATACGGTGGCTGGCGCCATATCGGGCTGGCAGGAAGCGCTGCGCCACAGCGAACGCTTAGGCGGCAAGTTGCCGGTCGCGCGCTTATTGCAAGACGCGATCTGGTACGCCCGCGAGGGCGCGCCGGTGACCCAAAGCCAGGTCAATTTCACGGGCAGGTTTTTGCCAGAGCTGGCCCACATTCCCGGCTTTGCCGGGCAGTTTTTGGACGCGCCCGCATCCAGCGGCGCAGCGGGGGAGGTGCCTGCGGTCAACACGCTGCGCCGCTACCCGGCGCTGGCGCGCACGCTGCAAACCCTGGCCGACAAAGGCTTGGACGACTACTACCGTGGCAGCGTGGCCGAAGCCATCGCCGCCGAGCACGCGCGCCTGGGCGGGCCGCTGCGTTTGGCCGACTTGCATGCGCACAGCGCCAGCAGCGTGACGCCGCTGCAGGTGCGGGTAAGCGGCGCTACGCTCTACAACATGACGCCGCCCACGCAGGGCCTGGCCTCGCTGATGATTCTGGCTATCTTCGACCGCCTGCGTTTGCGCCACGGTATCCACGAGGCCGATGGCGCGCCCTACCTGCACGCGCTGGTCGAGGCCACCAAGCAGGCCTTCAAGGTGCGCAACCGTTTTATTGCTGACCCCGCCACCATGGACCGCATGGGCGTGAACCCGCAGCAATTTTTGAGCGACAGCTTTATTGACAGCTGCGTTGAAGCCGTGGACATGGCCAAGGCCTTGCCCTGGCCCGAGCGCAGCATTCCCGGTGACACCATTTGGATGGGGACCGCCGATGCGCAGGGCCGCATGGTCAGCTATATCCAGAGCGTGTACTGGGAATTCGGCTCCGGCGTGGTGCTGGCGGACACCGGGATTGCGTGGCAAAACCGGGGCTCGAGTTTTTCACTCGATCCGGCCTCGCACCTCGTGCTGGCCCCGCATAAAAAGCCCTTTCACACCCTCAACCCGGCACACGCGCGCTTTGACGACGGCCGCCATATGGTCTACGGCAATATGGGCGGCGACGGTCAGCCGCAAAGCCAGTCGGCGGTGTTCAGCCGCTACGCGTTTTACGGCCAGACCTTGCAGCATGCGGTGAGCGCGCCGCGCTGGTTGCTGGGTAAAACCTGGGGCCAGGAAAGCACCACGCTGAAGTTGGAGAACCGCTTTGATCCGCTGGTCATGCAGACCCTGTCAGCTGCCGGCCATGATGTGGAAATCCTGGCTGACTACAGCGACACCATGGGCCACGCCGGAGCCATCGTGCGCCAGACCGATGGCCTGTACCTGGGTGCTGCCGATCCGCGCAGCGATGGCCTGGTCGCCGCGTTTTGATGAGCGGGGTTCACCATGCCATCCGAAGAATTTGAGCTCTACGACCTGCGGGTCGAAGTTGTGGTCCACGACGACCGGAAAATCCAGTGCAACGCCCGGGTAGGCGATTATTTCGAAGTGCGTGGCGAAGTCTTGCACTTTCCCGATGGCCAGGGTTTTTCGATGTACTCGCTGGCGGCCGTGCTGCCGCTCTTGCCCGCCAAGCAGCGTGCGACTGACCCGGCGGATTGGATGAGTACCGACGCCGAAGTGGCCTGCCCGGATCCGCATTGCCCCACGCGTTTTCGCATCACCCGGCTGGGCAAGCGCACATTCCGCCACAGCGACACCACGGCGGTACCCCTGCCGCAAGCCCTATGAGCGACTCCACCCCAATGGTTGAGACGATTGCGCTGGCACCGGGCTATCGCGTTGCGCGGGTGATCCGGGGTGGCTGGCAGCTCGCGGGCGACCACGGCCCGGTTGAGCGCGAACGGGCGATTGCCGACATGGGTGTTTTTCTGGACGCGGGCATGAACACCTTGGATGGTGCCGACATCTACACCGGTGTGGAAGATATGTACGGTGCCTTCAACCGCGCCCGCCGCACCGCCGGTTTGCCGCGCATGCAGGTGCACACCAAGTTTGTACCCGACTACGCCGACCTGGCCACGGTGGACGCGGCCTATGTACGGCGCATCATCACCCGCTCGCTGCAACGCCTGGATACCAATTGCCTGGATCTGGTGCAGTTTCACTGGTGGGACTACAGCGTGCCGCGCTATGTCGAAACGGCGCTGGCTTTGCACGCGCTGCAAAAAGAAGGGCTGATTGCGCGCATCGGCGGCACCAACTTTGACAGCGCGCATGCGCTGGAAATCATGGACGCGGGCGTGCCGCTGGTGAGTATGCAAACGCAATATTCCTTGCTCGACCGCCGTCCGGCCCAAAAACTGGCGGCCATGGCAGAAAGCCACGGCGTGCAACTGCTCTGTTACGGCACCCTGGCTGGTGGTTTTTTAACCGAGCACTGGTTAGGTCAAGCTGAGCCGCAAACACCCCTTGCCAACCGTTCCTTGGTGAAGTACCAACTCATCATCGAGGAGTTCGGCGGTTGGACGGCATTCCAGTCACTCTTGCAGGCACTGGACCGTATCGCCCGGCGTCATGGCGTCAGCTTGTCCAGCGTGGCGGTGCGCTGGGTTCTGGAGCAGTCTGGTGTGGCTGCGGCGATTGTGGGTGCGCGCTACGCCGACCGCCTGGACAGCACCTTGGAAGTGTTCACGTTTGCGCTCGATGCCGAAGACCACGCTCTTTTGCAAGCGATATTGGATGCCTGCCCGGGCCCTGCGGGCGAGCCTTATAGTCTGGAGCGCGACAAGACGGGGCCGCATGGCCGCATCATGAAGTACAACCTCAATCAATCCTGAATTCAACAACCCACCCTGGAGACTCTCACCATGCGTTCTGTGCTTTCTGTTACCACTGCGGCCCTGCTCGCCAGCCTGGGCTCTTCTGCAGCCATGGCCCAAACACCGTCCTGCACCCATACGGTGGGCATGGTGGTATCGCTCACCGGCGCTGCCGGTCGCTACGGGCAGGCCGCCAGCAAGTCGGTGGAATTGGCGTTCAATGATTTGAACAAAGCAGCCGGCAGTGCAGGCATTGCCGGCTGCAAGCTCGCTTTTGACCTGCGCGACGCCCAAAGCCAGGGTTCGGTGGCCGTTGACCAGGCGCGCCAATTGGTGGATCTGAAGAAGACGCCGGCCATCATCGGCGGCATCATCAGCTCGGTATCCATCCCCATGGTCACCTCGGTTACAGCGCCCGCTGGTGTGGTGCAAATTTCGCCTGCATCGTCCTCGCCCACGCTGACCAAGCTGGCCCTGGAAGGCAAGACCGGCGGCTGGTTTTTCCGCACCATCACCAGCGACGCGCTGCAAGGTACGGCGGCCGCCAAATACGCGCTGGATCAGGGCTTCAAGAGCCTGACGGTGATCCACGTCAACAACGACTTCGGCGTCAACATGGTGTCCGAATTCCGCCGCGCCTACGAGGCCCTCGGCGGCAAGATTGTCGATGTCACGCCCTATAACCCCGAGCAATCGTCATACAACGCCGAGGTCACCAAGGCGCTGAAGGCCGACCCCGCTGCGCTCTACTTTGTCGGCTATCCCGGCGACGGCACCACCATCATCCGCACCTGGGTGCAGCAGGGTGGCCCGCAAAAGTTCTTGTTCAACGACGGCATGAACTCGCCGGACTTCATCAAAGGCGTTGGCGCGCAGTATCTGACCAATGCCTATGGCACATCCTCGGGCACCACGACCACCGAGTCCACCGCTTACTTCACCAAAGCCTATCCAGGCATGAGCGGCGGCTTTGATGCACAGGCACCCGCCGCCGTGCAGGGCTTTGACGCAGCGGCCATCCTGGGTCTGGCGATTGCCCATGCCGGCAAGTTTGAAGCAGCCGCTATCCGCGACAGCATCCGCAAAGTCACGGCCTCCGGTGGCGAAGTGGTGCACGCTGGCCCGGAAGGTTTTGCCCGTGCCCTGGAGCTGATCAAGCAGAAGAAGCCGCTGCGCTACGTGGGCGTGATCGGTCCGGTTCAGTTTGACAAAAACGGCGACATCGCCGGACCTTTCCGCACCTGGAAAATCGCTAACGGTGAAGTGGTTACGGTTGGACAAATGTCCTCGGAAGACGTGCAAGCCATCCAAGCCAAGATGAAATGAGCCTGGCAGTAGGCGAGCGCGCGGGCAGCCTGCGCCCCGCGCGCACGCTGCTGGCGCCGGGCTTGGAGATTGCGCGCATCGTCACCGGCCTGTGGCAGGTGGCGGATATGGAGCGGGGTGGTACTCCGCTCGATCCGGTGCGCGGCGCAGCCGAGCTGGCCGCCTACGCCCAGCAGGGCTTTGATACCTTTGACATGGCAGACCACTACGGTTCTGCCGAAGTCATCACCGGTACGCTGCTCTCTTCCCGTACCCATCCTGGTGTGCGTGCGTTTACCAAATGGTGTCCCCCCCCGGGTTGGATGAGCGCCTCTGTGGTTCGTGCGGGCGTGCAGCGCGCGCTGGACCGGCTGCAAACACCCTGCATCGACCTCTTGCAATTCCATTGGTGGACTTTTGAACACCCGGCTTATATCGACGCCTTGCTGGAGCTCGCGAAGTTGCAGCAAGAGGGCCTGATCCGTGCCATCGGCCTGTGCAACTTCGATACTGCACACATGCGCCTGGTGCTCAGTGAAGGCGTGCCCATTGCCAGCAACCAGGTTTGCATGTCGCTACTGGACCGGCGCGGCACCGAGGCCATGGCGGCTCTGTGTGTGGAGCGTGGCGTGAACTTGCTCACCTACGGCGTGCTGGCCGGTGGGTTTTTGAGCGAACGCTGGCTGGGAGCGGCCGAACCGGCTGCGGTCCCGGACTGGAGCAAGATGAAATACCAGCGCTTCATCCACGCCATTGGCGGGTGGGACGCGCTGCAAACGGTTTTGCGCACGGCACAAAAAATTGCCCGCAAGCACGCGGTGTCGATTTCGAATGTCGCCACCCGCTGGGTGCTGGAACAGCCTGCGGTCGCTGCCGTGATTGTGGGTGCGCGCCTGGGCGAATCCGAACACCGGGCCGACAACCTGAAGCTCTTTGACTTCGCCCTGGATGCCGAGGACCACGCCGCGCTGCAGCAGGCCTTTGCCGCGACGCAGCGCTTGCCCGGCGACTGCGGTGATGAATACCGCCATCCGCCTTTTCTGACTGCCTCGGGCGATTTGAGTCACCACCTGGATGCCGTCGCGCCGCTATGGCCGCGCAAAGCCGTACTAGGCTACAGCCAGCGCTGGACGCTGGACAGTGGCAGCCACTGGGAACCGATTGCGGGCTACTCGCGGGCGGTGCGGATTGGTGCGCGCATTCTGGTCTCCGGCACCACGGCCACGCATGGCAGCGGGCATCTGGTGGGGCGGGGTGATGCAGCGGTGCAAGCCAGCTACATCCTGGACAAGATCAGCGCCAGCATCAAAGCCCTGGGCGGCACGCTGCGCGATGTGGTGCGCACCCGCATTTATCTGCAAAACGCCGCTGATTGCGAGGCCGTAAGCCGGGTGCATGGAAGCTACTTTGGCGACATACGCCCTGCCAATTCGCTGGTGGAGGTCTCGGCGCTGATCGGTGACGGCTACCTGGTCGAGATCGAGGCCGAGGCGCTGCTTGATGCGCCGGATGCCAGCGCCGATTCGCCGCTCTGATACCCATGCAAGACGCCCCCCCGTCCGTCCGCCCGGCTTTGCTGGAAGTGGAGGGCTTGTGCAAAAAATTTGGTGCACACCAGACCGTGGACCGGGTGTCGTTTGCATTGCCCGCAGGGGCTATCGGTGGACTGATCGGGCCAAACGGCGCAGGCAAAACCACCTTGTTCCATTGCGTGAGCGGGTTTATGCACGCCGACGCAGGCAGCGTGCGCTTGGACGGTGTTGCGATTGAGGGACGGGCATCCAGTGCCGTGTTTGCAGCCGGTTTGGCGCGCACATTCCAGATTCCGCGCCCCTTTCCTGACATGACGGTGCTCGACAACGTGATGGTCGCTCCCCTGGGCCAGATGGGCGAACGCCTGTGGACCAATTGGTTGCAGCCCGGCAAAGTTGCGGCGCAAGAACGGCAGACCCGCGATGCGGCGCGCCACTGGTTGGACTTTGTGGGTTTGTCGGCTTTGCAGGATCAACCCGCACGGATTTTGTCCGGTGGGCAGCGCAAGTTGTTGGAGCTGGCGCGGGTGATGGTGGCCGGCCCCAAGATCGTGCTGCTGGATGAACCCGCCGCCGGGGTCAATCCGGCGCTGTTAGACCAGATTGTGGACAAGGTGCAGTCACTCAACGCCCAAGGCACCACGTTTTTGATCATCGAGCACAACATGGACGTGGTCGCTTCGCTGTGCCATCCGGTCATGGTGATGGCGCAGGGCCGCATGCTGGTCAGCGGTAGAGCTGATTCGGTGCTGCAAGACCCGCGCGTGGTCGAAGCCTATTTGGGCAGCCCCGCATGAGCGAGGCAGCCTTGCGCGTAGACGATCTGGAGGCGGGTTACGAGCCCGGTCTGTCCATCGTGCGCGGCGCCAGCTTGCTCGTACAGCCCGGGGAGATCGTGGCCATTCTGGGGCCCAACGGCGCGGGCAAATCGTCGCTGGTGAAAGCCGTGGCTGGCTTGGTGCCGATCACACGCGGTCGCGTGCTGCTGCATGGCCGGGACATCACGCGCATTCCGGCCCACCAGATGGTGTTTGAGGGCCTGGCCTTTGTGCCGCAAACGGAAAACGTTTTCATCAACCTGAGCGTGGCCGAGAACCTGGAGCTGGCAGCAGCCATCATCAAAACCCAGCGGCAGGCGGCGCTGGATCCGGTGTACGCCATGTTTCCCGACTTGCTGCGCCAGCGTGCGCTACCGGCTGGCCAGCTCAGCGGCGGCCAGCGCCAGATGCTGGCAGTGGCGCGGGCGCTGATTGCCAAGCCCCGGCTGCTGGTTTTGGACGAACCCTCGGCGGGTTTGAGTCCTTTGCTGGTCAACCAGGTGTTTGCGAAATTGCGCGAGGTGCGCGCTGCGGGTATCACCGTTCTGCTGGTGGAGCAAAACGTCAAGTCCGCACTGGCGCTGGCCGACCGTGCGGTGGTGCTGGTCGAAGGGCGTGAGCGGATCGTGGGCAGCAGCGCCGAGTTGCTGCAAGACGAGCGTGTTGCGGCCTTGTACCTGGGGCGGCATACCGGAAAACAGGCCGGCAAAGCGTCGCTTGAACAGGCCGCTGGAGGGGCAGGCTGATGCTGCAAATGCTGGCGGATGGTTTGGTCATCGGTTCCATCATCGCCCTGGGCGCGATTGGTTTGAGCATGACCTTGTCCATCGTGCGCTTCTCCAATTTCAGCCATGGCGAGTTGTTGGGCTGGGGCGCCTACCTGGCGCTGGTGGCGTCAACCGCGTTCACCGCTTTCAGCCCGGTCTGGGCCGTGCCGCTGGGGCCCTTCTCCTTTGGCTGGGGTCTGCTGGCCGGCTTGTTGGTGGCCTGCGCTTTGACCGCTGTGCTGGCGCTGGCCCTGGACACGATTTTGTTCAAGCGTCTGCGCAAGCAGGGCTCTATCACCTTGGTGATCGCCAGCTTTGGTGCCGCCCTGGCTTTGCGCAATCTGCTGCTGTTTTGGCAAGGCGGCATTCCGCGCTACTACTCCGAGAACCTGCAAATTGCCGTGGCGCTGGTGCCGCGCAGCATTGCGGGTGGCTTGCGGGTCACGCCGGACCAGGTCTGTGTGTTTGTGCTGTCGCTGGTGACCGTGACGGGCCTGCATCTGTTCCTGCGCCACAGCACTTTGGGCCGCTCCATGCGCGCCACGGCGCTGAATCCGGCGCTGGCGCGTGTGACAGGCATAGACCCGGAGCGCGTTCTGCGCGCCACCTGGCTGATTGGCGGGGTCTTGGCCGCCGTGGCCGGGGTGTTTGCCGGACTGACCGTGCAAATGCGCCCGACCATGGGTGTGGATTTGCTGCTGCCCCTGTTTGCGGCGGTGATTTTGGGCGGCGTGGGGTCGATCTGGGGCGCGGTGCTGGGTGGCTTTATCGTCGGCTTGACCGAGAGCGCTTCCATCACCCTGGTCGGGGCGGAATACCGCTCGGCAGCGGCCTTTGCGGTGCTGATTGCGATTTTGATGCTGCGTCCGCGTGGCCTTTTCGGGGAGCGGCACTGATGGCTGATGTGATGGGCCTGCTGTCTTACGCCAGCTTCTTTCTGGTGTTTGCCGCCGCCTACGCCATCATCACCCTGGGGCTGAATTTGCAGTGGGGCTACACCGGCCTTTTTAATGTGGGCGTGGCCGGATTTGTTGCCCTGGGCGCGTACACCTCCGCCCTGCTGACCACGCCGCCACAGGCCGGGCACCTGGCAGGCTTGAACTGGCCGGTGGCAGCTGGCATGGTCGCCGCCATGCTGGTCACCGGTCTGGTAGGGGCGCTGGTGGGCGCGGTGGCCTTGCGCCTGCGCCAGGACTATCTGGCCATCACCACCTTTGGTATTGCGGTCACGATCCAGCTTTTTGCCAACAATGCCACCGCGCTAACCGGCGGGCCCTTTGGCGTGCAGTTCATCCCCAAGCCCATGCAGGCCTGGTTGGGTACCGGTTTGCCCTGGACCTTGGCGTATCTGGGAATGGCGGTGGCCTTGCTGGGCGTGGCTTACGTGGCGCTGGAGAAGCTGGTCAACAGCCCCTGGGGCCGGGTGCTGCGCGCTATCCGTGAGGACGAAGACGCGGCCAGCGCCTTGGGCAAGGCCGCGTTTGTGTTCCGGCTGCAAAGCTTTGTGATCGGCAGCATGCTGATGGGCCTGGGCGGTGCGGTGTACGCGCACTTTGTGGGTTTTATCGCGCCGGACGATTTTTTACCCATCCTCACCTTTCAACTCTGGGCCATGCTGATTGTGGGTGGCTCGGGCAATAACCGGGGCGCGATGCTGGGTGCTTTTGTGGTCTGGGGTTTCTGGAGTGCGGCGGGCGGCTTGATGCGCGGCTGGGTGCCGCAGGCCGAGCAAGCCCGGGCCGCTGCCTTGCAGGTGGTCTTGATCGGCTGCCTGATCGCGCTCATGCTGGTGCTGCGGCCCAAGGGCATTTGGGGCGAGCAGCTGAAGCCCCAGAAGGACTAGCCTCGGCTGGCGTTGAGCGCAGAGGCCAGGGCTGCCGCGCCCTGGCGGACTTGCTCAGGCCTTTGGCAAGCCCAGCGCAAACCGCGCTGCTTTCATGATGCTGGCCGCGTCCACCTGGAAGAAGGCACGCAACTCGCTGCGGGTATCGCTGCGCCCGAAACCATCTGTGCCAAGGCTTAGATAGCGGCGGCCCTCAGGCATGAAAGCGCGGATGCTTTCGGGAACTGCACGCACGTAGTCGCTGGCGGCGATCACCGGGCCCGTGGTCGCTGCCAATTGCTGCGCCACAAAAGCCGTCCGACTGCCAGTACCGGCCATCGCCTCCTGCTCGCAGCGCTGGCCGTCGCGGGCCAGTTCGCTCCAGCTGGTGACGCTGAATACCTCAGCGGCAATACCTTGGGTCGCGAGCAGCCGTGCGGCCTGCAGAACTTCGGGAAGGATTGCTCCGGAGCCCATCAGCGTGACGCGGGGCGCGTCGGGTGGCAGGCCTGCATCGGCCGCTGCATAGCGGTAGCAGCCCTTCAGGAGCGCGTCTTCCACACCAGCTGGCAGATCGGGCTGGGCGTAGTTCTCGTTCATCAGGGTGACGTAATAGAAAACATCTTGCTGCTCCACCAGCATCTCACGTATACCCTGGTCGACAATGACCGCCATCTCGCCCGCAAACGCCGGGTCGTAGGCTTTGCAGTTGGGGATGGTCGCGGCCACCAGATGGCTGCTGCCGTCCTGGTGCTGCAAGCCTTCGCCGCCCAGCGTGGTGCGGCCTGATGTGGCGCCGAGCAGAAAGCCACGGGCACGCTGGTCGGCAGCGGCCCAGATGGCGTCTCCCACGCGCTGGAAGCCGAACATGGAGTAGTAAATATAGAAAGGCAGCATGGCCAGACCGTGCACGCTGTAGCTGGTTGCCGCCGCGGTCCAGCTGGCGATCGCGCCGGCCTCGCTGATGCCTTCTTCCAGAATCTGCCCGTCCATGGCTTCGCGGTAGCTCAGCACCGAGCCGATGTCCTCGGGTTCGTATTGCTGGCCCACGCTGGAGTAAATGCCAACCTGCTTGAACAGATTGGCCATGCCGAAGGTGCGCGCCTCATCTGCCACGATGGGCACTACGCGTGGCCCCAGCACCGGGTCTTTGAGCAGCTGCCCCAGCATGCGCACAAATGCCATGGTGGTCGACATGTCTTTGCCGTCCGCTTGCAGCGCAAAAGCGGCGTAGCTCTGAATCGCCGGTACGGGGATGGGGGCGCAGGCGGTGTAGCGGCGCGGCAGGTAACCACCCAGCGCCGCGCGCCGGGCGTGCAGGTACTGCATTTCCGGGCTTTCTTCAGCGGGCTTGAAAAAGTCCAAATTCGTGGCCTGCTGGTCGCTCAGGGGCAGGTCAAAGCGGTTGCGAAAGGCGAGCAGGGCGGCCTCGTCCAGCTTTTTCTGGCTGTGCGTGGTCATCTTGCCCTGACCGGCCTGGCCCATGCCGTAGCCCTTTTTGGTGTGCGCCAGGATTACAGTGGGTTGGCCGCTGTGGCTGGCGGCCGCAGCGTAGGCGGCATGGATCTTCACCAGGTCATGGCCGCCGCGCTTGAGGCGGTCAATTTGCGCATCGGTCAAGCCCTGCGCCAGGGCTGCAAGCTCCGGGTTCTGGCCAAAGAAGTTCTCGCGGTTGAAGCGTCCGTCTTTGGCGGCAAAGGTTTGCATCTGACCGTCCACCGTGTTGGCAAACGCCCGCACCAGCGCGCCGCTGGTGTCACGGGCAAAAAGACCGTCCCAGTCGCTGCCCCAGACCAGCTTGACCACGTTCCAACCGGCACCGCGAAAGAGTTTTTCCAGTTCGTCAATGATGCGGCCGTTGCCCCGCACCGGACCGTCCAGGCGCTGCAGATTGCAGTTGACGACCCAGACCAGGTTGTCCAGCTTTTCGCGTGAGGCCAGCGTGAGCGCACTCATGCTTTCGGGCTCGTCCATTTCGCCGTCGCCGAACACGCCCCAGACTTTGCGGCTGGCGCAGTCCAGCAGATTGCGGTGGGTGAGGTAGCGCATGAAGCGGGCGTGGTAGATCGAGCTGATCGGCCCCAGCCCCATGGAGCCGGTTGGGAACTGCCAGAAGTCGGGCATCAGCCAGGGGTGCGGGTAGCTGGAGAGGCCGCGCGCGCCTTCCCGCGGGGCTCTGATTTCCTGGCGATACAGAGCCAGGTCCGCGGCGCTCAAGCGGCCTTCCAAAAACGCCCGGGCATAGACCCCAGGGGCACTGTGGGGTTGGAAAAAAACCAGGTCACCCCGGTGCCCATCGCTGCGGGCATGGAAAAAGTGGTTGAAGCCGACCTCGAACAAATCCGCCGCACTGGCGTAGCTGGCAATGTGGCCGCCCAACTCCCCATAGGCCGCATTGGCGCGCGCCACCATGGCCAGCGCGTTCCAGCGCATCAGCGAGGCCAGCTTTTCTTCCAGGGCCAGATCGCCGGGAAAAGCGTGTTGTTCCTGCACCGGGACGGTGTTGACATAGGGTGTGACCAGCTCCGGTGACCAGTCGATTTGACTCTGGTGTGCCAGTGCGACCAGCTGGTCCAGGACAAAGCGTGCCCGCGCCGGGCCGTGCAGGCTGACGAGGTCGGCAAAAGCCGCCTGCCATTCGGCGGTTTCGGTGGGGTCGGCGTCGGTCATTCGTTGCAGCATGGTCAGGGGCCTGGCGTGGTTGGAGCAAACACGAATATAGGCAGTACAAGGCGATATATGTTGTTGTTTTTGGCCTTGAATTGAGTGTTTGCGGTATGAAATTGCTGCCGTCGAGAGAAATAAAGTCGTTTATGCCTTTTGGGTTTTCTGGCCCCTGGCATGTCCCAAGCGGCAACAGCGCCTGGTCCAGCAGCGGGGTGCTACCCTGCGCCGGTCTCATACAACCTCACTTATGCAAATTCGGGCTTGTGCACGCCTCCATGGCTTTCTGCTGGTGTTGATTGCCGCCCTTACCTATGCGGCTACGGTGGCTGCAGCCGACAAAGCGAGCCAGTGCGATGCCTTGTTTGAAAAAGCCGGGGAAGCCGCAAGCCGTGGCGGCGATGATGGCCAATTCACCACGGCCGCCGATGGGACGCCATCCTGGCGTCCCACGCCGAATTACCCGTCCGCCGTGCGCGTTGGAATATGGGGGGACAGCCACACCGCGTCGGGTAGCTTCGCGGACGCGATGGCGCAGGCCTGGGGTTACCCGCCCGAAGGCGTGCGGGCAGGGCATATACAAGCCGCTATCGGCGTGCCCGGCGTACGCCTCGGCATTGAAAGAACCTGCCTGAGCAAAGGCTGGAACCTGAATTTTGCGTACCGCAGCGGGCCGCAGCAGGCAGGCTTTACCAGCACGCTGGTGCAGTTGGTGTCCCAGGACAACGACGAGCGGATGGTTGTGGATTTCGCTGGCTCTGATGGCGCGCCCGCGCCACAACGGCTCACCATCTATCTGCACAAACCGGATCCCGATACGACACTGGTGCTGGGCATTTCCATCAACGGCAGGCCGGAAGCCGCGCCGCTGGTTCTCGAGGGTGATGCGCATGCCTTGCAGATCCTGCCGGAGACGGAGATCAGAAGCCTGCGTCTGCGTCTGATTGCCGGGGCTTTGCGCATCACCGGCTTGGAGCCGGTGTACCGCAAAGCCCCGGCGTTCATCGTCGATGTCTTCAGCACACCGGGGGCCCAGTCAAAGGGCTGGTCGCAGCAGAGAGTCCAGCCGATTGATGCGCGCTACGATTTGGTGATTTTTCAATATGGAACCAATGAGGCGCCCAGTGACAGTTACCAAGCGGAAGACTACGCGATGGCCTTGCGCAAAGAGCTGAAGCAATTTCGGGCGCTGCACCCCCAATCCCGTTGTGTGCTGATCGGCCCACCGGACCGCGTTGGACTGACGCCAGCAGACAAGAAATTGGACTACCCCGCACGGCACCGCTCCATCAGCGCAGTGCAGGCGCGGGTGAGTCCGGAGTTCCGCTGCGAGTACTGGGACTGGCAAAAAGCCATGGGCGGGCCGGGTAGTGTCCTGACCTGGGCACAGCGCAAGGAGCCTTGGGCCCAGGGCGACCTGATGCACCTCACCAGCCAGGGCTATGCTGAAAGCGCGCGCCGCTTCGCTGCGTCCATCCAGCGTCCCGCGCCGCGCGCTCCACAACCCCGGTAAAGCGATCGGTTTGCCGTGCTCAGCCGCCCAGAAAACCCTCCGATCACCAGCCGATGGTTTGGCCTCGACGCTTTGCGCGCGCTGGCCATTGTTCTGGTTCTGGCGTACCACCTGAATCTGGCGGGCATTGCCAACGGCGGGTTCCTGGGTGTCGATCTGTTTTTTGTTATTTCAGGCTTTTTGATCACTTCCCTGTTGCTCGCAGAGCACCAGCAGACCGGGCGGATCGCGCTGAAGCCGTTTTTTGTGCGCCGATTTCACCGCTTATTCCCGCCGTTTGCGGTCATGGTGCTGGTGTGTACTTGGTTCACGCCGCGCGGGGCCCCTCAGGCCTATGCGCGCCTGATCGCCGATTTGCCGTACACCTTTTATCTGTCGAATTGGTGGCAAATCTATTCACAGCAATCGTATTTTGAGGGTATCCACAACCCCCGCGTTTTCCAGCACCTGTGGTCTTTGGCGATTGAGGAGCAGTACTACGTGCTGTGGCCAGTGCTCTTGTACTGGATGCTGGGCAGGTACGCGCGCACAACGGTCGCTTACGTGTGCCTGGGCCTGGCGCTGGGCAGTACGCTGTGGATGGCGTACTGGTATGCCTTTGTCCTGGAGGGAGCGGATCCGAGCAGGGTGTATTTCGGATCGGATACCCACGTGATGGGCCTTTTTATCGGCGCTGGCCTTGCCTGCTTATGGAACCCCGCGATGCAGGGTGCTGCGTCGCTGCGCATATGCCGCGATGCACGCCTGCGGGTTCCCCTGACCTTGTGGGCCCTGGCTGCCTTGCTATGGATGGGCTGGAACTGGAACGACCAAATTCCATTGCTGTACCTGGGTGGATTTGCCATTTTCTCTGCCTGCAGCGCCTTGCTGATTGTGCTGGTGACCGATCCAGCCTCTGTGCTGGGGTTCAGCGTTCCCGTGCTGGGCCCGCTGCGCGCCCTCACGCATTGGATCGGTACGCGTTCGTATTCACTCTATCTGTGGCACTGGCCTCTTTTTATCTGGATCGACGCGCAGCACGCCTTCACCCCTTGGCTGACCGCCGAGCGGCTGGTGGTCACAGCACTGGCGGCTGAATGTTCTTACCGCTTCGTCGAGTTGTCCTGGAAACAGACCTTGTCGCCAGCCAGCCGAACGCGTTGGAGTGCCGCTGTCGCGTTCGCCTTTATCGTGAGCGCGGTTTGCGCGGTGCACAACTATGTGCCAGATCCGCATCCGCACAGCTCCGAGCTGACCAACACGGAACCGGTCGAGTCAGGGTCCACAGCTAACGAGCCCGCCGGGGTGGCAAAGCAGGATGCGCCAGGGCCTGGAGAGGGCTATATGCGCTTCGATACCCAAGGGCAGCGCACGCTGGTGCTGGGTGACTCGGTGATCTTGGGCGCCCGTTCTGCGCTTCTGCGCGCATTTCCGGCTGCATACGTAGACGCTGAAGTGGGGCGCCAGGCGAGCCAGGGGCTCGCGGTCCTGAAGCTGTTTTTCGCAACGCACAAAACCCCTGACTTTGTGGTCATTCATCTGGGAACCAATGGCTACATTTACGAAAAGCACTTGCGCCAAATTCTGGAGTTCCTGCGCAATTCCACCCGGGTGGTGGTGGTGAACAACTACGCGGACCGGCGCTGGACCGCGCAAAACAATGAGTTGATTCAGAAGGTCCTTGTGGATTTCGACAATGTCCGTCTGGTCGATTGGAGTGCCATTGGCAGTGAGAACCCCGGGTACTTCGTGGCCGATGGCGTGCACCTGTCCGGCAAGGGCTTGCGCCGCTTTGTCAATGCCATTGGGGAAGCCCTGAACCTCACGGGCGCTCCGGTCACACAGGCCAAAAGAAGCAGACCTGCTTCCGCAGCGGAGCCGTTACCTGAGCGTCCTGAGTCGACGGCACAGGATGCCCAGGCAGGCGTTTGCCCGCCAGGTGATGCCGGTGCACAGCCCCCGCTGTGCGCGCGTCCACCGGAAGCTGTGTATGCGCCACCCGCAAGTCCGGGGGCAGAGCGCGAATGAGTGCGCCGCGCGGCCATGTGCCTGAGCCGGACTGGCTGCGCCGGTCGCACAGCGCCGGACATACGCCTGCAGCGCGCGCTGGGGCGTTTCAACAATTCAACAAGGTTTTTTTGATGTACCAGCATAGATTCTTGGCATGCGCACTCGTGTGTTGCGCGGCAGTACAGGCCCAGGCCATGGCCGTGATCAGCTTGGATGTCACCGCGCAAGCGGGAGTCTCCGATTTGGTCTGCCGCGCCAAGCCCTCGCCCAGCCCGGCGGCTACGACACCCGCCCCGCCTGACGATCCGCTGGTGCAGCCGGATATGGAGGAGGTGGAGGCGGTGCGGCGTGAGGTGGCGATCAGCGCGCCGCAGAGCCCGCGGTCTTCAGTCTGGCAGCAGGCGGATTTTTTTCAGCGGCTCTTTGAGGAGCGCCAGGGTTTGCGCATGGCTTTATGGGGCGACAGCCATATGGCAGCCGCCTTTTTTTCGCAGGAGTTGATCCATCTGTCCGGCTTGGGTGCGGATCAGGTTCTCAGCACCTTGATCCCGGCCACCATGAACCGCGCAGGCGTACGCTTGCCGGTGCGCAAAACCTGCGTGTCGGCGGGGTGGACCTATGACGCTGCGTACCGGAGCAAAGAGGCCGCTGAGGCGCCGGGGCCGGCCATGGTCAGTCTGCTCACCCAGCAGCAGGGCGCGCTCCTGCAGTGGGACATCCGAAACGCCGGTGGTGTGGCCGTGCACAAAAAGCTGCGGCTGCTGTTGCACCAGACGGAGCAGCCCATCGTCATCGGCCTGACCGTTGACCAGGGGGAGGAATATGTGCTCAGCCTGAACGCCGAACAGGGCCCCGCTGTGGTGGAACTGCGCGCTGACAAGCCCGTGTCTACGCTTGCGCTACGGCTGATCAGCGGCACCTTGCGCGTACACGGCCTGGGGCTGGAACCTTCGCCTGCGGTGCGGCTGCAGTTCGACGTGTTCGCTTTTCCGGGTGCAACCGCGCGGTCTTGGCAGCAGGCCGACCTGGGCTATCTGGCGCAGTGGTTTCCGAATAATCCCTACCAGCTTGTGGCCCTGGCTTTTGGCACCAACGAGGGCAACCAGAAAAATTTTGACGCCATCACCTATGAGGACGGCTTGGTGCAGGCGGTGAAGAACCTTCGCACCGTGTTTCCCCAGGCGCAATGCCTCTTGATCGGGCCGGGCGACCGGGGCGTGCTGGTGCGCCGCTCCAGCCTGAATAAATCAAAAAAGAAGGGCAAGGCCCCGGCGAAAAAATCCAAGGCCGCCGTACGACAAGTTCCAGCGCCCAAACGCCCTCCAGACCGTGTGCTGTTGCAGTACTCTGCCATCCACCAAAAAATCAGCGATATCCAGGCACGCGTCGGTGCGCAATGGGGCTGCAGCGCGTGGAGCATGCTGTATGCCATGGGTGGCCAAGCCAGCAGCTACATCTGGGCTGCGCACAAGCCCCCGCTGATGGCGCAGGACCTTATCCACTTCACCCCGGCGGGCTACAAGCAATTGGCAGATATTTTTTCCAAAGACTTTGGCTGGGCCGAAGAAGTCTTTAGGGTGGGCAACGAGAACTAAGTGCTGCGCATGACGCGGCGCGTGGTGGCCCGAGGTCCCGGCGGGAACCGGGAGCCTAAAATCGC
>CANFHZ010000039.1 GCA_947446885.1 Comamonadaceae bacterium
CTGCCAGGGTTTGGATCAGCTCCTCTGCCGAATCGGGGCCGGGGTGCAGAAAATCTGCCAGTTTGCGCAAAAACGTGCGCTTGTCGTGTCTGGGGTCAGACGGCGTCGGGGCAGGGTCGGACACTGTGGAGGGGCGCGTTACGCCGTGGTTGGGTCAGGGCGAAGAATAGCGCAAGCCGTTACAGTCAAACGATGCGCGCTTCTCCGCACTTACCCCAAGGCGTTCATGTATTCGAGCGTGGCTGGCTGTCCTCTAACAGCGTACTGTTACAAGGGGGCGGGCAGGTCGTGGTGGTGGACAGCGGGTATCACACGCATGCCCCCTTGCTGATCAATTTGCTCCAGCAGCACCTCCAGGGCCGTGCGCCCGATCTGCTGCTCAATACCCATTTGCACAGCGACCACTGTGGCGGTAACGCCGCGCTGGCGGCGCAGTATCCGGGCCTGCAGACCTGGATCGCGCCGGGATCTGCCAAAGCTGTGGAACGCTGGGACGAGGATGCCTTGACCTTCCGCGCGACCGGGCAGCATTGCCCGCGCTTTGTCGCCCAGCGGGTGGTGCAGCCGGGTAGCTGCCTGGAACTTGCGGGGCAGCAGTGGGAAGTCCATGCCGCCCCGGGTCACGACCCGGACTCGGTGCTGCTGTTTGCACCGGCGACCGGCGTACTGGTGTCTGCCGATGCGCTGTGGGAAAACGGTTTTGGTGTGGTGTTTCCTGAACTCGATGGCCAGGACGCCTTCGATACCGTGGCCGCAACCCTGGACCTGATTGCAGATTTGCAGCCCCGTATCGTCATTCCGGGTCATGGTGCGGTGTTCGACGACGTGGGTGCTGCGCTGCTGCGCGCCCGGGAACGGCTGGATCATTTCCGGCGCAAGCCGCTGAGCCATATCCGCTATGGCCTCAAGGTTTTGGTGAAATTCAAGCTGCTGGAGCTGCAAACCTGGCCGCTGGATGCGCTGTATGCCTGGGCCGGGCAAACACTGTACATTGGCGTCGTGCAGCGCCGACATTTCCCCAACATGCCTATTACGGAACTCATGGACAGCGTGGTCAAAGACCTGGAGGCTGCCGCAGCCCTTCGCTGCGAAGATGGCGTGCTGTTCAACGCGAGTTGACTTCCGACTTTAGGACCAACATCAAAAGGCCGTTCTATACGGCGGCGGCCGGGAAGAGATACCGCTGTGCGCCGACTACAATCCTGCTCAGCGCCAATTTGCTCCAGCTTGCGGGCGCTCAATAAATTCAGCTAAACACGGACGTCCGCACCCCCTTTGTGACCCGGCACCGCGTTGAGCTTTGCCGGGTTTTGTTTTTATGCTTGTTGCCACGCCCCAGTCCCTGCATTTCGACGCGCCGCTTGCGTTGCAAAGTGGTTCGTCTATCCGCCAGTACGACCTGGCTTTTGAGACTTATGGCACGCTCAACCCGGCCAAAACCAATGCGGTTTTGATCTGCCACGCGCTCAACGCTTCGCACCATGTTGCCGGTGTCTACGCCGGGCAGGCCAAGTCGGAAGGCTGGTGGGACAACATGGTGGGGCCGGGCAAGCCGGTGGACACTGATCGGTTTTTCGTCATCGGCGTGAACAACCTGGGGTCGTGCTTTGGCTCCACGGGCCCCATGCATCTGAACCCCGACAGTCCAGATGGACAGGTTTATGGAGCCGATTTTCCCGTGGTGACAGTGGAAGACTGGGTGCACGCGCAAGCGCTGCTCTTGGATCGGCTGGGCATCCGCACGCTGGCTGCAGTGATGGGCGGCAGCCTGGGTGGCATGCAGGCGATTGCCTGGGCCGTGCTGTATCCGGAGCGCGTGCGCCGCGCGGTGGTGGTGGCCAGCGCCCCGAACTTGACCGCGGAGAACATCGCCTTCAACGAAGTGGCCCGCCGCGCCATCGTGACCGACCCGGATTTCCACGGGGGCAACTTTTACCGCCATGGCGTGGTGCCCAAACGGGGCTTGCGCATCGCCCGCATGATTGGCCATATCACCTACCTGAGTGACGACGTGATGAATGCCAAGTTCGGCCGCCAGTTGCGCAGCACGGTTGTCCAAGCCGGCGCCAGCCAGGATTACCGCTACAGCACGCAAGAGGTGGAATTCCAAATCGAGAGTTATCTGCGCTACCAGGGTGACAAATTCGCCGATTACTTTGATGCCAACACCTATCTGCTGATCACCCGCGCGCTGGATTACTTTGACCCGGCGCGTGCTTTTGGCGGGAACCTGAGCCACGCACTGGCCCGTGCCCGTTGCAAGTTCTTATTGGTCAGCTTTGTCACCGATTGGCGTTTTGCCCCGGCGCGCAGCCGCGAGATTGTCAAAGCCCTGCTGGACAAGCAGCGCGACGTGAGTTACGCCGAAATTGATGCCCCGCATGGGCATGACGCGTTCTTGCTCGATGACCGGCGCTACCACGGCGTGGTTCGCTCGTATTTCGAGTCGCTGGCTGCGGAGGTGCTGGTATGAGCGACGCGCAAATTCAACACGCGATTGCCGAACTTGTCCCGCGCGGTTCGCGGGTGCTGGATCTGGGTTGCGGAGACGGTGCCATGCTCGCCCACCTGCAAGCCACGCGCGATTGCAGCGGCTACGGCATTGAAATTGACGACGCCAACGTGCTGGCCTGTGTGCAGCGCGGCGTGAACGTCATTCAGCTCAATCTGGACCAGGGCCTGGCCATGTTTGATGACGCGTCCTTTGACGTGGTGCTGCAAATCGACACCTTGCAACATCTGCGCAACGCCGAGGTCATGCTGCGCGAGACGGTGCGGGTCGGGCGTGTGGGCATCGTCGCCTTCCCCAATTTTGCGCACTGGCCCAACCGCCTGAGTGTGCTCAGCGGTCGCATGCCCGTCACCAAGCGCCTGCCCTACCAGTGGTACGACACGCCCAATATCCGCGTCGGCACCCACGCCGATCTGGGTACCTTGGCCCGCCACAACGGCCTGCAGGTGCTGGACAGCTTTGGTCTGCAAGACGGCCGACCGGTTCGGTTTCTGCCGAACTGGTTTGCGGGGACTTCGGTTTACAAGTTGGCGCGGCGGTAAGGGCTGATCTGAAAACTCGGTTCACCAGGGCCACCATCGCAGTAACTGACTGAATAGATGGTGGACTTATCTAGAAAAATAAAACTGCTGCAATCTCCGGAACCCTCAAAGGGCAAGTCCATTTGCACGATGGTCCGAAATGCGTCGTTGCTGACGGCGTCCAGAACACCCCGCATCTTCCGAATGTGTTTGCGGAACGCAGCCAGCTCAGCAACATCCTGGTTCTTGTCTTTGGCCATTTGCGCGACCAATGCCGTGTCGGCTTGCAGTAAGTCCAGCAGCTGGTTTTTTTTGACGCTACCGCTGTAAAAACTTGCGCATCCTTGGTGTCCCTCTTTGGGTTCGGAGCCGGTCCATTTGCAGCCATTCACGGAATTGGCGCTGATTTTCAGTGTTTGGTCACCGCTAAGCCAGGTTCCAAGCCAGCGTGCGTTGATGTCTTGTCCCAGTGCCAGCGTTGGTATAAGTGCAACAAAGAATAGCCATTTGAATTTCATAGCGTGCCTTCTTGAATCTGAGCGTCAATCGACGTGGGGACTTATTTCGGGACTTTCACTAAAGAGAGTTCTTTGCCCTTTGGCGTTAAAAACTTTGAAAATGCGTCCCAGTTCATCGTCACGCCATCGACAGCGCGCGCAGCGTAACTGGTAAACCCCTCAACTGAAAACCCTTTGTCTACCAGCATGTAGCGGAATGCATCGCTCTCCTCAGCACGGATTTCCAAGCTGAGTACATCCTCCATAGCCTTTTCTTTTTCAAAATGCTTTTTGGCAATTTGCTGGGCTACGGCTTTCCATTTCGGATTGCTGAAGACATCGCTGAATTTGACAAAGCGCTTGAGTTCTTTGGAAAAGTATTGGTAGCCCGTGAACGCATCGGGATGCGCGCCTCCAGAGCTTTCTCCACTCTGCGTAAGCATGATCAGGTCCGTGCCCAAACCGGTCAGCGTGTTGGAAGTGCTGGATATGAAGCCGATGTCGGTTTCTTTGTCAATCGTGACATTGTCGGCTGATTTGATCGCCGCATTCACCATGTTGGCGTTGTCGGAGGCATCGTCAATCAAGACCAAATTCCGGCGGATTAAGGCAACTTGTTCTTCTTTGGTAAAGGCTTTGAAGTCACCTTCAAAGTAGGTATAAATCTTGAAGCCACTGACCATGCTGCCAGTGCTCTTAAAACCTGCCAAACGGGCTTTGTATTCCGTCTCCAGGCATTGCGCTGCGTCTTCCTTGTTGGCCGGTTTGGCTTCCATGTCGGTGAAACAGGACGTTGATAAAAACTTGACCCATGACCGTTGCCCGGCCACAAATGCTTTTTGCGCATCCGTTGACAATTTGCCTTTGGCGGTCTGGTAGTTTTCAGCAAGATCTTCGTCCAGCTTGGAAATTTTCGGGTTGTCGCAAATGGCTTTTTCCATTTTGGACTGGGCTTTTTTGCAGTCAAAGCTGGCTGCTTGTGTGGCACAGCTCACGGCGAAAAGTACGATACCTAAGGTGGGAAATTTCAAGGGACACTCCAACGATTGATTTCTGGCGGAGTATGCGTCGAGTCAAGCGGCAGTACGCCACCTTTTTCTGCTAACAACCCAGCCGCTGCGCCAACGCCACAAAATCTTTCGCGTGCAGTTCGTTCCCCGCTTGCGGAGATACATCCTTGGGCTCCTGCATGCCAAATTCCCACATCCGCTCGATATAAGCGCTGCGCAATCCGCAGCCGCGCGCGGCGGTCAGATCGTCGTGGTGGGCGGCCACCAGCATCACTTGCTCCGGTCGCACACCGAAGGTGCTGGCCACGCCGCCGTAGGTGCGCGGGTCGGGTTTGTAGGCGCGGAAAACCTCGGCGCTCAGGATGCAATCCCAAGGCAGGGCGGCGCGTTTGGACAGGCGGGTGAGCAGGTTCAGGTTGCCGTTGGACAGCGTGCAAATAACAAAACGTTTCTTCAAACGCGTCAGGCCTTCCACCACATCGGGCCAAGCGTCAAGGCGGTGCCAGACCCGGTTCAGGCGTGCCCGCTCGGCTTCCGACAGGTGCGCGAGCCCAAAGCCGGGCAGGATGCCGTCCAGAATGAGGCGGTGCAAATCGTCAATCAGCGTCCACGGCAGTTCGCCTGCCATCACCCGGCGCATGGCGGGTTGGTAGCCCGCACGCCATGCCAGGGCAAAGGAATGGCCGTCCACGTGTGGGTAATTGGCTGCCATTTCCCGCACGATGCTGCCGTGCCAATCGACCACGGTGCCGAAGACGTCAAAGGCCAGAACCTGGACATCGTCCGACACATGGGGCGCATGGGTTTGCACGGCGGATGAGCCTGGCTTGGTGGGTGCAGTGGGGCTTGTGGGGCGCCGCAGCTCTTTAGTCCCAGCTGCCGCCCAAGTCACCGCCGCCGCTGTCCCAGGAGCCGCTGTCCTCGATGCCGAAGTCCTGGCCGCCCATGTCGGCGTTCACATCCGGTGGGGTGTAGTGGCTGGTGGGCCCGGGGCTTGCCTCGCCACTGTGTTCGCCACCCATGAGGTTGCGACCAATCGCTTCTGCGGCCATGACGCCAGCGCCAACGGCCAAGCCGGTGGCTACGCCGCCCATGATGCGACCACCCAGGCTAGGGCCTTGGTTGGGCGCGTACTGGGGGCCATAAGGCTGGCCGTAGGGTGCACCGCCTTGGGGGCCATACGGCACTGGCGCCTGGTCACCAAAGTTTTGCGGACCACTCAAGCCCTTGTTGGCCGCAGGAGCGCCGGTGCCAAACACCGATGGCGTTGGGCGCGAGGCCCGGTTGACCAGGTAAATGAGCAGCGCAATGCCGGCACCGCCCAAAAGCAAGATCAGGCCCCAGGGCAGTGAATGGGCGGCGGGTTCGGGCCTTGCAGCAGGTGCCGGGGTGGCTGTGGCGGTACTGCCTGCAAGTTGCGCGCGCAAGGCCTGCACGGATTCGGCTTTGGCAAAGGGCAGACCGGGCGCGAGCTTTTCGGCGCTTGCCAGCGCCTCGCGGGCGCGTGAAAACTGGCCCTGGCGGGCGGCGATTTCGGCCTGCACGTAATGCGCTTTGGCGCTGTTGGGGTGACCGATCAGCACCTGTTGAATCATGGTCTGCGCCTTGTCGAGCTGACCGTTTTTGGCCGCAGCGTAGACCTGGCCCATGGTGGGTTCGGTTTGCGCGGTGGCGTGGCCCCCGACCAGCAGCAGGGCCAGGGCGAAGGCGCTGCTCAAGTTGCGCCAGAAAATCGAAGGGCTGAGCTTGAAAAATAACATGGGGTTCCTCCTGTTGCGGCATGGCTGTCCAAGCGCAAGATGTGTGGGCATTGTGACGGCTTGCAAGAGCCGGGTGTATCGCCCGCAGGTAATGCCCTGGTAAGGTACCGGTAAAGCGGGGCTATAGTCTGCCCGGCGCTCTCACCGGCCACCCGATGGCGCGCAAGTGCCCTGTCTTTTTTTGCCCCATCCGCCCCACCGTGACCATTCAGACCGATGATTTTTCACCCCGCCCGACTCCGGTAGCCCGGACTAACGGTGCCGCTGTTGGATTGGATGGCCCGCGCGTGGTCTCGGGCGCACCCCTGTCCGGCAACGAAGAGGCGGTGGAGCGGGCGCTGCGGCCCAAGCTGCTGGACGATTATGTGGGCCAGGCCAAAGTGCGCGAGCAGCTGGAGATTTTTATCGGCGCAGCCCGCAAGCGCGACGAGGCGCTGGACCATGTTCTGCTGTTCGGCCCGCCCGGTCTGGGCAAGACCACGCTGAGCCACATCATTGCCCACGAGCTGGGCGTCAATTTGCGCCAGACCAGCGGCCCGGTGCTCGAGAAACCCAAAGACCTGGCGGCGCTGCTGACCAACCTCGAAAAAAACGATGTGCTGTTCATCGACGAAATCCACCGATTAAGTCCGGTAGTCGAAGAAATTTTGTACCCCGCCTTGGAGGACTACAAGATCGACATCATGATTGGCGAAGGCCCGGCAGCACGCTCGATCAAGCTCGATTTGCAGCCCTTCACGCTGGTGGGTGCGACCACCCGCGCCGGCATGCTGACCAATCCCTTGCGCGACCGCTTCGGCATCGTGGCGCGGCTGGAGTTTTACAGCCACGAAGAGTTGCAGCGCATCGTCACGCGCAGCGCAGGCTTGCTGCAGGTGCCAATGGCCGAAGAAGGTGGGTTTGAGATTGCCCGCCGCTCACGCGGAACGCCGCGCATCGCCAACCGCTTGCTGCGCCGCGTGCGCGATTACGCCGACGTCAAAGGCGTGGGCACGATCACGCTGGACATTGCTAACCGCGCCTTACAGATGCTCGATGTGGACCCGCAGGGCTTTGACGTGATGGACCGCAAGCTGCTGGAAGCGGTGATCCACCGTTTTGACGGCGGGCCGGTGGGGTTGGACAACATCGCTGCGAGCATCGGCGAGGAGCGCGAGACGATCGAGGACGTGATCGAGCCCTATCTGATCCAGCAGGGCTATTTGCAGCGCACGCCGCGCGGGCGTATTGCCACTTTGGCAGCGTACCGGCACCTGGGGGTGACCGCGCCGCGCCCGGCGGGTGGGGATTTATTGGGCGATTGAAACAGAGGCTATAGCGGTGGCAGATGCCAGTTCGCCGCCGCCCGACTTAGCTAAGACTCAGCTAACTTAGGCGCTGCCCTCGTCCAGCGCGGCTCCATCCACATCGTCCAGATGCTGGGTATCAGCCCAGCCGACCAGGGTGAGCGCCTCTGTCGTATACAGCAGCCGGTTGATGGCGCAGTTGCCCAGTTCCCAGGTGCGGGGTGCGCTCAGGGTCTGGCCGGTGGCCAAACGATAGAGCATGTCGAGCACGCCGCCGTGGGTGACCAGCGCGATGTGTTCGCCCGGATGCTGCGCGGCGATGGCGTGTAGCGTGGCGGCAACCCTCTGGTACACCGCAGTGGAACTTTCGCCGCCAGGCGGGGCCCACAGCGGGTCGCGCTGTTTCCAGCGCAAGGCCTCCTCGGGATGCAATTCGCCGACCTCGGTATAGGTCAGGCCCTGGAAATCCCCAAAACTGCGCTCGCGCAATCCGTGCTCCAGGCGCAAGGCCGCAGCGGTAATGCCGCTGTGCTGCGCAATCGCCAATGCGGTGTGGTGCGCGCGGCGCAGGTCGCTGCAATAAATGGTGCCAATACCGCTGTCGGCCAGCGCCTGGCCGACCCGCTGTGCCTGCCAGAGACCGCGTTCGTTCAGCGCGATATCGAGCTGGCCTTGCAAGCGGGACGCGGCGTTCCACGCGGTTTCACCGTGGCGCACGGCGGTGATGTGGGTGGCTTGGTGCACGGCGTGGCTGGTGCTGTGGATGCGGGGCAGCGGCGGGCCTTAGGGCCGCAAACGCGGGCCATCGGGTAAGAGGTCAACCAGTACGCGCTGGGTATGCTCTGCGCCCGCGGGGAAGTCGCGCAGGGCGGCCATCAGGACGGCGGGCAGGACTTTGCTGTGGTCTGACCAAGGCCCCTCGTGCTGCGCGCTGCTTTCGAAAACCACAGACTTGTCTGTCGCATCGCGCAAAAGCAATTGCACCGTGTAGCGGTAAAGCGCCGGCGCTACGTTGAGCGCCAGCGGCTCGGACCACATGCCGTAGCCCGCGCCAAAGAGACCGTGTTCGGCCCGCCAGCCGGCGACGCGGTTGAAGGCCTCCACCGACATGCGCAATTCCACGGTGAAGCGCGCGGCACCGGCATCCAGCACCAAACCGCGCTGCGCCAGTACAGGTGCTGCCAGCGCCTCGAGGCTTTCCTGCGCGCTGGCCTTGGCCTGCTGCGAGGGCAGGCGTTCAAAGCGGTAGAACTGGGGGCCGTTGGTGGCAGGCGCGGCCTTGGCAGAGCCGAAGCTGCGCACATCGCTGTCGATCAGCCGGGTCGTGCCGCACGCTGTCAGCGCCAGGCTGATGAGAAGCAGTACGCAGCGACTGGCCGCACGGCGGCTGCAAAAAGCATGCACGGTATTACAGCTGCACCAGTTGCACGCCGCCCGGCGCGCGGGGTGCGGGCAGTTCCTCGGCGTCAAAGGCGGTGTCGCCCTCGGGTTCGGGTACGCCCGTGGTGCGGATGTTCTGGAAATCGTGGCGTTGGGTGTCCATGAGGTGCGAAGGGACCACGTTTTGCAAGGCCGTGAACATGCTCTCGATGCGTCCTGGGTATTGCTTTTCCCAGTCGCGCAGCATGTTGCCGATTTGCTTGCGCTGCAGGTTTTCCTGGCTGCCGCACAGGGTGCAGGGGATGATGGGAAAGGCGCGGTGCGCGGCCCAGCGGCTAAGGTCTTTCTCGGCCACATAGGCCAGCGGACGGATGACGATGTGGCCGCCGTCGTCGCTGACCAGCTTGGGGGGCATGCCCTTGAGCTTGCCGCCGAAGAACATGTTCAGGAAAAAGGTTTGCAGCATGTCGTCGCGGTGGTGACCCAGCGCGATCTTGGTGACTTTGAGCTCGTCGGCCACGCGGTACAAAATGCCCCGGCGCAGGCGGCTGCACAGGCTGCACATGGTCTTGCCCTCGGGAATCACCTTTTTGACGATGCTGTAGGTGTCTTGCGTCTCGATGTGGAAAGGCACGCCGAGTTGCGTCAGGTAGGTGGGCAGGATGTGGTCGGGGAATCCGGGCTGCTTTTGGTCGAGGTTGACGGCAATCAGCGCAAAGTTGACTGGCGCGCGCTGCTGCATTTTGAGCAGGATGTCGAGCATGCCGTAGCTGTCTTTACCGCCCGAGACGCAGACCATGACGCGGTCGCCTTCTTCAATCATGCCGAAATCCATGATGGCTTGGCCTACCTGGCGGCATAGGCGTTTTTCGAGCTTGTGGGTTTCGCGCTCGATTTTCAGCGCACGCGCCGCCGCGTCGGGTTGGCCGCCGGCCACCTCGGCTTCGGCAACTTCAGGGGCAATCCAGGGGGAATTCATGGCTAGATTGTCGCATTCACGGCCAGCTCACCACAGACCGGTCTCAACCTTGATGGCGACTTCGCAGTCTTCAAAAATCTCCAGCTTGGCGATCTTGACACGCACCCCGATCACGCCGGGCAGTTGCAGCAGGCGATGCGCCAACTTGCCGATCAGACTTTCCAGCAGATTCACATGCTCGGCCGTGCATTCGCTGATGATGATTTGCCGCACTTTGCGGTAGTCCAGCACGTGGTTGATGTCGTCTTTGGGCAGGAGCGGCTGTGCGCCCAGGTGCAGCTCGGCGTCGACCTGGATTGGCTGGGGCGCGAGCAGCTCGGATTCAAGAATGCCCAGGCTGGCCTCAAAGCGCAGGCCGGTGAGCGTGAGTATGTGTTTGCCGATGGTGGGCGCAGCGGTTGGAGTCACGGGGAAATCCTGGTTGATCAGTGCGCTCAGTGCGCGGTCTGCGCATTGCGCAATCGGAATACTTCGACACCCACAGCCTCGCAGTCCGGGTAGACGTCGAGCTTGGCGGTGGCTACGCGTACCGCTTGCACATGGGGATGGAGAAGCAGGTCGTCAGCGATGTGGTCGCACAGCGTTTCTTGCAAGTTGATGTGTCCGGCCACGGTGCGCTCGCGAACGATGGCGCGGATGAAGTCGTAATCCACGATGTCCTCAATGCGGTCGCGCGCCGGGTTGGAGTGCGCGTAGGGCACGTACAAATCCACATCGAAGCGCATGCGCTGCGGCGCGCCTTGTTCAAAGTCGTGGATGCCGATGTGCACGTCGAGCACGTGGCCCCGCAAAAACAATTTGCGGCAGCTTCGCAGCAGCTGCGCTTCATCCATGGTCGGCCTGTGCTTTCACGGTGTTGACTGCAAACATCACATCACGCTCCAAGGGGATTAAATGCTGCCCATTGTCCACCGCCAGCGTGACGCCGTTAAGCCCGGCGTTTTCGGCCAGAAAGCGGCAGGTATCGGCTACGTCCTGCGGATCGATCGCACGGCGCAGCAGGTTGACGCGGCTGGCGCGGGCAAAGTTGTCATCCGTTTGCGGCCCGCTGGGATATATCAGGCCGGGTGCGACGCCGCAGACCCGGACCACGGGCGCCAGTGCCTGCGCCTGCAAGGCCACGCTGCGTTCCAAAGCCAGTTTGCTGGTGGTGTAAGAAAAATAGTCCGGGTTCAGGTTGAACACTTTTTGGTCCAGCAGATGCACCACGCAGGCGTCCGCGCTCGGGTCAGACGCCTGCCGCGCGGCCTGCTGGCGCGCCAGTTCGCGGCCCAGCAGCAGCGGGGCGATCAGGTTCACCTCCAGCTGCCGGCGCATGAGTGCGGGGTCGAAATCGATGCCGGTGTCCGGCTCAAAAACCGATGCGTTGTTCACCACTGCACGCAAGCCGCCGCTGCGCTGCGCCAGGTGCGCCATCATGGCCAGCACTTCCGCTTCATGCGCCAGGTCTGCGGCCACGGTGTCTACCGCCCATCCAGCAGCACGCAGCTCCTGCTGCAAGGCGTGTGCTGCATCGCCCGAGCGGGCATAGTGGCACCAGACATGCCAGCCCGCTTGTGCAAAGCTGCGCACGAGGAGCTGGCCCAGGCGGTGTGCGCCGCCGGTAATCAAAACATGGTCTGCCATGGTGTGTCGCTGAATTCCTGTGTGTGGGGGATGCCGCCGGAATAGGGGTGCGCCGCATAATCGCCGCCACCGCAACTCGCCCGCCCGTCTTATGGAGCCAAGCAACCCGCTGGAAGTGGCTATTAGAAACCACCTCGCTGCCCATGGCGGCTGGATGGGCTTTGACGATTTCATGCATCAGGCCCTGTACACGCCCGGCCTTGGCTATTACGCCAACGAGCTTCCCAAGTTCGGCGACGCGCCGCAGGCGCCTGAGCAGCCCGGGGGTAGCGACTTTGTCACCGCCCCCGAACTCACCCCGCTTTTTGGCTATGCGCTGGCGCGCCAGGTGGCGCAGGCACTGCAGGCCACGGGAACGGATGAGATCTGGGAATTCGGCGCGGGCAGCGGCGCTCTGGCCGGGCAGCTGTTGGACGCCTTGGCCGAGATGGGTGTGGCCGTGCGCCGCTACACCGTGGTCGAGTTGTCGCAGACCCTGGCCGCGCGCCAGCGCGCGAGCCTTTCGCGCCACGCCCCGCGCTTGCATTGGGCCCAGACCTTGCCGGATGCGATGCGCGGCGTGCTGATCGGCAACGAGGTGCTTGACGCCATGCCGCTGCAGCTGCTGGCGCGGGTGGGCGGTGTATGGCACGAGCGTGGCGTGGTCTGCGGTGACCAGGGTTTTGCCTGGAGCGACCGCCGCACAGACCTGCGCCCGCCCGCCGAGATTGCAGGCGCGCATGATTACCTGTGTGAAATCCACCCGCAGGGCGAGGCGTTTGTGCGCAGCCTGGGCCAGCGCCTGCAGCGCGGTCTGATGTTGCTGCTGGACTATGGGTTTGGCCAGGATGCGTATTACCACCCGCAGCGGCACATGGGCACGGTGATGTGCCACCGCAGCCACCGCAGCGACATGAACCCGCTGGCCGATGTGGGCCTCAAAGACATCACCGCCCACGTCAACTTCAGCGGTATTCTGGTTGCGGGTGAGGAGGCTGGACTGGACTTGTTGGGCTACACCACGCAAGCCCATTTTTTGATGAATTGCGGCCTGATCGATCTGATGCAGGCCGCCAGCGCAGCGCAACGCAACCGGGCCGAGCGGCTCATCCTGGAGCATGAGATGGGCGAGTTGTTCAAGGTCATCGCCCTGGGCCGGGGACTTACCGAGCCCTTGCTGGGCTTTGCCCGAGGCGACAGCAGCCACCGCCTCTGAGGCTGCGGATTTAGGCGCTACATTCAGCGGCTTTGTTTGAAACCCGCTTTCTGCCCCCCCCGTGATCCATGACCGATATCCGCTTTCCCACCCACATGCTCCCGGTTGCCGGGGTTGACATCGGCGGCACCAAGGTTGCCGTCAGTGTGGCCGACGCAGGGGGGGTGCGCGGCAAGCTGTCGCAGCCCACCGCCATCCGGGGCGGGCGTGACGCGCTGGCCTTGCAGGTGCAGGATCTGGTGCGGCAGAGTTGCGCCTTGGCGGGCGTGGCAGTTGCCGATCTGGCAGCGGTGGGTGTTTCATCCTGTGGCCCATTCGTCATGCGTGACGGTCTGGTGGAGCTCAACACACCGAATATTTGCGGCGGCATGGCCGGTGCCGCGCGCGGACTGCCCAACGACTGGCCCACCGCCTATCTGGAAGCGCCCTTGCGCCAGGTGTTCTCCGGCGTGCGGGTGGAGAACGACGGGATCGCGGCCCTGGAGGCCGAGAGGCGTTGGGGTGCCTTGCAGGGCCTGGCCAATTGCGCTTACGTGACCTGGAGCACCGGCATTGGTGCGGGTGTTTGCGTGGATGGACGGGCTTTGCGTGGCAAAAACGGTAACGCCGGTCATGCCGGTCATATGTTTGTGAGTGACGATGACGAGGCCCTGTGCGGTTGCGGCAACCGGGGCGATGTCGAGGCGCTGATCGCGGGCAATGCCATTCCACGCCGCTTCGCAGCCCAGGGCATCGCCGATGCGCCCAGCCTGTTTGCCGCCGCCCGCGCCGGCGAGCCGCACGCGCAGGCGGTGGTGGACGATTTGTGCCGTGTAATGGGCCGCGCCTTGTACAACCTGACGATCTTGTTTGACTTGCAGCGCATCAGCCTGGGTGGCAGCGTGTTCTGGCACCACCGGGAATTTTTGCTGCCTAAATTACGGGCCTATGTGCAGGGCAAGCTACCGGCTTTGACCGAGGGGGTGGACTTTGTTCCCGCCGGGCTGGGTGACCGTGTGGGCGACTACGCTGCGCTGGCTCTGGTTGTAGGCGACTAGGGCGGTGCAGCCTGTGCGGTGCTGCGCCGCAGCGTGGTCAGCGCAATACCGCCCAGCACCAGCGCACCGCCGATGTAGACCGCCTGCACGGGCTCTTCCCCATGCACAAGCCAGACCCATAAGGGATTCAGCACCGCGTCGGCCATGGTGATCAACACCATGTGGCTGGTCGCTACGCTGCGTGCGCCGTGCATATAAAAGAGCAGGGGGATGGCCAGTTGTACCAGTCCCATGAACAGCAACACCAGCACGTGTTCCCAGGAGGGCAGGATCAGCACACCGCTGGCGCTGATGGCGACAAAGGTCAGCAGCCCGCCCAGAAACAGCGCGGGCTCCATGTCAAATTCCCGGTAGCGCCGCAGGGCCACGCTCTGGCTGGCAAAGCAGGCGGCGACAGCCAGACCAGACAACACGCCCACGATGCCGGTCGCTTGCGACTGGCCTTCGCCCAGTGCGATCACGGCGACGCCCAGCAAGGCCATCACCATGGCGATGTAATAGATAGCTGGCGTGCGCTCACCCAGCCACAGGCGTGCAATCAGGGCCGCGAACAGGCCCGACGTGGCTGTCAAGCACGAGATCGCCGCCACGCTCCCATGGCCCAGCGAAAAAATGTAGAGCGAAGAGCCCAGTGAAAAAAATCCGGCGGACAGCAAGAGCGCCTTGGGCGGGCTGCGCCGTACCATGGCCAGACTGCCGCGTCCGTAGCGCAGGGCTATCCACAGTGCCATCGACAGTGCCAAACCAAGACCGCGAAAGGCATTGAATGACCAGGGGTCTATGCCGGGCAGCCAGCGTACGAATACCCCGCTCAGGCTCCAGAACAGCGTCGCTCCCGCGACCAGCAGCAGGCCCTGGAATAAGGAGCTGCCGGGCATCAGTTCTGGGTGTTGATGGTGGCGTGGCGTGCGGTCTTCATGCGCCGTCCGGGGTGCCGCTGTCGGTGCTGCGCCGGGTGCGCGCACCCCGCCCGCGCGACAGGTTCGCGCCCGCCGCAGCGCCTGCAGCGCGGCTGTGCGCGCCGCCCCACTGGGCCCGTGCGCCGGTGGAGACTTCGCCGAGCTGGCTGGTGATGTCTTCCAGGGTGGGGCTGGCGCTTCTGGTGTGGGACTCCAGCGCCTCGCGCATGGCGCGCAGGTGTTTGGCCGAAGTGCCGCAGCAGCCGCCGATGATGCGTGCGCCGGCATCCAGCGCCATGCGCGCGTACAAGGCCATGATCTCCGGCGTGCCGTTGTAGCAAATCGCGCCGTCCACATACTGCGGAATGCCGCAATTGCCCTTGGCGACCAGCACCACATCTGGGCCCATGGCTTCGGCCAGGTTGTGGATACAGGCCACGACCTCGGAAGCACCCACGCCGCAGTTCGTGCCGCAAGCCGCAAGGCGCGGAGAGAGGGATTGTTCAATGGCGGAAAAATCGCTGGGTGAAATGCCCATCATGGTACGGCCGTTGGTGTCAAAGCTCAGTGTGCAGACGATGGGCAAGTCCGCAGCGGCGGCTCCGGCCACGGCAGCCTCGACCTCTTCGCGCGAGGACATGGTCTCAATCCACAGCACGTCCGCACCCCCGGCCTTGAGGGCCAGCGCCTGTTCTGCAAATGCGGCTTTGGCCTCGCCGAAGGTGAGCGGCCCTATGGGTTCCATGATCTCGCCGGTGGGGCCCATGCTGCCCGCCACTGCGATGGTGCGTCCGCTGGCGTCGGCCACGCGGCGGGCGATTTGCGCCGCCAGGGTATTGAGTTCGGCCATGCGCGCTTGCGCGTTGTGCAGTTTGAGCCGGTAGACCGTGCCACCAAAGCTGTTGGTCAGCAAAATGTCGGCGCCCGCGTCAACAAAGCTCTGGTGCAGGGCGGCAATGCGATCGGGGTGTTCGGTGTTCCACAGCTCAGGCGCGTCGCCCGAGACCAGGCCCACATCAAAAAGATTGCTGCCGGTCGCCCCATCGGCCAGTAGCCAGGGCCGGGTTGCCAGCAGGTGCGAAAAACGGTTCTCAGAAGGGTTCAACATCGGTCACTCCACACATCAAGGTGACCACGAACACGGGGGAGTTAAAGGCTCACCGCACGGTGCGTGGGTGAGCGCAGTTGCCAAGGCCCGGTGATGCCGGGTGTCCCAAGCCTGGTTCCATATGTGTGAACTGCAGCGCTCCTCGGGACAGCTGATTTTGCCATGTGCGGCCCGATGCATAATTGTTCGGTGAAGCGTAATGGCACATCAGAGGCTGCGTCCCACCACCAAACCCGTTTAAATAAGTTGGAAAAGTTCCCGCATACCCTTATTCAATGCCTGACTGCTATCGCGCAACACCACGGGTTGCAGGTCAGTCCGGAGGGTTTGATAGCTGAGCACGCTTTGGGAGCGGAGGAGCCGGGTGACACGCTGATTTTGCGCATTGCCTCCGAGGTGGGCATGAAAGCCCGCATCGATAAGCTGAGCTGGCAGGGTTTGCTGGCGCAAGGCGGTGTTTTCCCCTTGATTGCACGCTTGAATGACGGCAGCGCGGTGATTGTGGTGGGTGCGCGCGTGGAGGGAGAGGGCGGCGGCAAAGTGGCTTTGCTGGATCCGGTTGCTGCGCAGGCAGTGGTCACGCTTGAAGACCAGGCCACTTTTTGCGCCCGCTGGAACGGCGCGGTGCTGCTGCTCAAAAGGGAACACAAGCTCAGCGATCCGAACCAGCCCTTTGGCTTCAGCTGGTTCATTCCCGAAATTCTGAAACAGAAAAAAGCGTTTCGTGACATTTTCATTGCTGCGATTGCCATGCAGATTCTGTCGCTGGCATCGCCCATGTTTTTCCAAATTGTCATCGACAAAGTCCTGACGCACCAAAGCGAGACCACCTTGTGGGTGCTGGCCATCGGCATCGTGATTGCCATCACCTTTGACTCCGCCTTCGGCTATTTGCGCCAGATGTTGACCATGGCAGCCACCAACAAAATTGATATGCGCTTGACGCGGCGGATTTTTTCGCAGCTGTTGTCACTGCCGATTGATTACTTCGAGTCCAACTCCGCCGGTGTGGTGTCCCGCCATGTGCAGCAACTTGACAAGATCCGTAACTTTTTGACGGGCCGTTTGTTCTTTGTCGGACTCGACACCATTTCCCTGCTGATTTTTCTGCCGATTCTGTTCACCTATTCGGTGCAACTGGCGCTGATCGTTTTGCTCTTTACCGGCTTGATCATGGTCGTCATCGTGGCGATGGTTCCGACCTACCAGAAGCGCTTGAACGCTTTGTACTCGGCCGAAGGCCAGCGCCAAGCCATCATGGTGGAAACCATCCACGGCATACGCACTGTCAAGGCACTGGCCATCGAGCCGATTTTGCGTCGCCGCTGGGACCAGCGTTCGGCGGAATCCATCACCATGCATTTCCGGGTTGGCATGGTGTCGATTACCGGCAACGCGATCACCGATTTCCTGGGCAAGTTGCTGCCGGTGATCATCATCGTGATCGGTGCCCAGCAGGTGTTTGACCACACCCTGACGGTCGGTGCTTTGATTGGTTTTCAAATGATGTCGGGTCGCGTGATCGGGCCGCTCATATCGATGACCGGGCTGGTCAACGAATTCCAGGAGACCTCGCTGTCGGTGCGCATGCTGGGGGAGGTCATGAACCGCGCCCCGGAAGGCCGCCAGGGCGCCGCCGGGCTGCGTCCGCAACTTGCGGGTGAGATTGTTTTTGACGCGGTTTCATTCCGCTATCCCGGCGCGACCACCACCGCTTTGAACCGCGCCAGTTTCACCATCCGCAAGGGTTCGGTGGTGGGTATTGTGGGCCGCAGCGGTTCGGGCAAGACCACGGTGACCAAATTGATCCAAGGCTTGTATCCCTTGCAGGAGGGGCTGGTTCGTTTTGACGGCGTGGACGCCCGCGAAATTGATTTGTCCCATTTGCGCCGGCAGATCGGCGTGGTCTTACAGGAGAACTTTTTGTTCCGCGGCACCATTCGCGAAAATCTGGTGGTAGCCAAACCGGACGCATCGTTTGCTGAAATTGTTGCGGCGACCCAGATTGCCGGAGCCGAGGAATTCATCGAGCGCATGCCGCAGGGCTACGACACATTGCTGGAGGAAAACGCCTCCAACCTCTCGGGCGGCCAGAAACAGCGCCTGTCGATTGCACGCTCCCTCATTACCCAGCCGCGCATCCTGATTCTGGACGAGGCCGCCAGCGCCCTGGATCCGGAAAGCGAAGCCATCTTCATCAACAACCTGTCGCGCATTGCCGTGGGGCGTACGGTGGTGATGATTTCGCACCGTCTGTCCACCCTGGTGAACGCTGATGCGATCATGGTGATGCAACACGGCGAACTGATGGACAGCGGAACCCACAAAGAATTGCTGACGCGCTGCGAGACTTACCAACACCTATGGAACCAGCAGACAAGCCACCTCTGAATCCGCAGCTCGGCGATCTCAAGCACGGGACGGTGCTGGATTTTCTGCCGGACGCCGACGAAATTGAACGCAGCCCTGTGCCGGTTTACCTGCGGACCACGGTGTTTGCCCTGGCAGCGGCGGTTTTTTTGTTTGTCGCATGGGCTACGTTTTCCGAAGTCGAGCGCATCGTGATCACCCAGGGTCGCCTGGTCAATCCCCTGCCCAATATCGTGGTGCAGCCCCTGGAGACCTCGATTATTCAGCGTATCGAAGTCCGGGCGGGCCAGGTGGTGCGCAAGGGCGATGTGCTGGCGACCCTGGATCCCACCTTCGCCCAGGCCGACGAGGCCCAGTTGCGCACCCGCTTGCGCAGCCTGGACAACCAGACGCGCGGCTTGAATGACGAACTCAGCGGCCGCAAAGGCCCGGGCGCATCGGGTGGTGCCGATGCGCAGTTGCAGGCGCAACTCTCCGCCGAACGCCAGGCCAATTACCAAGCGCAGATCAGCAAGATGGACCAGAACCTGGCCCGCCTGGCAGCCTCCTTGCAGACCAACCGGCGTGACCAGGACGTTCTGGCCCAGCGCCTGAAGTCTTTGGTAGAGATGGAGGCCATGCAAGAGGCTTTGATGGCGCAGCAGTTCGGCGCGAAATTGCATTTGCTGGAGGCGAGGGACCGGCGCTTGGGTGGCGAGCGTGAGCTGGAAATGGCGCGCAACCGGGAGCAGGAAATCAAGCGCGAGATGGCCGCTCTGGAAGCCGAGAAAACCGCCTTTGTCAAAGGCTGGCGGCAGAAGATGATGGAAGATTTGTTAAGTACCTCGCGCGACCGCGATGGCGTGAACGAACAATTGCAAAAAGCCGACAAGCGCAAAGAGCTGGTTTCACTTGTTGCGCCTGCCGACGCGGTGGTTCTGGAGATTGCCAAGCTGTCCCAGGGTTCGGTGGTGCAGGCGGCGGAGAAGATGTTCACCCTGGTACCACTGGGTGACCAGATGGAAGTGGAAGTCAGCGTGGACGCCGCTGATATCGGCTACGTCAAGGTGGGCGACAGGGCCCACATCAAATTCGATGCCTTTCCTTACCAGAAGCACGGGATGCTGGACGGAAGCTTGCGCACACTGAGCCAGGACGCCTTCCGGCGCGACGCGGCCTCAGCCAGTGGCGCTTTGGACGCGTATTACCTGAGCCGAATCCAGTTGGCGCCTGGCACGCTGCACAACATGGCTCCAGGTATGCGCCTGCTGCCCGGTATGACCGTGTCCGCAGAAATCGTCGTCGGCAAACGCTCGGTGATTTCGTATTTGATCTGGCCCCTGACCAAGGCGATGGACGAGGCTATCCGCGAGCCGTGAGTTACCCGGCCCCAGCCCCTGTTCGTGCAGCAGGGGCTAGCGGGCTGTCGTTCAGTTGATGCGGAAAATCCGCCAACCGTTGTCCATTTTCCGGATTCCAAACTTCCAGCCCAGTTCGTGGCGCTTGATGAAGTTGATGGCGGAAACCCGTGCGCTCTGCGCCAGTCGGAAATCGTCAATCAGGATGGAGTCGCCCACGCCCATCTGGTCAAACGGATAGCGGCGCAGGGGCGCAATTTGTTGCCCGGGCTCGGCAGGGTCAATTTTCATCACAGCATTGTTCATACACACCTTTCACGTCGATACGGGAGTTACTGCGTGAATCGGCACCGTTTTGGAGAACTTGAGCACGGCTGTCTGTATTCCATGGCCTGAAATTTGCTTGAAACCGCTTGGAGGTCTATTTCACGGGGACTTCGCGCGTGCTGCTGAGCGGTAACTGGGTGGTTGTGAGAAGGCGTTTGGGCGCCCCGCCACTGCAATTGTTTGCCGTCCATGGCCGCCGGATTGCCTGTAGTGGCCAGAACTTGCCTGTGGACGGCGTGCGTTCGCATACGCCAGAGGTGAGGGGATACAGAAAAAGTTGGCACTTCCGCCTGTTGTGCGCAGGTATGGCATGCGGATGTGTCGGAAAACCGGGGTTTTGGTGGGTCAGGGCGCGGTTGGAGCTAAGAACTTGGGTTCTGGTGCCGATTAGCAGGATGCGCTGGATGGAAACGTTGGACATTGGTCGGGCTGATTCGTAGCCGCTGGTGCAAACAAATTTATTGGGTACAAGATGGCAACATATACAACTACTGCCTTAGCGGCTCTGTCCACCACGGACTTTGCGGCGCTGACCACGGCGGATGCAGCGGCGCTTGGCACTGCGCAAATTGCCGTGTTGAGCACCGAGCAGATTGCTGCCTTCGAAACTGCGGATCTGGCAGCCGTCGGCTCTGTTGGTATCCGAACGTTCACAACTGAACAGTTGTTGGCATTGGCTACCATCCAAGTGGCCGCCCTGACCTCCAAACAAATACAGGCGCTGACCACCGACCAGGTCGTGGCGCTGGCCACCGACAGCATCGTGGCCTTGAGCACGGCGCAGGCGGCGTCGCTGAGTACCGCGCAAGCGGCTGCAATGAGCACCAGCCAACTGGCGGCGCTGGAGGCGGCCGATCTGGCCGCCGTGTCCACTGCCAGTGTGCGGGCCATAAGCACCGATCAACTTGCCGGGCTCACCACAGCCCAGATTGCCGCTTTGGCAACCCGCCAGGTCGCCGCCCTCAGTACCGACCAGCTGGTTTCCCTCGCAACCGACAGCGTTGCCGGCTTGGGCACTGCGCAGCTGGTGGCCATGCTGACCACGCAACTGGCCAGCCTGACAACAGACCAAATCCTTGCCCTGCAGACCCTTGACCTTGCGGCGCTCAGCAGTGTTCAGTTGCGGGCCCTGGGCTCCGACCAGATCGCGGCCTTGTCCAGCGACCAGTTGGTGGCCCTGAGCACGACCCAGTTCGCCGGTATGAACACGGCCAATGTGGTGTCTTTGACCACCCAGCAGCTGACCTATCTGGAAACTGCGGATCTGGCGGCGCTGAGCACCGTCAACCTGCGCGCCCTTTTGAGTGAACAGGTCGCGGCCCTGCTGACCAGCCAATTGCTGGCCGTCACGACCCGCCAACTGATCGCCCTGAGCACCGACCAATTCGCTGGCCTCACCACAGATCAAATCCTGGCGCTCAGCGCAAGCCAGGCGGCGGCCATCACATCCAACCAGTCGGCCGCACTGACATCCGATCAGCTCGCAGCCTTGGAAACCACGGATCTGGCGGCCCTGTCCAGCGCGGCGGTTCGCGCCATGTGGACGGACCAGCTGGTTCTGTTGAGCACCGACCAGGTGGCGGCTCTGGGAACCAGCCAGGTTCTGGGCCTGCTCACTGCGTCGGTTGCAGCCTTCACGACGGATCAGCTCGTCGCACTGTCTGAGACGCAGGCGGCGGTGCTGACCAGCGCCCAGGCTGCGGCACTCACGGTCGATCAGCTGGTCACCGTGCAGACCCGCGATCTGGCGGCCTTGAGCACTACCGCCGTGCGTGGCCTGACCGTCGCCCAAATCGCTGTGGCGACCACCGACCAGATTGCCGGCCTGACCACGCGCCAGGTGCTGGCCCTGGGCACCACGCAGATGGCTGCACTGACCACAGAGCAGGTGATTGCGATGACGACCGCACAGGTCGCCACGCTTTCCAGCGCCCAGGCAGCCGCGCTCAGCGTGGACCAGATTGCCGTGCTGGAAGTACAAGACCTCGCGGTATTGAGCACGACCGATGTGCGGGCCCTGACCACCAACCAGGTCGCGGCTGTCACCACCGACCAGACCGTCGCCTTGACCAGCAA
>CANFHZ010000040.1 GCA_947446885.1 Comamonadaceae bacterium
ATCACGCGCGTCGCTGGTGGCAGTGATGTCTAAAAATGTCAACTCATCGGCGCCTTGCTCGTTGTAGCGTGCGGCAATCTCCACCGGATCTCCCGCATCACGCAGCTCCACAAAGTTGACGCCTTTGACCACGCGACCACCGGTCACGTCAAGGCAAGGAATGATGCGTTTGGCAAGCATGCTCAGGCCACCACGCGCAGGCGCTGCCAGCCATCCCAGCGACCAGCCACGGGTACTTCAACGGGATTGAAAACCTGTGCAGACTCCACGCACAGCATGTGGGAAAAACCGTCGGGCGCCATGTCCGCCATTGCTGCGCACTTGATCTGCCCCGGGTTCCAGACCACGGTGTCGGCCCAGTCCGGGCTTTGCGCAATTTCGAGTTGGTGTGCACCGTCGTGCAGCAGGAGTGGGTTTGCGGCTGCGCCATAGACACGATCGAACTCGGCGTCAAAGCGCAGCGTCGGCGCGGCAAGCGCGTGGACATCGGTCAGGGAATCCCACTCCGGCTGTCCGCCCAAACCACTGAGTTGCGCCAGGGCAATATCGTCCACCGCCAGGTAGGTGTGGAGCGCACCGCTGAAGCGCAAGGGGGTCTGGCCAGCGTTGTGCACCGAGAGCGTGACCTGGAGTTGGCCAGGACGCAGATCAAGGTGCAGCCGGGCTTCAAACGGCTGGGGCCAGATCGCCAGGGTGTCGGGACTGGCAGCCAGGGTGCATACGCATTGCGCGTGGTCGGACTTTTCTGACACCACTTCGGCCTGCCACGGCAGGTTGCGGGCAAAACCATGCTTGGGCAAACTGCCACGCGCGTTGAACTGGGGAAAACACACGGGAATGCCCCCACGAATGGGGCTATGCCCATCCCAATGGTTGGCCGGGCTGAGGAAAAGGCGCTCGCGCCCGCCACTGATCCACGACAGCACCTGTGCTCCCTGCAAGGCCACCAGTGCGGTGTCGCCGCAGGCAATGCGAATACGGCGGCAGGGCTGGCCCTGGAAGAGCTCAACCATTGAGTGCGTCAGCGCGGGCCTGTGCAGCGGCAAAGTCCAGATCGCCGCTGTAAATCGCCCGCCCGCAAATCACGCCCTCGACGCCCTCATCTTCCACGGCGCACAAGGCCTCAATGTCCGCCATGCTGGACAAGCCGCCTGAGGCGATGACGGGAATGGTCAGGGCCTGGGCCAATTTGACGGTGGCTTCAATGTTGATACCACTGAGCATGCCGTCGCGTCCGATGTCGGTATAGATGATGGACTCGACGCCATAGTCCTCAAACTTTTTGCCCATGTCGATGACATCATGGCGGGTGAGTTTGCTCCAGCCGTCGGTGGCAATTTTTCCGTCGCGGGCGTCCAGGCCAACGATGATGTGGCCGCCAAATGCGGTACAGGCATCCTGCAAAAATCCGGGGTTTTTCACCGCAGCGGTACCGATGATCACGTAGCGCAAACCGGCGTCCAGATAGCGCTCAATGGTGTCCAGGTCACGGATGCCGCCGCCGAGCTGCACGTCGATTTCGCTGCCCACGGTTTTCAAGATTTTGCGAATCGCCATCTCATTTTTAGGCTGCCCGGCGAAGGCGCCGTTGAGGTCCACCAAATGCAAGCGCCGGGCACCTTTGTCCAGCCAGCTGCGGGCCATCACATCAGGGTCTTCACCAAAGGTGGTGGATTGGTCCATGTCGCCTTGCTTGAGGCGAACGCAGTGACCGTCTTTGAGGTCAATGGCCGGGATTAAAAGCATGGTGCTTCACGTAGAAGATCAAAACAAACGCACATCACAGGACTCGCAAGCGTATCAAGGATTCCAACGCAGAAAATTCCGGTACAGCGTCAAACCGTGCTCCGCACTTTTTTCCGGGTGGAATTGCGTCGCGAAAATATTATCCCGCGCCACGGCGCTGCAAAAGGCCTCGCCATATAGGGTTTGCCCTGCACTGTGGCGCAAATCCGACGGGGCGGCGTAGTAGCTGTGCACGAAATAAAAGTGGCTCTGATCGGGAATATCGGCCCACACGGGATGCATCTTCGCCCCGTCCCGGCCCTGCTCCACCGTATTCCAACCCATATGCGGGACTTTGTAGCGGCTGCCGTCAGGCTGGTGGCGGCCCGCCAGACTGAACTTGCGCACCCGCCCCGGAATCAGGCCCAGGCTGGGCGTGTCCTGCTCCTCGCTGTGCTCAAGCAGCATCTGCATGCCCACGCACACACCCAACAAGGGTTTGTGGGCCGCAGCATGCATGACGGCAGCATGCATGCCGCTGTCGCGCAACTCCTGCATGCAGTCGCGCATCGCGCCCTGCCCTGGCAAGACCACCCGCTGCGCCGCCATCACTTCTGCGGGTGTGCGCGCCCAAACGACTTCAATGGGCAAACCCTGGGCGGCATGCAAAACGGCCTGCGTGACCGAGCGCAAATTGCCCATGCCGTAATCCACCACAGCAACCGTTTTCATGCGCGCGCAATGGCCTACAGGCTGCCCTTGGTGGACGGGATAACGCCCGCGCTGCGCGGGTCAGGCTCCACCGCGGCGCGCAGCGCGCGGGCAAAGGCCTTGAAAACCGATTCGGCCTGGTGGTGGGCGTTATTCCCTTTGAGGTTGTCGATGTGCAGGGTGATGCCCGCATGGTTGACAAAGCCCTGGAAAAATTCGTGGGTCAGCTGGGTATCAAAACCGCCAATAGCGCCGCTGGTGAACGGCACATGCAGCTCCAGCCCCGGGCGCCCGGACAAATCGACGACCACCCGCGACAAGGCCTCATCCAGCGGCACATAGGCGTGGCCGTAGCGGCGCACGCCCTTCTTATCGCCCAGCGCTTTGGCAAAGGCCTGGCCCAAGGTAATGCCCACGTCTTCCACCAGATGGTGGCCGTCAATATGCAAGTCACCCACCGCCTGTATGTCGAGGTCGATCAGCCCGTGGCGGGCGATCTGGTCCAGCATGTGGTCGAAAAAGCCGATGCCGGTGGCCAGCTGGGCCCGGCCCGTACCGTCCAGGTTCAGCTTGACGGTGATGCGGGTCTCAGCCGTGTTGCGGCTGACTTCGGCGGTGCGGTCGGTCATGGATGTCCTTGGGTGAGCGCTGCGCGCAAGGCAGCCAGCAAGAGCGCGTTCTGGTCGGGACTGCCCACTGTGAGGCGCAGGCAGTTGGCGAGCAGCGGATGCATTGTAGAAACGTTCTTGACCAGCACGCGGCGGGCTTTCAAAGCCTCAAACACAGCTGCGGCACTGCCCGGCGGCCCCGGCATACGCAGCAAAACCATATTCGCCTCGCTGGGGAAAACCTGTACGCCGGGAAATTCCGCCAGTGCGGCGATGAGCCGCTCGCGCTCGGCGCGAATCACTGCCGCCTGCTGCGCGAAGATGGGCGCGTGCTCGAGGGCAAACAGGGCGCACTCGGCGTTCAGCACGCTGATGTTGTAGGGCGGGCGGGCTTTGTCAATTTCCTGGATCAGCGCAGCCGGTGCCACCAAATAGCCCAGGCGCACGCCAGCCAATCCGAATTTCGAAAGCGTGCGCAATAGCAGCACATGGCTATTGGCCTGCGGGTCGCGGCGGATGTCATCCAGCCAGCTGCGGCTGGCAAAAGGCTGGTAGGCCTCGTCCATGACCACCAAACCGCCATAGGCACGCACCTGCGCAATCAAACGACGAATGAGCGCGTCATTCCACAAATTGGCAGTCGGGTTGTTGGGATAGGCCAGGTACACCAGCGCGGGCTGCTCGCGTGCAATGGCCTCGGACATGGCAAGCTCATCGAGCGCGAAGTCCGGAGTAAGCGGCACACCGGTATAGCCCAGTCCTTGCAAGTGCGCGCTGATCGCGTACATAACAAAGCCCGGCTCGGGTGCCAGAACCCGGGCATCCGGCGCGGCGCAGACCAGGGCCAGCAGGGAGATCAGCTCGTCCGAACCATTGCCCAGCATAAGGGCGTAGCCGGGCGGAAGATCCACATACGCAGCCAGCGCGTCTTTGAGCTTCGGAATAGATTCAGCCGGATACCGGTTAAGGGGCAGCCGCCCCAGGCGCTCGCCCAATGCGGCCTGCAGATCCGGCGGCAACGCAAAAGGGTTTTCCATGGCGTCTAGCTTGAGCATGTCGGCTGCCGGTTGCACCACGTAGGCATGCATAGCCTGCACATCGGCACGGATGCGCGCAAGCGGGCTCGGTGGATTGCTCATGGCCGGGGGAGGGGAACCTTGTCAAGCCGCAACTCGGCAGCACGGGCATGCGCTTGCAAGCCCTCGCCGTACGCCAGCTCGGCAGCCACCGGGCCCAAGACCTGCGCGCCGGCCTGGCTGACCTCGATGATGCTGCTGCGCTTTTGGAAGTCGTACACACCCAGCGGCGACGAGAACCGCGCAGTGCCGCTGGTGGGCAACACGTGGTTGGGCCCGGCGCAATAGTCGCCCAGGCTCTCGCTGGTGAAAGCCCCCAGAAAAATCGCACCGGCGTGCACCAGCAAAGGCTCCCAGCGCTGCGGCTCGGCGCTGCTGACTTCCAGATGCTCGGGCGCGATGCGATTGCTGAGGGCGCAGGCCTCTTCCATGCTGCGGGTCTGGATCAGTGCGCCACGCCCGTTCAGCGATGCGGCAATGATGGCGCGCCGGGGCATGCCAGGTAAAAGGCGGTCAATGGATGCCTGCACCGCGTCGATATACGCCGCATCCGGGCACAACAAAATGCTTTGCGCCAGCTCGTCGTGCTCGGCCTGGCTGAACAAGTCCATGGCCACCCAATCAGGGGGCGTGCTGCCGTCGGCCAGCACCAGAATTTCGCTGGGCCCTGCAATCATGTCGATGCCGACTTTGCCAAATACCCGGCGTTTGGCGGACGCTACATAGGCATTACCCGGACCGGTGATTTTGTCGACTGCGGGAATGGTGGCACTGCCGTACGCCAGCGCCGCCACGGCCTGCGCGCCGCCGATGGTGAAGACGCGGTGCACGCCCGCCACATGGGCCGCAGCCAGCACCAGCGGGTTGCGCTCGCCCTGTCCGGCTACAGAGCCTGCGCGCAGCGGCGTGGGTACGACCATGATGATTTCACCGACGCCCGCAACCTGGGCCGGGATGGCATTCATCAGCACGCTGGATGGATACGCCGCCTTGCCACCGGGTACATAAATACCAACCCGGTCCAGCGGCGTAACTTTTTGGCCGAGCAGACTGCCGTCTGCGTCGCGGTAGCTCCAGCTTTGACCGCTGGCGGCCTTTTGGGCCTCATGGAAACTGCGCACCCGCGCGGCCGCCATCTCCAAGGCCCTGCGCTGCGCTGCGGGCAGCCCATCAAAGGCAGCACGCAACTCCGCAGCACCGATTTCCAGGTCCGCCACATGCTGAGCCTGCAAACCGTCAAAGCGCGCGGTGTATTCCAGGATTGCCGCGTCGCCGCGTTGCTGCACGTCTGACACGATGGTTGCCACACGCGCTTCAATCGCCGAATCGGTGTCCGCTGACCAGTGCAAACGGGCCTGGAACAGGGTCTCGAAGTCGGCTTGTGACGTGCGCAAGCGCAGAGGACGGGCAATGGAATCAGCGGCAGACATGATTAAGGAGTCGGGCGAAACGGCTCATACGGAACGGGTGGCCACCGCAGCCGCAAATGCGTCAATGATGTGGCGTATGGACTCGCGCTTGAGCTTGAGCGCAGCCTGGTTGACGACCAGGCGCGAGCTGATGTCCATGATGCGCTCTACCTCGACCAGGTTATTGGCCTTCAAGGTGTTGCCGGTGGAGACCAGGTCGACGATGGCATCGGCCAGGCCCACCAGCGGCGCGAGTTCCATGCTGCCATAGAGCTTGATCAAATCCACATGCACGCCTTTGGACGCAAAAAACTCGCGGGCGATCGCAACATACTTGGTCGCCACGGTCAGGCGCGAGCCCTGGCGCATGGCCTTGGTGTAGTCAAAGCCCGCCGGTGCTGCCACGCTGATGCGGCATGCGGCAATTTTCAAATCCAGCGGCTGGTACAGCCCTTGGCCGCCATGCTCGATCAAATTGTCTTTGCCCGAGATGCCCAGGTCCGCACCCCCGTACTGCACATAGGTCGGTACATCGGTAGCCCGCACCAGCAGCAGGCGCACGGCCGGATTGCCGGTGCGCAGAATCAGCTTGCGCGAGGTTTCGGGATCATCCAAAACCGAGATGCCCGCTGCTTGCAACAGCGGCAGGGTTTCTTCAAAAATCCGTCCTTTGGACAGGGCCAGTGTGATCATGACTTGGCTTTGGCCTTTACGTGACGCGCTCAATGTCCGCACCCAGGGCGCGCAACTTGGCTTCCATGCGGTCGTAGCCCCGGTCCAGGTGGTAAATACGGTCCACGATGGTCTCGCCGCTGGCTACCAGGCCGGCAATCACCAGCGATGCCGAAGCACGCAAATCAGTCGCCATCACCGTCGCACCCGAGAGGGCTGCACCGCCCTCGACCATGGCCAATTTGCCGTCGATCTGGATATGGGCACCCAGGCGTACCAACTCGTTGACGTGCATAAAACGGTTTTCAAAAATCGTCTCGGTTACCTTGGATGTGCCGGTCGCCACGCAATTGAGCGCCATGAACTGGGCCTGCATATCGGTGGGAAAGCCCGGGTATTCGCGGGTGCGGAAGCTTTGTGCGCGCAAGGGCCCATGGGCCTCGATGCGGATGCCGTCTTGCAGAGCAGTGACGGTCGCGCCGGCTTCGCGCAGTTTGTCGATCACCGCCTCCAGGTGGTCGGCGCGGCCGTGGCGCAGCACCACGTCACCGCCAGCAGCGGCCACCGCGCATAAAAAAGTGCCTGTCTCGATCCGGTCCGCCACCACACGGTGGCTACAACCATGCAGACGCTCCACACCACGGATGCGTATGCGCGAGCTGCCGTGGCCTTCGATCTGTGCGCCCATGGCGATCAGCATCTCGGCCAGATCGGGAATTTCGGGCTCCTGGGCCGCGTTCTCCAGAATCGTCTCGCCATCGGCCAGGGCTGCGGCCATCAAAAAGTTTTCGGTGCCGGTCACCGTGACCATGTCGGTGGTGATATGCGCGCCGTGCAGGCGCGACAGGCCAGGGCGCAGGCTGGCCACCATATAGCCATGTTCCACGGCGATTTGCGCACCCATGGCCTGCAGGCCTTTGATGTGCTGGTCCACGGGGCGCGAGCCGATCGCACAGCCGCCCGGCAAAGACACCTTGGCGTGGCCGAATCGGGCCAGCAGCGGGCCCAAGGCCAGCACCGAGGCCCGCATAGTTTTGACAAGGTCGTAAGGTGCTTCGGGAAGATTCAGCTGGGCGGCATCGAGGCGAACCACGCCATCGTCCTGCACATCCACCTGCACGCCCATGTTGCGGATGAGTTTGACCATGGTCGACACATCTTGCAGACGTGGCACGTTGTGCAGGGTGACCGGATCCGCACTCAAAATGGCCGCGCACAACTCAGGCAATGCTGCGTTTTTAGCGCCAGAAATTGCCACCTCACCGTGCAGGCGTTGGCCGCCGCGAATGCGCAATTTATCCATGAGCAGCCCCGTTTTGCGCCCACTCGGCGGGGGTGTAGGTTTTCATAGACAGCGCGTGTACCTCGTCGGTTTTCATGCGCTCACCCAAAGTGGCGTACACCATTTGGTGCCGTGCAATCAGTCGCTTACCGGCAAATGCCGCAGCCACAATGGTGGCGTACCAGTGTCGCCCGTCGCCCTCCACCACACAATGGTCACAGGCCAATCCGCTGCGGATCAGGGTCTCAAGTTGTTCTGACGTCATAACAATCATTCAAAAAATCAGGACCGGATCTTGTAGCCGGTGCGTAGCAAATGCAGCGCCACCGCACACACCGCCAGCAGCACGGCGCCGACCACGGCGCAACTCATCCAGGGCGAGACGTCGCTTTGGCCAAAAAACCCGTAACGGAAACCGTCAATCATGTAGAAAAATGGATTGGCGTGGCTGACCGCCTGCCAAAACGGCGGCAGGGAATGGATGGAGTAAAAAACGCCGCTTAAAAACGTCATGGGCATAACAGCGAAATTCTGGAAGGCTGCCAGCTGGTCGAATTTCTCGGCCCATAAGCCGGCAATCAGGCCCAAAGCACCCATGAGCCCGGCACCCATCACCGCAAATACGGCGATCCACAGCGGCTGCGCAGCAGCCAGCGGAACAAAAAATACGGAAATCAACACCACGCACAGCGCCACGACCAAACCGCGAATCACCGCAGCGCCAACATAGGCGATAAACCAGTCACGGTGCGACAGAGGCGACAGCATCAAAAACACCAGATTACCCATCATCTTGCTGGTAATCAGCGAAGACGAGCTATTGGCGAAGGCGTTTTGCAGCAGGCTCATCATCGCCAAGCCAGGCACCAGAAAAGCGGTGTAGCTGACCTGGTCGTAGACCTTGACATGGTCTTGCAAAGCATGGCCGAAGATAAGCAGGTACAGCATGGCATTCAGTACCGGCCCGCCAATGGTTTGGAAAGCGACTTTCCAGAAGCGCAAAACTTCTTTGTAGACCAGTGTTTGCAAGCCGGTCATACCGAAGCTCCCGCCGGGCTGGCTGCGGTATTTTTTTGCATCACATCCAAAAACACATCTTCCAGATCGGCCTTGCGGATTTCCACATCCTGGGCCTTCAAGCCCGCCTGGCGCACAGCACTGAGGTAATGCTCAATCTGGGCTGCATCGTCCGCGGGGAGTTGCACGATGCGACCCGTCACCCGGGCGCGGGCACGCAGGGCCTCGGGTAGCTCGCCATCGATCTTGAAACGCAAGACGTTGCTGGAAGCCGCCTTCAGCAATTCGCTGGTGGTGTCCAGTGCAACCACGCGTCCGGACTTGAGCATTGCGATGCGTCCACACAAGGCCTCCGCTTCTTCCAGGTAGTGGGTGGTCAGCAACACCGTGTGGCCGTGCTCGCGGTTGAGGCGGGCGATGAATTGCCACAGGGTCTGACGCAGCTCCACATCGACCCCGGCGGTCGGTTCATCCAACACAATCACCGGTGGCTTGTGCACCAGCGCCTGGGCTACCAGCACACGACGCTTCATGCCGCCTGACAGCTGGCGCATATTGGCATCGGCCTTGTCGCTCAGGCCCAGGCTGTGCAGCAGCTCATCAATCCAGGCACCGTTGTTTTTGACACCGAAATAGCCGGACTGGATATGCAAGGCTTCGCGCACGCTGAAAAAAGGATCGAAAACCAATTCTTGCGGCACCACGCCAACCAAACGCCGGGCCGCAGCGAAGTCGCTCTGCACGTCATGGCCGAGTACGCTGACGCTGCCGGAACTCGGGCGGCTCAGACCGGCCAGCAAACTAATCATGGTGGTCTTGCCGGCACCGTTGGGCCCTAGCAAGCCAAAGAATTCGCCCTGCTCAATGTCGAGGCTGACGCGGTCCACCGCAAGCAGGCTAGCGCCCGCTCGCCGGGCGGCATAACTCTTGGAAACAGCTTGAAATGAGATCGCGGGCATGAAAAGCAGCGATTTTACCCGCCGGGCCCGGCAGCGATCAGTCGCTACAGGCGCGCCGGGGGACTAGGCCAAATTCCACAAAGCGTCCAGACCATATACCGCAGCCAAATCGCGCAAGCGAGGCGGCACCGCACGCAGTTGCAGACCCACGCCGTGCGCAAGCGCCTGCCGTCCGACTTCAAGCACCAGCGCCAAGGCGGTCGAATCAAAGTGTTGCAAGGCAGCGCAATCCAGCGTGACGCCCTCGCCGTCCAATCCCGCAAATTGCGGCACCCAGGCCGCCAACTGCGCAGTCGCCTGTGCGTGTGTCAAGGTGGTGGGCAATGCGAGTTCCACAGCATGTGCCTATTTTTTGGCATTCGCCTTGTTGCGTTCCGACAGGCTGTTGATCAGACCATCCAAACCTTTGGCGTTGATCTCCTGGGCAAACTGGGTTTTATAGGTATCGACCAGCCATACGCCCATCACGTTGAGGTTGTAAATTTTCCAGCCCGTTCCCTGCCCAGGGGTTCTGGTCAGGCGGTAGTCCATTTGTACGACCTCGCCGCCATTCTTGATTTCGGTGCGAACCACCAGTTCTTTGTCCTCCGCGCTGCCGCGCACCGGCTTGACCTCCACCGTCTGGTCACCGACCTGGGCCAGTGCGCCCGAATACGTACGCGCCAAAAGGGTTTTGAACTCTTCCTGCAAGCGTGCCTTTTGCTCGGGGCTGGCCTGACGCCAGGCGGGCCCCACCGCAGACGCCGTCATGCGCGCAAAGTCCAAATTCGGCATGATGCGTGTGTCCACCAGCACCATGACCCGGTTCACATCCCCGTTACGCATGCCCTTGTCAGACTTGATGCTGTCCAGGACTTCCACCGAAACGCGTTTCACAAAGGCCTCGGGTGCCTCATCCACCGCGTACGCTGCCCACGGAAGCAGCAGCAGGGCACTCAGGAGCAAAGCACCCCAGCGCATACCCGTATCAGTTCCTCTCATCGCACCTCTCCGTGTTCATTCAAGATTGGGGTCTTCGTCCACCGGTTGATCGACCTCGGGCGGATTACCATCGTATTGAATATAGCGTTGCCGCTGCAGATAGGCGTCCCGAATGAACGAGTAGGCGTCCAGTGCCGCGCCAGCCGCCGTATCGCTGGCGCCCAAATAGTAGGCACGGGTATCCACCAGATTAATCACCTTGAGGGTGTCGCGGGTCGCCGCCTCGCTGAATTGGTTGATCAAATTGGCCTGGTAATCCACCGGCAGCGCAACGACTTCGCGCAAAGTTGCCGGCCCCAAAACCGGCAGTACCACGTAGGGCCCGGGGTGGATGCCCCAGCGCCCCAGCGTAGTACCGAAATCGGCTTTGTGGCGCGCTATTTTCATATCGGAGGCCACATCAAAAATACCCAAAATACCAATCGTGGAATTCACCACCACGCGGCCAATGCTGTCACCGGTTTCCTGCGCCCGACCGGCCAGTGCATTGTTCGCTGCAGACCATACGTCACCCAGGTTAGCGAAAAAGTTGTGCACGCCCTTTTGTACAGGGTCCGGCACCACATCGCGGTATGCAGTCGCCACCGGTTTGAGCACGATGCGGTCCAGCTTGTCGTTAAAGCTGAAAACGCTGCGGTTCATGGACTCCCAGGGGTCGCGCGCATCGGGCGACTGCACCGTCGCGCAACCCGACAAGAACAGAAGCGCCAGCACACCACAGCGCGTCCAAAACAAGCTCACTTACTTTCCCCGCTGGGCTTGCCATCCGCTGCCTTGCTGTACAAAAACTGGCTGATTAGATTTTCCAGTACCACGGCGGACTGCGTCTGGCTGATGGTGTCTCCTTCGGCCAGGTTATCGGAATCGGCGCCCGCCTCGATGCCCACATATTGCTCGCCCAGCAAGCCGCTGGTCAGAATCTTGAGCGTGCTGTCTTTGGGGAACGCATAACGCCGGTCCATTTGCAAAAGTACGCTGGCCTGGTAGGTCTTGTCATCGAAACGGATAGCTGCCACGTGACCAACCACCACACCGCTGCTTTTCACCGGGGCCTTGGGCTTGAGGCCCCCGATGTTGTCAAAACGGGCGCTGACCTGGTAGGCGGGCGTCCATTGAAAGGAGAGCAGATTGGCCGACTTCAAGGCCAGAAACAGCAAGGCCGCTGCACCCAGCAGCACGAATAAGCCCACCCAGACATCTTTACTTGAACGTTCCATAGCAGTTGATCCTACACACTAAACATCAGCGCGGTCAGCATAAAGTCCATGGCGAGCACCGTCAGCGAGGCCAGCACGACGGTGCGGGTGGTGGCAAGCGATACGCCCTCCGGAGTCGGCTGGGCGACGAAACCTTGCAGCAAAGCAATGAAAGCGACGGCCACACCAAAAATCACACTCTTCACCACGCCATTGCCCACGTCAGCCCACACATCCACACCGCTTTGCATCTGGCTCCAAAAGGCACCGGCATCGACGCCAATCATCACCACGCCCACCAGCCACCCGCCGAGAATGCCCATCGCAGAAAAAACCGCTGCCAACAAAGGCATGGCAATCACTGCGCCCCAAAAACGCGGAGCAAGTATGCGACGCACCGGATCCACCGCCATCATTTCCATGGCGCTGAGCTGCTCACCCGCCTTCATCAAGCCGATCTCAGCGGTCAAAGAGGTGCCCGCACGGCCGGCAAACAACAATGCCGAGATCACCGGCCCCAATTCGCGCACCAGACTCAAGGCCACCAACAGGCCAAGCGCCTCGGACGAGCCGTAGCGCTGCAATGTGTAGTAGCCCTGTAAAGCCAGCACGAAACCCACAAACGTGCCCGAGACGGTAATGATGGCCAGCGAATAGTTGCCCATGTAATGGATCTGGTCCGTGACCAAGCGCGGGCGGCGCAATAGCGCAGAGCCTGGCCAGGCCAGTCGGGCGAACAGGCGCGCGCCGTAACCCCAATCCGCCAAAGCGCGCCTGGCCGAAAACCCGATTTCGGCAGGGTGCCAGGGAGAACGCTGTGGGGATTTCATGCGCTGAGTTCCAGGCCGAAGTCCTGTGCCAAAGGGCTGGCCGGGTAATGGAAGGGCACCGGCCCGGTGGGCAAGGCGTTGACAAATTGGTGCACCAGCGGGTCGGCGCTATTACGTACCGCGTCAGGGGTACCGGCGGCGGCGACCTGTCCGTTGGCCAGGATCACTACATAGTCGGCGATCTGGAAGGTTTCATGCACGTCGTGGGACACCACCACGCTGGTCAGGCCCATGGCATCGTTCAAGCGGCGGATCAGCCGCGCCGTGGTTCCCAGCGATATGGGATCCAGCCCTGCAAAGGGTTCGTCGTACATCAGCAATTCCGGATCCAGCGCTATCGCCCGCGCCAACGCAACCCGCCGGGCCATGCCGCCGGAAACCTCTGACGGCATGAGGTCGCGTGCTCCCCGCAGTCCAACCGCATTGAGTTTCATCAGGACGATGTCACGCAACAAGGCAGGCGGCAAGTCGGTGTGTTCGCGCAGGGGAAAGGCGACGTTGTCGAACACACTGAGGTCGGTGAACAAGGCACCAAACTGGAACAGCATGCCCATGCGGCGACGGGCAGCGAACAAAGCCTGGGCGTTCATCCCACCCACATCCTGGGGCGAACCGGCATCGCCCGGTGGCCCGGCCAGCAACAATTCACCGCTTTGGGCGCGGTACTGCCCGCCGATCAGCCGCAAAACGGTTGTTTTGCCGCCACCGGATGCCCCCATCAAGGCGGTCACCTTGCCCCGTGGAATGGACAAACTCACGCCATCGAGGATGCGCCGCGCGCCATAGCCGAAGCAGATGTTCTTCAGTTCAACAAGCGGCGGGGGAGTCATTGGCATGGAAAAAGGATTGCAGCCGCTTTTCAGGGGCGGCTGTAACCATTATCAAGTAGTTTTTTTGCACAGAATGCCCAATACGGCACTCCCTCTTCGGGCAATCCCTTAGCGCGGCAAAACGCTGCTGCCCATTAAAAATACATCCACTGCGCGTGCGGCCTGACGGCCTTCGCGGATCGCCCAGACCACCAGCGACTGGCCGCGGCGCATATCGCCGGCTGCGAAAATCTTGGGCACATTCGTGGCGTAGCCGCCCTCATCGGTATGGGCGCGGGCGTTACCCCGTGCGTCTTTCTCCACGCCAAAAGCCGTCAAGACGCTGGCGACCGGGTTCACAAAACCCATGGCCAGCAGCACCAATTCGGCTGGGATGATTTGCTCCGATCCAGCGACCTCCACCATTTTTCCGCCCTGCCATTCGACGCGCACTGTTTTGACGCCGGTGACTTTGCCCTTCTCGCCAACAAATTCCTTGGTGGAAATCGCAAATTCGCGCGCGCAGCCTTCTTCATGGCTGGAGCTGGTACGCAGCTTCAAAGGCCAGTACGGCCAGGTCAGCGGACGGTTTTCCTCAACAGGCGGCTGGGGCATGACTTCGAACTGCACGACGCCCAGGGCACCGTGGCGGTTGGAGGTTCCCACGCAATCGCTGCCTGTGTCTCCGCCACCAATTACAACCACATGCTTGCCGTCGGCACGCAACTGGCCTTTGAGTTTGTCGCCGGCATTGACCTTGTTTTGCTGGGGCAAGAATTCCATGGCGAAATGGATGCCAGCCAGATCACGCCCTGGCACAGGCAAATCCCGCGACTGCTCCGCGCCACCCGTCAGCAACACCGCGTCGAAATCCGCCTGAAGCTGGGTCGCGCTAACGGTCTCCTTGGACCAGTTGGTCACTTTGGAATCCGCAGGCCATTCGCCCACCAGCACGCCGGTGCGGAAGACCACGCCTTCGGCCTGCATCTGGGCCACACGCCGCTCAATATGGGATTTCTCCATCTTGAAGTCCGGAATCCCGTAGCGCAGCAGGCCACCCACCCGGTCGTTCTTTTCAAACACGGTGACCGCATGGCCCTGGCGCGCCAGTTGCTGCGCGGCAGCGAGTCCGGCGGGACCTGATCCGACGATGGCGACCTTCTTACCGGTCGATTGAGTCGGAGGCTGGGGGTTGACCCAACCCTCGGCCCAGGCGCGGTCGATGATGGCGTGCTCAATCGACTTGATGCCCACGGCATCGTCGTTCACGTTCAGCGTGCACGCCGCCTCACAGGGCGCCGGGCAGATACGGCCGGTGAACTCGGGGAAGTTATTGGTGCTGTGCAATACGTCGATCGCAGCGCGCCAGTCGTTTTGGAACACCAGCTCGTTGAAGTCCGGAATGATGTTGTTGACCGGGCAGCCGTTGTTGCAAAACGGTGTACCGCAGTCCATGCAGCGTGCGCCCTGCACTTTGGCCTGTTCGGGGCTGAGGGCAATGACAAATTCAGCGTAGTTTTTCACCCGCTCCGGCACGGGCTTGTAGCCCTCTTCCAGACGCTCAAACTCTTTGAAACCGGTAATTTTTCCCATAGTGATTCCTTGGCTGTTCCGTGGCGATGTCGGGTCTGGTGCGGCTTAACCAGCCACCGTCTGGCTTGCGCGTTTTTTGGCGTGGATTTCCGCCAAAGCGCGCTGGTATTCCTTGGGGAAAACCTTGACAAACTTGGTCCTTGCGGCATCCCAGTGGTCCAGCAGCTCACGCGCACGCTTGCTGCCTGTCCAGCGGTTGTGCTCGGCCAGCAGGCGGCGCACGGTTGACTCGTCGGTCTGACCCAGATGCCAGATACCACGGTCTATGCTGGCTTCCTGCTCCTGCTCCGAGACCAAAGCCTTTAAATCAACCATCGCCGTGTTGCAGCGGCTGGCGAAGTGGCCGTCCTCGTCATACACATAGGCCACACCGCCACTCATGCCGGCGGCGAAATTGCGCCCGGTCTGTCCCAGCACCAGCACGGTACCACCCGTCATGTATTCACAACCATGGTCGCCCGTGCCTTCGACGACAGCCGTCGCGCCCGACAAGCGCACGGCGAAGCGTTCACCAGCAACTCCGCTGAAGAAGGCTTCACCCGCCGTCGCGCCGTACATCACGGTATTGCCCACAATCGTGTTGCGCAGTGCGTCGCCCCGGAAGTCGATGCTGGGGCGTACGACCACGCGACCGCCCGACAGGCCTTTGCCGGTGTAGTCGTTGGCATCGCCAATCAAATACAGCGTGATGCCTTTGCACAAGAACGCGCCAAAGGATTGACCGCCAGTGCCCTCCAACTGGATGCGAATCGTGTCGTCAGGCAGACCTTCCGGATGCACCTGTGTCACGGCACCGGACAACATGGCTCCGACCGATCGGTTCACGTTACGGGCCACCTCCATGAACTGCACGCGCTGGCCCTTGTCGATGGCATCACGGCTCTTGGCAATCAGCAGGTTATCCAAGCCTTTGTCCAAACCATGCGCCTGGCTTTCGCAGTGGAAACGCGGCACATCGGCCGGCACCGGCGGCATCGCGAAGATGCGGCTGAAGTCCAAACCGCTGGCTTTCCAATGGGCAATACCTTTGCGGGTGTCGAGCAAATCGGCGCGGCCGATCATGTCGTCGAACTTGCGGATGCCCAGCTGCGCCATGATCTGGCGGACTTCTTCGGCAACGAAGAAGAAATAGTTCACCACGTGCTCGGGCTTGCCGGCGAATTTTTTACGCAAATCCGGGTCTTGCGTGGCCACACCCACCGGGCAGGTGTTGAGGTGGCACTTGCGCATCATGATGCAGCCCTCCACCACCAGCGGCGCGGTCGCAAAACCGAATTCGTCCGCCCCCAGCAGCGCGCCAATGGCGACATCGCGCCCAGTTTTCATTTGGCCGTCGGCCTGCACCCGCACACGTCCGCGCAGCCGGTTCAGCACCAGAGTCTGCTGCGTTTCCGCCAAGCCAATTTCCCAGGGGCTGCCCGCGTGTTTGATGGACGACCAAGGTGAGGCTCCGGTGCCACCGTCATGCCCGGCGATCACGATGTGGTCGCTCTTGCATTTGGTCACACCCGCAGCCACCGTGCCCACGCCAATTTCCGATACCAGCTTGACGCTGATACTGGCCTTGGGCGCCACGTTTTTCAGGTCATGGATCAGCTGCGCCAGGTCTTCGATGGAATAAATGTCGTGGTGCGGCGGCGGTGAAATCAGGCCCACGCCCGGCACCGAGTAACGCAGCATGCCGATGTAGTTGGACACCTTGTTGCCCGGCAGCTGCCCGCCCTCACCCGGCTTGGCACCCTGGGCCATCTTGATCTGGATCTGGTCGGCACTGGAGAGGTATTCGGCCGTCACACCAAAACGGCCGGAGGCGACCTGTTTGATTTTCGAGCGCATTGAGTCCCCGGCATTCAGCGGGTAATCGACCTCGAACAAATCCTTACCCAGCAGGTCTGACATGGTCTGGCCCTGGGTGATCGGAATGCCCTTGAGTTCGTTGCGGTAGCGGGCCGGGTCTTCGCCGCCCTCACCGGTGTTGCTCTTGCCACCGATGCGGTTCATGGCAATGGCCAGTGTGGCATGGGCTTCGGTGGAAATCGATCCCAGCGACATCGCTCCGGTGGCAAAGCGCTTCACGATCTCGGCAGCGCTTTCCACTTCGTCCACCGGGATGGCTTTGGCCGGATCGATCTTGAACTCAAACAGGCCGCGCAAGGTCAGGTGACGCCGACTCTGGTCGTTGATGATCTGGGCGTATTCCTTGTAGGTGCTGAAGTTGTTGGCGCGGGTGCTGTGCTGCAATTTGGCAATCGCATCCGGCGTCCACATGTGCTCTTCGCCGCGCGCGCGCCAGGCATATTCGCCACCAGCGTCCAGTGCGTTGGCCAGCACCGGGTCGGAGCTGAATGCGGCGCGGTGCATGCGGATAGCCTCTTCGGCAATCTCGAAAACGCCTATGCCCTCGACCCGGCTCGGTGTACCGGTGAAATACTTGTTCACGGTTTCGCTGGACAGGCCAATCGCCTCAAACAGCTGCGCGCCGCAATAGCTCATGTAGGTGGACACGCCCATCTTGGACATGATTTTGGACAGTCCCTTGCCGATGGCTTTGATGTAGTTGTAAATCGCCTTGTCCGCACCCAAGTCGCCGCTCAGGTTCTGGTGCAGCTGCACCAGGGTTTCCATCGCCAGGTAAGGATGGACTGCCTCGGCACCGTAACCGGCAAGCACCGCGAAATGGTGAACCTCGCGCGCGGTTCCAGTCTCCACCACCAAGCCGGCCGTGGTGCGCAGTCCCTCCGTCACCAGATGCTGGTGGATGGCAGACAAAGCCATCAGGGCGGGAATCGCCACATTCTCCGGGCCGACACCTTTATCGCTGATGATCAGAATGTTGTGGCCACCGCGGATGGCGTCCACCGCCTGCGCGCACAAGGACGCCAGCTTGGCTTCCACGCCCTCATGGCCCCAGGCTAGCGGGTAGGTGATGTCCAGTGTGGTGCTGCGGAACTTGCCGTGCGTGTAGTGCGCAATGTCGCGCAGCTTGGCCATGTCAGCGAAGTCCAGCACGGGCTGCGCCACTTCCAGGCGCATGGGCGGGTTGACCTGGTTGATGTCCAGCAAATTGGGTTTGGGGCCTATGAAGGACACCAGCGACATCACAATCGCCTCGCGGATCGGGTCGATCGGCGGATTGGTCACCTGCGCAAACAGCTGCTTGAAGTAGTTGTACAGCGGCTTGTTCTTATCCGACAGTACCGCCAAGGGGCTGTCGTTGCCCATGGAGCCCAAAGCCTCTTCGCCCGCCACGGCCATGGGGGCCATCAGAAACTTCAGATCCTCCTGCGTGAAGCCGAAGGCCTGCTGCCGGTCCAAGAGGCTGACCACCGTGGATTCGCCGCTATCGACCGCGCCGCTGTTGGCGACATCATCGAGTTTGATCCGCAGATTGTCGATCCACTGCTTGTAGGGCTTGCTGTTGGCCAGGCCGGACTTGAGCTCGTCGTCGTCGATCATGCGGCCCTGCTCGAGATCGATCAGGAACATCTTGCCGGGTTGCAGCCGCCACTTGCGCACGATTTTGTTTTCCGGGACCGGCAGCACGCCCGACTCGGAGGCCATGATGACCAGATCGTCGTCGGTGATGCAGTAGCGCGAGGGGCGCAGGCCGTTGCGGTCCAGCGTGGCGCCGATCTGGCGTCCGTCGGTGAACACAATGGATGCCGGGCCGTCCCAGGGCTCCAACATCGCGGCGTGGTATTCGTAGAACGCGCGGCGGCGCGGGTCCATGGTGCTGTGGTTTTCCCAGGGCTCTGGGATCATCATCATCATGGCCTGGCTGATCGGGTAGCCCGCCATGGTGAGCAGCTCCAGGCAGTTGTCAAAGGTGGCGGTATCGGACTGGCCGGCAAAGCTGATGGGGTAGAGCTTTTTCAGATCGGCGGCCAGCACCGGCGAGGACATCACGCCTTCGCGCGCCTTCATCCAGTTGTAATTGCCCTTGACGGTGTTGATCTCGCCGTTGTGCGCCACATAGCGGTAGGGGTGGGCCAGCGGCCACTCGGGGAAGGTGTTGGTGGAAAAGCGCTGGTGCACAAGGCCCAGTGCAGAGACACAGCGGGCATCCAACAGATCATGGAAATAGGTACCAACCTGGTCGGCCAGCAACAGCCCTTTGTAGATGACAGTCCGGCTGGACATGCTGGGCACGTAATACTCTTTACCGTGCTTGAGGTTCAGGTGCTGGATCGCCGCGCTGGCGGTCTTGCGGATCACGTAGAGCTTGCGCTCCAGCGCGTCCTGCACGATCACGTCGTTGCCGCGGCCGATAAAAACCTGGCGGATCACCGGCTCTTTGGCGCGTACCGTGGGCGACATGGGCATATCAGCATTGACCGGCACATCGCGCCAGCCCAGAAAAACCTGGCCCTCTGCGCGGATGGCCCGCTCCATCTCCTGCTCGCAGGCCATGCGCGAAGCCTGCTCCTTGGGCAGGAAAATCATGCCCACGCCGTATTCACCGGGCGGCGGCAAGGTGACACCGGCTGCGGCCATTTCTTCGCGGTACAGCGCGTCCGGGAGCTGGATCAGGATACCGGCACCGTCGCCCATCAACTCATCTGCACCCACGGCACCCCGGTGGTCCAGGTTTTCCAGAATCTGCAATGCGCTGCGCACAATGCTGTGGCTGCGCTGACCGCGGATATGGGCCACAAAACCCACCCCGCACGCATCGTGCTCCTCAGCCGCGCTGTACAAACCCTGCGCCTGCAGGTACTCAATTTCGGCCGCAGTTGTCATCGCTTACTCCTGGAAACTCAACAAGGGCATAGAGAATACCCTAATACCCAGCAGAAGAGAGAAAATTTAATCGGGGTCAGATCCCAATTAAATGAAGTCCGTTAACTCTTCAATTTAATTGGGGACAGATTACTGGGTGGTCGCCCCGCCCTGCCCGGGCGCGCGCGGCGGGGGGTTTGCGCCTCCAGCCCATCCAGAAATACGGCGTCTCCCAGCGCCCAACCACTCAGCGTCGCACCGGTCAATTCGCGTTGTTCTTGCTCAGAAATACCGGCCATCACCAATTCACGGTAGGTGGCCTCCCGCGCGAACGGCGTGTTGCCCAGGTTCCAATACAAGGAATGGGGTGTGATCAGCCGCTGTTGTTCACGGCCGGTGTAATGCCCGTGACTGGACCAATGGTAGTCCTCGGGTAGGTCGACCATCCGTGCACGCACCGGGTTCAGGTCGATATATGCCATGCAGGTGAGCAAATAGCGGTCGGTCTGGATGAGCGCGGAACGGTAACGCCCTTCCCACAAAGTGCCGCTGCGCCCGTGCGTCAGGTTGAAGGCGCGCACATAACTTCGACCGACAGCCTGCATCATCAAGGGCAGGGCCCGCTCGCGCCGCGGCGTCACAAGCAGGTGCATGTGGTTGCTCATCAGCACATAGGCGTGAACGTCTACACCCTGGGCCAGGCTGTGCTCTTCCAGTAAGCGCAGCATGCGCCGCATATCGGCGTCCCCGGCAAAAATATCCTGCCGGTTGTTCCCACGCAAAATGACGTGGTGCGGGTAATCTGTGACTGTCAGACGGGGTAGGCGTGCCATCCCGTGAGAATAATCGGAATCTGACCCCGATTATTTGACCCCGATTATTTTGGCGCTTTGGTCACGCGAACTTTGTTGCCGGTGGTGACGATGATGACCGCGTCGCCTGGCTCGAAGTTCTGGGCACCTTTGGCCTGGACGATGGCCCTGCGTTCGCCACCTTTGAGCTGAACCAGGATTTCGATGGCGTCTTCTTTGGTGACCAGCCGTTCGGCCGCGTTGCCAGCCGCCGCACCCGCGACCGCACCCAAAATACCGAGGACCTGACCTTCGCGCTGCACACCGCTGCCCGCGAAGCCCCCGATGGCACCCACTGCACCGCCCACGGCGGCGCCCACCCCGCTTTGGCTACCGTCCACCGTGACCTTGCGCACGCTGAGCACCACGCCATCCTGAACCTGCGACATGGTTTGGGTGTTGTCCCGTGAAATCATGTCAGGGTCGCTGCTTGCACACGCACCGAGGACCATGCTGAGCACCACCACGGATGCGGATGTCAGGGTGAACGACATGCGAGGAACACGCATAAAAAACCTCCTAAAAATTATGGGGTGTAGCCCCGAGAAAGGCGCTTACGCCTGGGGACGCGTTGAATTGTGCACCGGCATCGCAAAGCGGGTGTGAAGCAAGGACTCCAAACCGAATTCATGTAGCAAGTCCCGCAGGCGCTGCGCGGCTGCGGCACCGGATCGCCCGGTGTAGCGGGCCAATATCAGTTCGTTCTTCATGCTGTGCTCCCAGCCGACCAGCTCGGTCACCGTGACCTCGTAGCCCATCGCCTCAAGGTACAGGCAGCGCAAGACGTTGGTGAGTTGGCTGCCGATTTCCCGGGTGTGCAAGGGATGCCGCCAGAGCTCAGCCAGTGCGCCCCGCTTCAGGTGCAAAGCCTTGTGCTGGCGCAGACAGGCGGCAATTTCGGCCTGGCAACAGGGCACCAGAACCATGGCGCGGGCCTGCTTGGCAAGGCCAAACGCGATAGCGTCGTCCGTTGCGGTGTCGCAGGCGTGCAGCGCCGTGACCACGTCGATGCGCTGCGGCATATCTGCGCTGTGCGCGGAATCGGCCACGCTGGTGTTGAGAAAAGCCATGCGGGCAAAGCCAAGCCGCTGCGCCAGCGCCTGCGACGCTGCCACCAGCTCGCTGCGCGACTCCACGCCAAAAATATGGCCCGTCCCCTGTGCTTTGAAGTAGAGGTCGTAGACGATAAAGCCCAGATACGACTTGCCGGCACCGTGATCAGCCAGGGTCGGCCCCTGCGGCGACTCGGGCAGCTCGCGCAGTATTTTTTCGATGAAGCCAAACAAATGGTTGACCTGTTTGAGCTTG
>CANFHZ010000041.1 GCA_947446885.1 Comamonadaceae bacterium
GAACTGACCCGGCATCGCGGTGATCCGCGTCTGGTGGCCGTTGGCGAAATCGGACTGGACTTTTTTGTTCCGGCTTTGTGCGAGCCTGCGATGCGCGCGCGTCAGGAGTTTTTTTATGCCGCTCAGCTGCGGCTGGCGCGTGCCCACGGGCTGCCCGTGGTGCTGCATGTGCGGCGCAGTGCCGACCGGCTGCTGAAGTACCTCAGGGCGCTGGGGCAGGGTGGGCACCGGTGGAGCGGAATTGCCCACGCATTCAACGGCAGCCATGCGCAGGCCCTGGCCTTTGTTGGCTTGGGCTTCAAGCTGGGTTTTGGCGGCGCACTGACCTATGAACGCGCCTTGCAACTGCGCCGTCTGGCGCGCGCGCTGCCGCTGGATGCGCTGGTGTTAGAGACGGATACGCCGGATATTCCGCCGAAATGGCTGTACACCACCGCCGCGCAGCGCGCAGCCGGACAGGTGCAGGGCCACAACAGCCCCGCCGAGCTTCCGCGCATCGCCGCTGAACTGGCCGGTTTACGGGGAATCAGCGTGCCGGCCTTGCAGCGGGCCAGCAGCGCCAACGCCTGCCAGGCCTTGCCGCGCTTGGCAGCGCTGCAGGCACTGGTATAAGCGGCGCATGCGAAAAAACAGTCCAGCGGAAACTGAATTGCCCGAGGTCAATTTCTCGGAAGAGGGCGGTATCCGCCACCTGCACCTGGGCAGCGTCTGGGTACAGGGGTCTATGTATCTGGACGACCCACTCCGTCTGGTTCACGAATACATCCAGCGCATGATGGCCTGGACCTTGTTCATGGACCCGGCTGGCATTTCCCGCCGCCAGGCCATGCAGCTTGGGCTTGGCGCGGGATCGCTGACCAAGTTTTGCAGCCAGGCAATGGGTATGCAGACCACGGCCATTGAGCACAACCCCCAGGTTCTGCGGGCTTGCCGGGGCTGGTTCAAGCTCCCCACCGACAACGCCCGCATGCGCGTGGTTCTGGCCGACGCGTCCTCGGAAATCCGCCAGCCGCACTGGATTGGCGCCGTTGATGCCTTGCAAGTGGATCTGTATGACGAAGAGGCCGCCGCCCCGGTGCTGGACAGTCCGGAGTTCTACGCCGATTGTCGCAATCTGCTCACGCCCGAGGGCTGCATGACGGTCAACTTGTTCGGCCGCTCCTCCAGCTTCGACCAGAGCGTGGCCAAAATGGCCGCCGCCTTCGGCCCCCATGCGGTGTGGGCCTTCAAGCCCACCCGCGAGGGCAACACGGTGGTGCTGGCCCAGCGTACAGCGGCGGATCCGGGACGCGCACTGATGCTGGAGCGCGCCGACGCAATCCAGCGTCTATGGGGTTTGCCGGCGGCCAAATGGGTGCGGGGCTTGCAAAAGCTGGACATTTAGGCGTTTGGGTCTGTGTAAACGCGGGTTTTCCTAAGCAGGCGGCCCGGCAAAACTGGGCAGAATCGGCATCTTCTTTCTCTGCGGGAGTATTTGTGCGAATCAAGAGTCAAAAAGATTTTTTCTCCGGCCTGATGTTCACCGCAGTGGGCGGGGCCTTTGCGGCCATATCGAGTACCTACACCATCGGCACGGGGGCTCGCATGGGGCCGGGCTATTTCCCCTTGGTGCTGGGCGTTTTACTGGCCGCACTCGGGGTTGTGATAGCTAGCCGGTCCTTCGCGGTCGGGCCCGACGATGGCGATCCGGTTGGACGCTTTGCCTGGCGTCCCTTGATTTTCATTATTGCGGCCAATCTGGCCTTTGGCGCTTGTCTTGGTGGTTTGCCCAGCATCGGCTTGCCGCCCTTGGGCCTGATTCTGGGGATATTTATCTTGACCTTTGTGGCCAGTCTGGCCAGCGATGAGTTCAATGCCAAGGAAGCGCTCGTCCTCAGCGTGGTCCTGAGCGTGTTCAGTTACGGCGCCTTCATCAAACTTCTCAATTTGCAGTTTCCCGTGTGGCCTGCGTTTTTGGGCATTTAAGGAAACACCATGGATTTGCTCAATAACCTGGCCATGGGTTTTGGCGTTGCCTTCACCCTCTCGAATCTGATGTATGCCTTCATCGGTTGCCTGCTGGGCACGCTGATCGGGGTGCTGCCCGGTATCGGTCCGCTGGCCACGATTGCCATGCTGCTGCCTGCCACTTATGCGCTGCCACCGGTGGCAGCGCTGATCATGCTCGCCGGCATCTATTACGGCGCGCAGTACGGTGGCTCGACCACGGCTATTTTGGTTAACCTGCCCGGCGAGTCGTCCTCGGTGGTGACCGTGATCGACGGTTACCAGATGGCGCGCAACGGACGCGCTGGCCCGGCTTTGGCTGCGGCGGGCCTGGGCTCGTTTTTTGCGGGTTGCGTGGGCACCTTGATTTTGGCGGCCTTCGCTGCGCCGCTGACCGAGCTGGCTTTCAAGTTCGGCCCGGCTGAGTATTTTTCCTTGATGATTCTCGGTTTGGTGGGCGCCGTGGTTTTGGCGTCCGGATCGCTACTCAAAGCGATTGCGATGATCGTGCTGGGCCTTTTGCTGGGCATGGTGGGAACCGACGTGAATTCCGGCATGGCGCGCTTCAGCATGGGTGTGATCGAGCTCACCGATGGCATTGGCTTTATCGTGATTGCCATGGGGGTGTTTGGGTACGGTGAAATCATCAGCAACCTGTCCAAGCACGAAAGCGAGCGCGAGGTCTTCACCGCTTCGGTATCGGGCTTGATGCCTACCAAACAGGACTTTAAAGACATGACCCCCGCGGTGTTGCGTGGCACGGCATTGGGTTCCATCTTGGGCATACTGCCCGGTGGCGGCGCGGTGATGGCCGCGTTTGCCGCTTACACGCTGGAGAAAAAGACCAAACTGGCGCCGCATGAGGTGCCGTTTGGCAAGGGCAATATCCGTGGCGTGGCGGCACCGGAGGCCGCCAATAATGCGGGCGCACAGACCTCGTTTATCCCCCTCTTGACCCTGGGTATTCCGCCCAACGCGGTGATGGCGCTGATGGTCGGTGCCATGACCATCCACAACATCCAGCCCGGCCCGCAGGTCATGACCGGCAACCCCGAACTGTTTTGGGGGCTTATTGCTTCCATGTGGATTGGTAACGCCATGCTGGTGGTCTTGAACCTGCCGCTGATAGGCATATGGATCAAGCTGCTCACTGTGCCTTACCGCTGGCTTTTCCCCTCCATCGTCCTGTTCTGTGCAATTGGGGTTTTCTCAACCAATAACACGACGTTCGATATTTGGATGGTCGGTTTATTTGGTTTTATTGGTTACCTGTTCATCAAATTGGGAACCGAGCCAGCGCCCTTGCTGCTGGGCTTCATCCTGGGGCCGATGATGGAAGAGTACCTGCGCCGCGCGCTGCTGCTTTCGCGCGGTGATTGGTCGGTTCTGGTAACCCGCCCTCTCTCAGCCGGGCTCTTGCTGGCAGCTGCGCTGCTCTTGGTCATCGTCTTGCTGCCGTCGGTCAGCAAAAAGCGTGAAGACGTTTTCGTCGAGGACTGATCACCCCCGTTTAGCCGCACCCGCATTTGCGGCCCCCCCAAGCCCTCGCTTCAGCGAATTAAGGCTTTAAATCCCCCGCCAGCGATGCCAGCGTTTCGGCGGGGATTTCCATGTGCGCCGGGTAGTTGGTGTGGTCGCAACCAATCTTCACGGCGGCACCCGCCTTGATGGCGGCGCAGGTGGCGGGATTGAATTCAAAGCGGACAAAGTGCACGGCCGAGGTCTTCTCGTCGTTTTCGCGGTCCAGGTCCTCATCGGCAATCGCGTACACGCGCGGGTGGCCCTCGACTTCCACAAACATACGGTCCTCAATGCCGATCAGGCGGGACAGCTCCCGTTTGCGCTCGTTGATATCGGTGTATTCGAGCATCATCGTGCCCTTCCAGTTGCTGCCGTCGGGCAGCAGCGGGGCGTAGGCGTCGATTTCCTGCTGAATACCTTCTTCCTCGAACACCTTTTCGATGCGCAGCATTTCCTGGATCTGGTAGCGGATGGTGGTTTCGCTTTCAAACTGCACATGCACGTTCTCGCCCAAATGCAGGCTGCGCAGCTTGCGGTGGGCGATGACATCGGGCTTGTGCAGCTTGCGCCACTTGGTGTAGGCCTCCAGCGACATCAGGCTGTCGGCGGTGATTTGTCCGGTGAGTTGCATGGATAGTCCTCGGGTAGTCGCTTGTGGTTTTATGCCAGGCCGTAGGCCTTGCGCACCAGGGTGAGCGGGTGGTTGAGTTCAGGCGCGCTCAGGCCGTTGACTTCAAAGCCCTGTGCAATATGGTGACCGCCTAGCGGGCAGTCCGAGCTGATGTAATCCGGTTTGCTGCCGTCTTTCATGGTCGCCATGGCCTTGAAGACGGGCTTGCCGATTTTCATGGAGTAGGCGTGCGAGGTTTTTTTCACGCCGTAAGTGCCAGCGTGGCCGGAGCAGCGCTCGATGCTGTTGATCTCCGTACCCGGAATCATCTTGAGCATTTCTTCAGTTTTCTTGCCGATGTTCTGCACCCGGCCGTGGCAGGGGATCTGGTAGCTCACATTACCAAGCGGCTGCGGAAATTCGGTCTTGAGCAAGCCGTCGCGCTTGCGCGCCATCAGGTACTCGAACGGATCCCACATATGGGTTTTGACCAACTGCGTGTCGGCGCAGTCGGGGAACATCAGCGGGATTTCCTGCTTGAACATCAACGAGCAGCTCGGCACGGCCGACAGAATCGCATAGCCTTCTTTGGCGTACTTCGCCAGCACCGGGATGTTGGCTTCTTTGGCGGCTTGCACCGCATCCAGATCGCCCAGTTCCAGCTTGGGCATGCCGCAGCACTGTTCCTTGTTCACCAGCACATAGGGAATGGCGTTGTGGTCCAGGATTTTCAGCAGGTCGTGGCCGATGCCGGGTTCGTTGTAGTTGATGTAGCAGGTGGAATAAATCGCCACCTTGCCTGGCGTCTTATCGCCGTTGACCACGGGAGTGGTTTTTGATTTTTTGGCGCTGGATCGGAATTTTTTGGTCGCCAATTCTGGCAGCCAAGCGTCTTTATCCACCCCCGCCACGGTTTCCAGCACATCGCGTCCGAGTTTGCTTTTGTTGATGGCGTTGACCGTTTGCACCACGATGGGAATGCCGGCCAGCGAACCATGCACATCGGTGGATGCCAGCATCTGCTCGGCCAGTCCCACCTCGCCCTTTTTGAACTTGATGGCCTTGGCCCGCAGCATGGTGTGGGGGAAGTCCAGGTTCCATTCGTGCGGCGGGGTGTACGGGCACTTGGTCATGTAGCACAGGTCGCACATGTAGCACTGGTCCACCACTTTCCAGTAGTCCTTCTTGTCCACACCGTCGACTTCCATGGTCGTGCTCTCGTCCACCAGATCGAACAGAGTGGGGAACGATCCGCACAGGCTGACGCAGCGGCGGCACCCGTGGCAGATGTCAAAAATGCGCTCCATCTCGTGCAGGCACTTTTCTTCGTTGTAGAAGTCCGGGTTTTGCCAGTCCAGCGGGTGGCGGGTGGGGGCTTGCAGATTGCCTTCGGTGGCCATGGGTGCTCCTGGGGAAGGGCGAAAACGGGAATGCGTGTTTCGGTAACAAAAACGGCTTGCAAAACAAGCCGCTTGGGTTACCGCTGCACCTTGTGGGTGCAGCAATACGGTCTTACCGGGTGATCAATCCACCAGTTCAGCCAGGGCCTTGGCGTAGCGGTTGGCGTGTGAACGCTCAGCCTTGGCCAGGGTTTCGAACCAATCGGCCACTTCGTCAAAACCTTCCTCGCGGGCGGTTTTGGCCATGCCGGGGTACATGTCGGTGTACTCGTGGGTTTCGCCAGCGACAGCCGATGCCAGGTTCTGGCGGCTGGTTCCGATGGGCAGGCCGGTTGCGGGGTCACCGGATTGCTCCAGGAACTCCAGGTGGCCGTGGGCGTGACCGGTTTCACCTTCAGCGGTGGAACGGAACAGCGCTGCCACATCGTTTTGGCCTTCCACGTCGGCCTTGTTCGCGAAATACAAATAGCGACGGTTGGCCTGTGATTCGCCTGCGAAGGCGTCTTTCAGGCATTGTTCCGTGCGCGAGCCTTTGAGTGCTGCCATGGGAATGTCTCCTAGGGGTTGAAAATTGATGATGGCTCGGGCAGCGCCTGCTACCCGAGACACCGACAGCTTAAACCGATTCCGGCCTAGGGCCCATTGTTAGCTTTAATGGCCCGCATTTAGACTGCCTATCCAAAACTGCAAGGCCATTGTCACAGCCTTGACAACTCAATCTGACCAGAGGGTGGCCAGACCGGCCTCCGGCTCGAAGCGCTGTTTGCGCCAGACCAGGCGCGTCGGGCCGGGCAGGGCGCGTGTAGACACGCTGTGCCGCGGATCGCCGGGGTAGCAGATCACCCTTTGTCCGTCCTGGTCGTGCGATTCGGGGAGGATGGTCGCCGGCGCGCGCGTGGCCAGCTCGGCCAGCACGCTGGCCACGCTGCCATGGCGCGCAAGATGCGCCAGGCTCATGATTTGGGGTGGTGCCATCTCTATCGTATGGTTCCAGTACTGCTCCAGCGCCTCGCGCGGACCTAACCAGGCGCTGGCGGTAGCCTCCACATTGTCGTGAACCGCTGTTTGGTGGCTTGGCATGGCCGCGATAAAGAAACGCGCGTCAAATCGCTTGCTGCTCACCGAGGGCATACGCGGCGTGATCCATCGCACCCAGGGTTGCAGGGCCGCCACGTTCAGGCGCAGCCCCTGTGCGCTCAACACGCTGTGAAAGTCCGGTGCGGCATCGGCCTGTGCGGCAACAGGCGTCTCAGTGAGCAATACCCCGGCTTCCTCATAGGTTTCGCGCAGCGCCGCCACAAACAGGCCCGCAGCCTTTTCGAGCGGGGTTTCGGGTTCACCGAGCTTGCGGTGCAGCGCCCGGGGCGTCAGGTTGAGGTGGCGGGGGTGCACCGCGCTGTCGCCGGGGTCGAGCTTGCCGCCCGGGAACACATAGGCCCCGCCCAGCACCTGCGACGCGCTGTGGCGTTTCACCAGAAAGACTTCGAGTCCTTTGGCGCCGTCACGCAAGAGCACAACAGTGGCCGCGTCGCGGGGCGGGTGGGTCGGGATTTCAGAGTTGAGTTCCATAGGTGCTTGCATTCCGGGCAGGCCAAATTGTCGCCGCCCGGCTGCCTTCACCGCGATGTGCTACCTTCGCAACCCGCCCTGAGGGGGGCACGGAAACCATTTATGACGAGGCGGCACGCATGCAGGATTTGACACAGGCCATCAACGCGTGGAGCGACGAGCGGCTCGCGGGTATGCGCCGGGGGGTGGAGAAAGAGAGCTTGCGCACCCGTGCTGACGGCCATTTGGTGACCACCGCTCACCCCCGGGCGCTGGGTTCGGCATTGACCCACCCGCACATCACCACCGATTTCAGCGAATCGCAGATTGAACTCATCACCGGTGTGCATGCGAGCGCCCAGGCCTGCGCCGCCGAACTTGATGCAGTGCAAACTTTTACGCTCAATGCCATCGGCGACGAGTTGCTGTGGCCCTCCAGCATGCCCTGCTGGCTGCCTGGAGACGACGAGATTCCGCTGGGCCAATACGGCACGTCTAATGTGGGGCGTAGCAAAACCGTGTACCGCAGTGGCTTGGGTTACCGCTACGGCCGTCGCATGCAAACCATCTCGGGCGTGCACTACAACTGGTCGGTTCCCCAGGTGGCGGATGCCGATTACTTCAGCCTGATCCGCAATTTCCGCCGGCATGCATTCCTGCCCATGGTTTTGTTCGGTGCGTCACCTGCCGTGTGCGCCTGCTTTGCGCGGGGCAACCAACACAGTCTGCAGGCGCTGGGAGATGACACCTTGTACCTGCCCTACGCCACATCCTTGCGCATGGGTGGCCTGGGTTATCAAAGCGACGCGCAAAGTGCGCTGGCGGTGAGCTACAACAGCCTGGAGGGCTACGGCCGCTCGCTGGAGGCGGCGCTTACCGTGCCGTATCCCCGCTACGAGGCCATCGGCGTGCGCGCCCCCGACGGAAGCTACCGCCAGTTGGGCACCAGTCTTCTGCAAATCGAAAACGAGTTCTACGGCACCATCCGCCCCAAGCGCACCATCCATCCCGGTGAGCGGCCTTTGCACGCGCTGCGCGAGCGGGGTGTGCAATACGTGGAAGTGCGTCTGATGGACCTCGACCCGTTTGAGCCCATCGGCATCGCCACCCGCACGATGCGTTTTCTGGATGTGTTTTTGCTGCACTGCCTGCTCAGCGAAAGCCCTCCCGACACGCCACAAGAAATTGCCACCCTGGTGCGCAACCAGGGGCAGGTCGCAGAGCGTGGCCGCGAGCCGGGCTTTTGCATCGAGCGCATGGGACAGCAGGTACTCCTGGTCGAATGGGCGGACCGCATCCTTTCCGAAATGCGCCCGATTGCCCAGCGCCTCGACGCCCTGGCCGATACCGAAACTCCTGCTGGGTCAGGTCTGCACTGCGCGGCCTTGGAGCATGCCATCGACACCTTGCAACATCCTGAGAAGCTGCCATCGGCGCGGGTTTTGGCCAGCATGCAAAACGATTTTGGTGGCTCGTTTGGCCGCTTCGGTCTGGCGCAGGCACAGCGTTTGAAGGCCAGTGCTGTTGATACGCCGCTGGCCGCTGCGGATACGCACGCCATGCAGGCGCAGGCCCACCAATCTCTGCAAGACCAGGCGGCGGTGGAGGCGGCTGACAGCCTGCCCTTTGACCAGTACCTGAGCCAGTATCTCTCGCCGGCGCGCCTGACACCGCACAGTCCGCGGCGTCGCGGCTGAAACTGCCGGTCTGAATACCCAGGCTCCCGCGCCATGGCCGTCCAATGGTTTCCCGGCCACATGCACCTCACGCGCAAAGCCATTGGCGAGCGCATCAAAGACATTGACGTGGTGGTGGAGATGCTGGACGCCCGATTGCCCGGCTCCAGCGCCAACCCGCTGCTGGCCGAGCTGACCGGCCACAAGCCCACGCTCAAGGTTCTCAATAAACAAGATCTGGCTGACCCGACGCGCACCGCCCTCTGGCTGGCGCACTACAACGCCTTGCCCGGCACCCGCGCCGTGCCGCTGGACGCCAGCATGACCACACCCGCGCGTGCTCTGGTCGACGCCTGCCACCAGCTCGCGCCGCTGCGTGGGGGCATGGCCAAGCCGCTGCGGGTGCTGATTTGCGGTATTCCCAATGTGGGCAAATCCACGCTGATCAACACCCTCAAAGGCAAGCGTGCCGCCAAGACGGGCGACGAGGCGGGGGTGACCAAAATCGAGCAACGCATCACGATTGCCGATGACTTTTATCTGTACGACACACCCGGCATGCTGTGGCCGCGCATCATCGTGGCCCAAAGCGGCTACAAGCTCGCTGCCAGTGGCGCGGTGGGCCGCAATGCCTTTGACGAGCAGGAAGTGGCGCTGGAGTTGCTCGATTACCTTGGTGCGCATTACCCCCAAGCCCTGGCGGCGCGGTACAAGTTGCGGGACGCGCAGACCGCGACGGACGAGCAAATTTTGGACGGCGTGGGCCGCGCCCGGGGCGCGCTGCAGTCCGGTGGACGGGTGAACTTGCAAAAGGCCGCTGAAATCGCCATCCACGACTTTCGCGCCGGTGCTCTGGGTCCGGCCACTTTGGAAACACCTGCCGAATTTGCGCTTTGGTTGGCGGAGGGGCAGCGTGTGGATGCCCAGCGTCAGATCAAGAAAGACGCCATCACCCAGGACCGGCTGATCCGCCACAAAAAAATCCCGCGACCTGCGCGGGTGGGTTTGACGGATGCGCCCCGCGAGCCCGAGGATTGACTAGCCTTTGGGCCTGGCCAGTTCCGTCTTGCGGTCTTCCACGATTTTTTGCGCGCTTGGGCGTTCGCCAACCAGTTTGATGTACGGCTTGTAATCCACGCCTGCAGCCAGCAGCAGGTCCTCCCCGTACACCGCGCGCGTGGCCATGCCGATCAGGGGCAGGTTGCTGAAAGCCACACAGTCAGCCAAGGTGAAACTGTCGCCCCCCACGTAGGGCGCAAAGTGCGCCAGGCGTTTGAACGCATCGATATTGCGCACCAGCTGTTTGCGTACCGTATCTTTGGTGGCATCGGGGACGCTGCCGCCAAAAAATGCCTGTGCATACAACTCACGCGCCACCAGTTCCAGATGCAGGTTGATAAAGGTGCACAGCTCGCGCACCTTGGCTGCTGCAAACGCATCGGCTGGCAGAAGCGGGTGGGCCGGGTATTGCGCCTCCAGGTAATCCAGAATCACCGCGCTCTCGCACAAACCGCCATCGGGCGTGCGGATAAATGGCACCTTGCCCAGGGGAGAGAGCGACAACACGGCTTCGTCTGTGCTGCGCGGCAGCATACGTTCCTCGGTGAACGCGATCTGCTTTTCCAGCAGCGCCTGTTTGACGATATTGAAATAGTTGGAGACGGCAAAGCCGTATAGCGTGATCATGGTAGTCGGGCTCCGGGGTTGAAAGCGGGAGAGTCTAGTGCGTGGCTCCATGCCGACGGACCGGGGGTGCCGGTTCGCGGTCAGCGCAAACCCTTGACGTAGCGGCTGCCCACATGGGTATCCGCCGACGTGGCACCATCCGGGCCGACAGGGTCGCCTGCGGGGACGGCCTCTTGGCCCGGTGCGTGCGCTGCTTTCGTCCCTGCACCTGTGGGAGGTCCATGGATACGTCCTCGCAGGAATTGCGTGGTCTGCGCCAGCGCCGGGTCGTTCTCGCGGACCAGCCAATCGACGACTTCTTTGGCGTATGCCGAATCTGACAAAAACCGGTCGATCTCCAGCGCCCGCCGGAAATGCCGCCGGAAAGCGGTAGTGAGTGCGACCAAGGCGTTGAGTAATTCTCTGTCTGTCGCGGAGTGGCTTGTTCCCATACAGCACCTCAGGGCGTTGACAGCTGTTCGCCATGCTGGGCCAAGTCCAAACCTTCTTTCTCTTGCGCGGGCGTTACACGCAAGGGGAAAAACAACTGAATGATCTGCAGGATGGCAAAAGTCATCACACCTGCATAAGCCAGAACAGCAAGGGCTCCCAGCGTATTGGTCCACACGGTTGCCGAGATGGGGGCAATGGCAGTGCTGGCCAGAAGCGGTGTCAGGGCCGAACCCAGAAACCCACCCACACCGTGCAAGGCGAACACGTCCAGCGAATCATCAATTCCCGTAAGGGCTTTCAACTGTGTGGCGGCCAGGTAGCAGACCAGGCCTGCGCACAAACCCATCACCACCGCGCCCCATAAGTCCACAAAGCCCGACGCGGGCGTCACCGCCACCAGACCGGCAATTGCCCCGCTGCACAAACCCAGAATACTGATCTTTCTGCGCTGCATGAGTTCGCACACCCCCCACATGAAGCAAGCTGCGCTGGCTGAGAAATGCGTCGCCAGCATGGCGTTGCCGGCGCGGCTGCCAGCCTCCAGTGCCGATCCCGCGTTGAAGCCAAACCATCCAATCCATAACAAACCTGCCCCCAGGGTGGTCGTGAGCAGGTTGTGCGGCATCATGGGCTCTGTACCAAAACCCTCGCGTTTTCCCACCACCATGGCGGTCACCAGACCCGTGCTTCCGGCCAGTACGTGCACCACGGTGCCACCGGCAAAGTCCATTTGCCCCATCTGCGCCAGCCACCCGCCCGGATGCCAGACCCAGTGGGCTACCGGGGCGTAAATCAACAACAACCACAGCACGGAGAAGACCATGACCGCCCCAATGCGCATGCGCTCTACTGCCGCGCCCAGAACCAAAGCGAAAGTGATGAGGGCAAAGGCCAGTTGGAACATAAAAAATACCGGTTCTGGAATGGTTTTTGCCATCTCATGCCCTGGGGCGTTCGGCGCCCCCAGGCCCAGCGCCATGACCCGACTCACGCCACCCAGCCAGGGGCTGTCTGGTGTAAAGGCCAGTGAATACCCCGCGATGGCCCACACCAGGGTGATCAGCGCGGTGGATGCAAGGGTTTGGACAGCCAGAGAAAGGGCATTTTTGGAGCGCATCAGGCCGGTATAAAACAGCACAATGCCCGGCAGCGTCATCAGCAAAACCAATACGGTTGCACTCAGCATCCAGGCGGTATCGGCACTGCTGAAGGCCGTTGCGCTGAGCCCGGCTGCGGCAGCGTGTACCGGGGGCGGAACCCCTTCAGTCTGCCCAAAGGCCGCAGTTGCGGTAGCGGCCACAGCCCCAATCAGGTTTTTCGTATTCATATATCCCCCTGTAAAACGTTCGCTTCTGCGGCGTGATTCGGCCAATTCCGGGAGCTTGGCACCGCAGGATTCCCAAGTGCATGCCGAAAATTCAACACATGATGGCAAATATTTTTGTAATTAGGGCCAAATTGACGGAAAAATCAAAAAAATAATTGCACCTATGGTATGGATTGGCTCGAATTTGAGATGAATCGGTGCCGTGCGGGCGGTGGGTGCAGACGCCCTTTCGAGGGGGTAGCCCGGTGGTAAGCCTCCTAAAATGCAATATGCCCCGATGCGCCAGTTGTCTGACAGCATGACTCCGACTCCCCTCACGCCCAGCGCCTTAGCGGCGGCCTTGCAGCAGGCGGTGGCCCACCACAAGGCGGGCGAACTCGACACTGCGCAGCGCATCTACCAGGACATACTGCATGCCGACCCGGCGCACTTCGATGCCCTGCAATTGCTGGGAGCGATTGCGGTGCAAGAAGGCCGTTGGGGCGAGGCGCTGGACTTTCTGAGCCGGGCACTGCGGGTCAATCCGGCGCACGCTGCGGTCCACAGCAACGTCGGCAATGCCCTGAAGGCCCTGGGTCGCTCGCACGAGGCTGTCGCCAGTTATGACCTGGCGATCCGCTTCAAGCCCGATTACGCCGAAGCCTTCTACAACCGAGCCAATGCGCTCACCGCGCTGGGGCAAACCGCTGATGCGTTGCGGGATTATCAAAAAGCCATTGATCTCAAACCGGACTATGCCGCTGCCCACTGCAATCTGGGCCTCGCCTTGCAGGAGCTCAAGCGCCCGCACGAGGCAATCCGCAGTTACGACACTGCCATCGCCCTCAGGCCCGGCTACGCGCAAGCCTATTTCAACCGTGGCAACGCGCTCAAAGTGCTGCGCCGTCTGGACGAAGCCTGCGCCAGTTACGACCTAGCCATCCGCGCCAAGCCCGATTTCGCAGCCGCCTATTGCAACAAATCGTATGCCTTGCTGTTGGGCGGCGATTTGCGGCAGGGCTGGCCGCTGTACGAATGGCGCTGGCAGCTCGAGCCCATGCGCTCTTCGCTGCGCGATTTTGGCCGGCCGCTGTGGACTGGCGCTGAGGACCTCCGAGGCAAAACCATCTTGCTGGAGGCCGAACAGGGGCTGGGCGACAGCATCCAGTTTTGTCGCTACACCCAGCTTCTCGCAGACAGGGGCGCGCAGGTGGTGCTGGAGTTGCCCAAGGCTCTACTGGGTCTGCTCTCCACCCTGGCCGGTGTCCCTTTGATAGTGGAAAGAGGGCAGCCTTTGCCGCCTTTTGATTACCGCTGCCCCTTACTCAGCCTGCCGCTGGCTTTTGGCACCCAGTTGCACAGCATCCCCTGCGCGGGGCCGTATCTGTTTGCGGATCCGGTGAAAACGCGGTACCGGCGGGAAAAAATCGGTTCTCGGCACAGGTTGAAAGTTGGTCTGGTCTGGAGCGGCGGGCACCGGCCCGACCAACCGGCCGTCTGGGCTATCGATGCAAGCCGCAATGTCCCCGTGGATCTGCTTGCGCAGTGCTTGCACACGGCCGATGCAGATTTTTTCTCGCTGCAAAAAGGCGAACCGGCCGAGTCCGACATACGCCAACGGGCCCAAGGGCTGTGGCCGCGCGGCAATTTTTACAACTTCGCCGACGCCCTGCATGACTTCGCCGACACCGCAGCCTTGATTGCGAATATGGATGTGGTGCTCACCGTCGACACCTCCACCGCCCACGTTGCCGCCGCGCTGGGCAAGCCGACCTGGATACTCAACCGCTATGACACCTGCTGGCGCTGGCTGCTGGACCGCGATGACAGCCCCTGGTACCGCAGCGTCACCCTGTACCGTCAGGCGCAAGACCTGGATTGGGCCCCTGTGTTGCGGCGCGTGGCGCATGATTTGTCGAGATTCGTGGCATCGCCAACTTAAAACGAGGAACCTGGCTCCAGCAGGAAGGCCTGCTCTTGCGGGGTGGATCTGCGGCCCAGCACGGCGTTGCGGTGCGGGTAGCGGCCGACCTCGCCTTCACCCAATATTCCAACAATCTGACTTTCCGTAAATTTGGACTTCATCATCTCTCACCCTCAAAGAAATGGAAGTCTCTATTTTCAACTTCTTCACCTTTAAGGGGAGCTTAAGACCTGACCGTCGTGCTGCGCCACCAAGATCTTGCATATTTTCATCGGGGGATTACCCATATCCCGGCACCTGTCAAAGCTTTTGGCAGGCATCAACAAAGTTTTCCAATAGTGGAGATATTTCAGATTGGTTGTAATATCTACTCCATGAGATCTTACTAATATTATCCTTATCGTAATCGATAACCAATGACCAAAGTAGTTTGTCATCTTTGGTGGTACGAAAAATCCTACCATTATTAGTTTCTTCAAAGAAAAGTCCCCCGTCGCTCAGTATTTGCGCACGACCTTCGGTGATGGTTTTAGGTTTTAAAGATGCCAGGCTCTGCTTGAAGGGCTCGCTGATAAGACCACTTGAGAAGTCATAAACCATAATTTTATTGGTATCGTTGATTTTTAAAAATAGTTCAGTAGATGGGATTCCACCAAACACGTTGTTGTTAAAAACATAGATGCGCCTATTATCTAAAAATCCTACTGAATGTTGATTCATCCAGGGTCCCTGCTTGTACCAAACCACCTTTTTTGTAGATGGTCTATAAATAAAAATGGTACTTAAATGCCGGGCAGAAATAAGTAGATCGCCGCGTTTCCAATAATTGCCATCTTGGGATGCTTCAACAATCTGATTTAAATGAATCGGATCGACATTAAATGATACGCCGCTGGTCCCTAATAGCAGCGCGGTTAAGTCATTGGAAATTAGTATCTCGGAGAAAGAGTTATTTGATATTAAAGATCCGTCTAATGAAACGTTGGCAATAGAGTCATCCCTAATGTGCTTCTTGATCCATGGGTTGAAGTCGAAATAATCTTCTGAAATTGAGTTAACCCAAAGCGATTTTTGATCGGCTGACAGTTCGTTGGAGTGGTGGTAGGGGTAGTTCAGAAGCCATCGAATATTGCCGCCGCATTTCTCAAGTCTTATAAGCGAGTTATTTGTATTAAAAATTACATCTCCATTTCCTAGGATGAGCGGATGCTGTGCCATATATCTGTTAATACTACCTTTAGGCACGAAGGTAAGTTTTTCAGATATGCCATCATGGATGGCGTCCCAGTTCGGGATCCATTGCCAGATAATTTTTCCATCTGCAATGCGAATTAATTTAATGGTGGCTCTTTTGTATTCCGAATCTACTGCGGGTAATAATAAATAACCAGGATCACTAGACTCGGGAAAATTGCTGCTGTGGTAGGCGGTGTTAGTATTAGAGCGCATTATCAGTAACGCAGACGGTTTGTCAAGTATGTATGAAGCTAATTCATACACCGCAGTTCTCACTTGGTAAGGAAACTTTGATATTTCGTTAATCCAATAGTTTTGGCGATCACTAAACCCTACTCCACTGACCAGCGAGTGCCTTACCGCGGCCGCTGTCGTTAGTACTGTCACTATGAAAATAACAAAGGCTACAAAAACCATGTGGCCTAAAAAAAGCCAATTCCTTTTTGGTTTTTCGTGGATCATATGTTTGATATGGAGGTTGTCTAACGTGGTTTATTTGGCTCTTGAGTACTATTTAAGCACTTTTTAGCGAAGAAAAAGGCGGCACTATCTGGGGGAATTATTAAATAAATTAAATCGTAATGAGGTTGTGCTCACTGGCGCGCAGAGATGCATGAATTGTGTGAGCGCGCCGCAGTAGGTCAGAGCTGAACTCGGTCGGGGCGCTTAACGCCATGTCACGTGCTTCCCTTGAGAGTCGTTCGGTATGTTGGGGCTGGGTGGGGTCCGCGCTGGAGGATGAGGTTGCGCGAACCATCTTGGCCAGAGCCGTGGCGTTTGCCTTTAGTGACAGCGTTTCAAGTACCTGTCCAAGCACGCGTGCGGGTTGGGAGCACAAGGCGTCGTGGTTGACCAAGTGTAAGTTATGGGGTTGCTGAAGCAGGATGTGATGGTGCACGGCGCTCCAGTAGTCCAGCCAGTAGTTGGGGTCTTCGGGTTGTAAGCCGGGAACCATGTAGGCCCGGGCGAAGGCAAAGGGCAGATGGTCCAAACCAAATTCGTGATGTGCCAGCCAACCCATGTACTTGCGGGTAAAGCGCTCAGCCGCCTGTGCCTCGCAAAACCCCTGGTGCTGACGGTACAAAGACCTGGCCGTATCCACAGGGTCGCGGTAGTTCAGCAGCACGCGCGCGCTGGGATCTGCGCACAAACTGGCTATTCGCATCAGGTTATTGTTGTTTTTTGATAGGTAACGTTTGGGCGGTCTGCCTGGCACGGTCGTGCCACCCTTTGGGTTGGCCACGAGCGAGCGGTAATCGGCAAAGGCGGCTAGAGTCGCCGGCGAAGGCGTTTGGTAATCCAAAGTTCTAGACGTGGTGTCTCGTATCGCGTGGCCGAAGGTGTTCCAAAACACTTCTTCCAAGCCCTCGGGGCTGTCCAAGTCTACAAATAGGCCGTCTTTGTGGGCGCGCATAACTTCGGGTACGCTGCGATGACGCGCGCCGTGAGCCGCCCGCCACAAATTCGGCGCTAAAACAAAGGGCATTGCACGATAAGTCAGCGACTGGAGCTCTGGGATAGCGTCCAATATGCGCAGCAAGATAGTGGTGCCGGAACGGGCAAGGCCGCACACGTAGACGGCACCTTGAGCTGCCTGCTGCGGTTCTTTGGGCAGGTAGAACTGGCGCTCCAAGTCAAAGCACATTCGGCGGACCGTTTGGGGTTCCAGTGCCAACCAGTGTAGCCAACGGTCTAGCGCAGTGTATGGACTCTGGACCACTAAACTAGACGTTGAATCTTTTTCGAAGCATCCACCACGCGGTGGATGTGACGGTAGAGGCGACTAGGTACGGTGACCACCACGCTTCAGGCCAGCCAAGCGCCAGCGGAATCGCGCATATGAGAAGCGTGGCAAAAGCTAAGGTTACTAGCAAAGCGAAACCCGTTCCCACCATTTGCAGGCCAGCCTGCCGTACCAAGTTTTCGCGCAACCGGTCGTCGCCCACAGCTTGCTTAAATTGTTGAAGATAAGGTACAAGTTCTCGAAGTCTGTGTTCGATGTGCAGAAACCTGATTGCGCGTACCATAAATTCCACCACCAGCGGTCCGATCACCAAAGCCGCTATTCCAGATCGGATCACTGTTTCTTTTTACGCAAAAATTGGATAAGTCGCTTCATTGGATACCAGACTATGCCAACAACCAAGAGCAATAGACCGAACAAAATACCCAAAACCGAGGCAACGGCACCAGCGCCCAAGCCCGGGCCAATGTAGGCAAAGGCGGCCGTTGAGCTCAAAACTAGAAACACCGCTACGGAAATTGATGCGGGTTTTTTAGGTGACATATTTACTTGCGTATTTTAAAGTTCAACACTAACACTATAACATAACAATATCTCAAATGTAAAATAAACTATTTTTGGCAAAAATTATTTATATTCTATCCGATCCTTTGCCCCGCTTGTTGTTAATCTCACCTTATGGAGGTGTGGAGACCTCTGCGCAGTACATTTCCTTGAGGTGTGACTAAATCTCACGCACCGTCATGTCACGTGTATTGACCCAGTGAATTCCTGCACAGGCTAGGCTGCTAAGGCATAAACCTCAGCAGGCGTTCGCATCCCCAGGGCCTGGTGGGGCCGCTGGTGGTTGTAAAAGCCAATCCAGTCACCAATGACCCGACTGGCGTGTTGCAGGGTTTCAAACCGGTGGCGGGGCACGCATTGATCCTTTAGGGTGCGGATCACCCGCTCCACCATCCCGTTTTGCACCGGGCTGTAGGGCGTGATGAACTCCTGCTGGTAAATACCAAGCCGTTATCTGATCGCAGCAGGAACGGCGTAGACACCTTGCCCAGACAACCGTAGCGCGCGATCAAAGCCTGTTCCAGTGCCGACTCTGCCGTCTTGGATTTGCCGCTGCGGCTTAAGTGCCATCCCAGCAGCTCACGCGCGTGGCAGTCAATCACCAAGGCCAAACTGCCCCAGCCATCGCGTCCAGTCCAAACCCAGCACAAGTCAGTCACCCAGCGCTCATTGGGTGCCAAGGCCCGCGAGGGCAGCGCCTGGATGCGCGGGCGGAAGCCCACAGGCCGTTTACGACCCTGCCAGCCCATGCACTGGAACACCCGTTGCACCGTGTTCTTATTCATCCCCAGCAGGTGCGCCACCGTGCGGTAGCCAAATGAGGGGTTCTATTCAATCATGGCCTTGATCGGCGTGACAAACTTCTCCTGCACCTTGGGTGCGCCCTTGGTAGGGCGGTAGTACACCGTGCGCCTGGGCATCTCAAACCACTGGCAGAGTTTGACCAGGCTGACGGTGGCCCCTTCGGCTTTGAGTTCTTGCTGTAGCTGCAGGATCATTTGTCGCCCTCGTTGCCCAGCATGGAATTGAGCTTTTTTCGGGCACGCAGCTCCAACATGGCTTCGCCATAGGCCTCCTGTAAATCTTTGATCTGCCGCTCGTACTGTTCCTTGATTTCCAGGGGCTTGGTGCGCAGCGCGTTTTCCATGCCGCGCTTGGCATCGTCCACCCAGGCTTCGATTTCCGAGCGCGCAATGTCAAAGGACCGACTGCCCTCTGCCACAGTGGTCTTGCCCTGAATGATTTCCATGACCAGAGCAGCTTTCCTTTTTGCTGTCCAGCGTTTGATGTCGTCTTCCATCCGTGTGCTAACAAGTGTTTCCTTTCAAAGATAACACCTGTGCAGGAATTCACTGGGTCAATACAGGGAGTGCCACCGCCTAGCGCTGTTTCTGGACCCACGATGCCCTGGCTTGCGACCGGATCGCCATAGGGCAATTGCGACAGGGAAAGACTGCCTAAGTCAGCTCGTTCACTGGCATGTTGAACGTCGATGCCCACCAATACGCCATTGGCGTCAAAGTCCAGCACAACGCCGTCCGTCTCTTCGTCCGACTCCACAGACGCGCGGTCTGCTAGGTGAATGTAATGCGAGTCGGTCGCTTTGTCCTAAGAGAAGTTCATGTCGTCTAAACGGTAACCGACGTGGGCAACAAAAAGCCTTCACGCCGCCTGGCGCAACTCCATGGGCACCAGTCCCTCTTTTTTGGCATCCAGCAGCACGATTTCCACAATCGTTCCGTGTTCGGCGTAGCTGATGTTGGTGTTCCAGTCCGGGGAAACCTCGCGCACGATGGCCCTGTCGGACACCCGAATGTGCAGGATGTCGTCTTTTTCAAAGTAGGTGCTTTTCATGGCTGGGGCTCCCAATGGTGCAAAGCGAACGCATCATCACTTCCCAAACGAATCCTTCAACCCCACCGCAAAATTAAACACCGGCTTGCCCGCCGCGTGGTCCACCCGGTCCGCCACAAAGTAGCCATGCCGCTCAAACTGAAACTTCGCATCCGGCAGCGCCGTGGCCAGTGAGGGCTCGACGATGGCGGTTGCGATTTGCAGGCTGTCGGGGTTCAGGCTTTCCAGATAGTCCGTGCCACCGGCGTCGGGCTGCGGGTCCAGGAACAGGCGGTCGTACATGCGCACTTCGGCTGCCAAGCCGTCGTGGGCGCTGACCCAGGTGATCACGCCTTTGACCTTGACGCTGGACGAGCCCGGTGTGCCGCTTTTGGTGTCGGGGATGAGGGTGGCGTGGACTTCGGTGACGCGGCCGCTGGCGTCTTTGGCTGCGCCCGTGCATTCGATGATGTAGCCGTATTTCAGCCGTACTTTGTTGCCGGGGAAGAGCCGGAAAAAGCCTTGCGGTGGCGTTTCCTCATAGTCGCTGCGCTCGATCCAGACCTCTTTGCCGATCACAAACTGGCGGTTGCCCAGCTCGGGGTGGTGCGGGTGGACCGGCGCGCTGCAGGGATCCTGCGTGCCCGCGCCCATGACCGTGTCCCAGTTGCTCAGCACCAGTTTCACCGGGTCCAGCACCGCCATGGCGCGCGCGGCGCTGCCGTCCAGGGTTTCGCGCAGGCAGCCCTCCAGGGTGGAATAGTCAATCCAGCTGTCACTCTTGGTCACGCCAATGCGTTCGGCAAAGAGTTGCAGGCTCTGGGGCGTGTAGCCGCGCCGGCGCAGGCCGACGATGGTGGGCATGCGCGGGTCGTCCCAGCCGTTCACTTTGTGTTCGTTCACCAGCGCGGCGAGCTTGCGTTTGCTGGTGATCACGTAGGTGAGGTTCAGGCGCGCAAATTCGTACTGTTGGGGCAGGGGCTGGGCCAGCAGGCCGCCTTCTGCCAGGCGCTGCAGAACCCAGTCGTAAAACGGGCGCTGGTCTTCAAACTCTAGCGTGCAGATGCTGTGGGTGATTTGCTCCAGCGCGTCTTCCACCGGGTGCGCAAAGGTGTACATCGGGTAGATGCACCAGGTGTCGCCGGTGTTGTGGTGGGTGGCGCGGCGTATGCGGTAGATGGCCGGGTCGCGCATATTGATGTTGGGGCTGGCCATGTCAATCTTGGCCCGCAAGACCATGCTGCCGTCGGCGTGCAGGCCATCGCGCATCTCGCGAAAGCGGGCCAGGTTCTCGGCGGGCGTGCGGCTGCGAAACGGGCTGTTGACACCGGGCTTGCCGAAGTCGCCCCGGTTGGCGCGCATGTCTTCCGCGCTTTGTTCGTCCACATAGGCGTGGCCGGCCTCGATCAAATATTCGGCCGCGCGGTACATAAAACCGAAGTAATCGCTGGCCTGGAACAGGTGCGAGGTACCGTTGGCGTCCCAGCCAAAGCCCAACCAGCGAACCGCGTCCAGGATGGAATTCACGTACTCGGTGTCTTCTTTTTCCGGGTTGGTGTCGTCAAAGCGCATGTGGCAGACGCCGCCGTAGTCGCGCGCCAGGCCGAAGTTCAGGCAAATGCTTTTGGCGTGGCCTACATGCAAATAGCCGTTGGGCTCTGGCGGAAAACGGGTGCGGATTTTGGCCGGGTCAGGTTCGCCCGCTGCGTGGTGGGCGGCGTCGCCTGGGCTGCCGGCCCAGCGGCGGCTGGCATAGGTTCCGCGTGCCAGATCGCTTTCAATTACCTGGCGCAAAAAGTTGCTGGGTTTGGGGGTTTCAGGGGGTTTTGCAGGAGAGGGGGCGGTCATCGGGGGATTTTAGACGGGGGTCACACCCCCTTCCTACAATGGCCGCATGAAGAAAATTGTGTTGACAGGCGGCTTGTTGCTGCTGGGATTGGCTTTGGCTCTCGGCTGGTGGTACCGGGGAGCGCCCGCAGGCGTCGAATACCGCAGCGCGCCGGTCACGCGGGGCGATTTGCAAGCGGTGGTGGCGGCGACTGGCGCGGTCAACCCGGTGGCGCTGGTCACCGTGGGCACGCAAGTGAGCGGGCAGATCCGTGATGTGCTGGTGGATTTCAATGACGAGGTGCAGGCCGGGCAGTTGCTGGCGCAAATCGACCCGCAGACTTTTGACTTTCGCCTGCGCGCCGCGCAGGCCGACCTGGAGGCGGC
>CANFHZ010000042.1 GCA_947446885.1 Comamonadaceae bacterium
ACCCGCGCCTGCACCCGGATCAGATTGTCTGGATTGCCAACCATGCCGAAGACCAGGTGCTGTGTTTTGACATGACATTTTTGCCCATCGTCAAAGCCATCCATAGCCGCTGCACCACCATCCAACATTACGTGGCTTTTTGCGAGGCCGACGCGCTGCCCGCGGACACCGGTATTCCGAATCTGCACAGCTATGAAGCGCTTTTGCAGGCCCAGTCCGCGCGATACAACTGGCCAGGTTTTGATGAAAACGCCGCATCCAGCCTGTGCTACACCAGCGGCACAACTGGAAACCCCAAAGGTGTTTTGTACAGCCACCGCTCCACCGTCTTGCATGCGTTTGCCTGTGCCATGCCCGATGTGCTGAACGTCAGCGCCCGCGACAGCGTGCTGCCTGTGGTTCCCATGTTCCATGTCAACGCCTGGGGTCTGCCGTATGCCTGCGCCATGACGGGTGCCAAGATGGTGTTTCCTGGCCCGGCCATGGATGGCAAATCGGTGTACGAACTGATTGAGAGCGAGCAGGTCTCCTTCGCCGCAGGCGTGCCCACGGTATGGCAGATGCTGTTGTCCCATATGGGGCAGGGCGATCTGCGCTTTTCATCGCTCAAGCGCACGGTGATTGGCGGTTCGGCCTGCCCTCCGGCCATGCTGGCGGCCTTTAACGATGTGTACGGCGTTGAAGTCCTGCACGCCTGGGGCATGACTGAAATGTCTCCGTTGGGCACCGTCTGCACCCTCAAGAACAAACACCAGGCCCTGGACGAAGCCGAGAAAATGAAAGTGCGGGTCAAGCAGGGCCGCGGCATGTTCGGCGTCGACATGAAGATCGTCGATGACACCGGTGCGGAGCTCCCCTGGGACGGCAAAGCCTATGGCGATTTGCTGGTCAAGGGCCCGTGGATTTTGAGTGCTTATTTCAAGAACGCCGGTGGCGAGGTGCTGGTCGACGGCTGGTTCCCCACCGGCGACGTGGCCACCATAGACCCGGACGGCTATATGCAGATCACCGACCGCAGCAAAGATGTGATCAAGTCCGGTGGCGAGTGGATCAGCTCGATTGATGTGGAAAACATCGGCATGGCGCATCCGGCGATTGCCATGGCTGCTTGCATCGGTATGCCACACCCTAAATGGGACGAACGCCCCGTCTTGGTGGCAGTCAAAAAACCCGGAGCCGAACTTACCCGCGAGGCCCTGCTGGCCTTCTTTGAGGGCAAGACCGCCAAGTGGCAGATTCCGGACGATGTGATCTTTGTCGATGCCATTCCGCTGGGTGGCACCGGCAAGATGCAAAAGACCAAGTTGCGTGAAATGCTGGCCGATTACCGGCTGCCCGTCCACTAAGTCCTATGGCAGCGCAGCCGCGCGCTGCCTGATTGCACGGCATGGAAGTCTTCATCACCACGGCACTCAACGGCTTGAGTTACGGCCTCATGCTGTTCATGCTCAGCGCCGGGCTGACGCTGACTTTCAGCCTGATGGGCGTACTCAATTTTGCGCACGCCAGTTTTTATATGCTGGGTGCCTACCTGGGTTTCAGCATCGCACAGGTCTGCGGCTTCTGGTGGGCGCTGGTACTCGCCCCTTTGGCGGTCGGCGTTCTGGGCGCGCTGTTTGAGCACCTGTGTTTGCGCCGGGTTCATAGCCTCGGCCATGTGCCGGAGTTACTCGTGACGTTTGGTTTTTCTTATGTAGTGCTCGAAATCGTGCAGCTGGTCTGGGGGCGCTCTGCTTTGGACTTTTCGGTACCCGCGCTGCTACAGGGCCCGGCGTTCACGCTGGTTCACCGGCCGGGCGAGGGTCTGGGTGTGGTGTGGGGCGCGGTGCCCGATGGCCTGTGCGCCACCGGCAACACCGCAGCGCAAATTGCATGCGCAACCTTTCCGGCCACGCGCGCCCTGATGGTGCTGGTGGCGTTGCTGATGCTGGCGGCTATTGCCGCTGTTCTGACCCGCACCCGCACCGGCCTGGTGGTGCGCGCTGCGCTGACCCATCCCGAGATGGTGAACAACCTGGGCCACGATCTGCCACGCCTGCACATGCTGCTGTTCGGCGCGGGTGCGGCATTGGCCGGGCTCGCCGGTGTGGTGGGCGGCAGCAGCTATCTGACTGAGCCGGGCATGGCCGCCAGCATGGGGGCGATGGTGTTTGTGGTCGTGGTGGTGGGCGGGCTGGGGTCTCTGGGCGGAGCGTTTGTGGCCTCGCTGCTCCTCGGCGTGCTGCAAACCGCCGCAGTGGCAGCCGATGTGCTTGTGCTGCCCGGCGTGACGCTGGCCCGGCTGGCACCGGCGCTGCCCTTTGTGCTCATGCTGCTCATGCTGGTGCTGCGCCCGCAGGGTTTGCTGGGTCGGCCCGCGGGCTGAGGCGTATGGGCATGCAAATGGGATGGCGCAAGGGCTGGCGCGATTGGATGGTCTGGCCGCTGTGCGCGTTGCTCTTGGCCTTGGCGCCGCTGCTCTTTTCCGGCAGCTTTGCGCTGGCCTTGCTGGCGCAGATGGGCATTGCTGTCGTGGCCTGCCTCTCTTTCAATATCTTGTATGGGCAGGGCGGCATGCTCAGTTTTGGCCATGCGGTGTATGCGGGTTTGGGCGGATTTGTGGCCATGCATGCGCTCAACACCTTCAGCGCCGCAGGCGGCTACCTGCCGGTTTCGTTGGTGCCGCTGTGCGGCGGTGTGGGCGGTGCGGTCTGTGCCGCTGTTTTTGCCTACCCCAGCACGCGCCGCGCGGGCAGCAGCTTTGCCATGATCACCCTGGGCTTGGGCGAACTGGTTTACGTCGCGACCAGCCTGTTGCCAGGATTTTTTGGTGGCGAGGCGGGTATTGCGGGCAACCGGGTCAACGGCCGGGTGGTCTGGGGTGTGAGCTTTGGACCCGCGGTTCAGGTCTATTACCTTTTGGCCCTGTACACGCTGCTCTGTGCAGGTCTGATGTACCTGCTGACCCGCACGCCGCTGGGGCGTTTGCTGGCCGCCGTGCGCGACAACCCGCAGCGTGTCGCGTCGATTGGCTACGACCCGCAGCGGGTGCGCTACCTCGCCATGGTGGCAGCCGGATTTTTTGCGGGCATCTCGGGCGGTATGGCAGCGCTGCACTTTGAATTCGTCAACGCCGAGGCGGTGGGCAGTGCCCGCTCGGGTGCGTATCTGGTTTTTACCGTGCTGGGCGGGTCGGCGCACTTTGCCGGACCGGTGCTGGGCGGGGTTTTGATGGTGCTGTGTACCGTGCTGCTGAGTACCTGGACGCGGGCCTGGTTGCTCTACCTGGGGCTGGGCTTTGTGCTGGTGGTGGTGTATGCGCCCGGCGGTCTGGCGGGTGTGCTGGCGCGGCAACTCCACCTGGCCCGCAGCGGGCGTTTAATGCCCATGTTGCCCTGGTACGGCGCGCTGGCTGTGTGCGTTGGCGTGGCCGCTTGCGGCCTGGCCCTGGCAATCGAGATGCTGTACCAGCGCCAGCTTTTTGCCGCCAGCGGCACGGTGCTGAACTTCATGGGCTGGACGCTGGATGTGTACGCGCCCAGCAGCTGGCTTAGCGCGCTGGCCTTGCTGCTGGCGGGGGGGCTGCCTTGGGCCTGGCTTTACCCCCGCTGGGTGGCGCGCGCGGCGCAGACGCAGACGCAGACGCAGACTCTGCATGAAGCTGCCGGAGGCACGCAGTGACCCGCACCCCCGCCCTCGCCCTTGAGGCGCTGCACAAGCATTTTGGTGCCACGGAAGTTGTCTGCGGTGTCGACCTGTCCGTGCAAGCGGGCGAGCGGATGGCGGTCATCGGCCCCAACGGTGCCGGCAAATCCACCCTGTTCAATTTAATCAGCGGGCATGCGCGGCCCAGTGCCGGCGCGGTGCGCTTGCACGGGCGCAGTATCAGCGGCTTGCAGCCCTTTGAGATCGCCCGCCTGGGGCTGGCGCGCAGCTTTCAGATCAGCAATGTGTTCCCCCAACTCAGCGTCTATGAGAACCTGCGCTGCAGCGTGCTGTGGAGCCTGGGTTATGGCTACAGCTTTTGGCGGCTGGTTGGCTCGCTGCGGGACGCCACCGGGCGCACCGAGGCATTGTTGGAGCGCGTCGGTTTGGCCGGGCAGGCGCAGACCCTGGCCGCGCATCTACCCTATGCGCAGCAACGCGCGTTGGAGCTGGGCATCACCTTGGGCAGCGGCGCCGATGTGCTGCTGCTCGATGAGCCTACCGCTGGCATGAACCGCAGCGAGGCCGCGTACTTCACTGCGCTGATCCGCACGGCAACGGCGGGCAAAACCCTGCTGTTGGTCGAGCACGATATGGACGTGGTCGCAGAGCTGGCCGACACCATCGCCGTGTTGGTGCAGGGACGCATCATCGCCTGTGGCACGCCGCAGGCGGTGCGTGCGAACCCTGCCGTGCAGGCGGCCTATCTGGGCGTGGCGGCGTGAGCGTGGGCGCGCACCACCCCGTGCTCCAGGTGCAAGGCTTGCAGGCTTGGTACGGCAAAAGCCAGGTGCTGCACGGTGTGGACTTCCAGCTTGGCGCGGGTGAAATCGTCGCGGTCTTGGGGCGCAACGGCGCGGGCCGCTCCACCCTGGCGCGCGCCATCATGGGCCATGTGCTGTGCGCAGGCAGCGTGCGTCTGCACGGTTTGGAGCTGCGGGGTCAGCCCACACACGCCCGGGCCCGGGCGGGCCTGGGCTATGTGCCCGAGAGCCGTGACGTTTTCCCCAGCCTGAGCGTGCAGCACAACCTGGTGTTGGGCCAAAAACCCGGCCACCGCCATCCGCGCTGGACTTTTGCGGACATGTACCGGCTCTTCCCCCAGTTCGCGCAGCGCCGCGATACGCCCGCTGGCGTTTTGTCCGGCGGCGAACAGCAGATGCTGGCCCTGGCCCGCACCCTGATGGGCGACCCGGATCTGCTCATCGTCGATGAGCCCACGGAAGGCTTGGCCCCGCAGCTGGTGGAGCAGGTGGCCGACTTCCTCACGGTACTGCGGGCACGCGGCGTCTCGGTGCTCTTGATCGAGCACAAGCGCACAGTGGCGCTGCGCCTCGCCGACCGCTGCCTGCTCATGGGCCACGGCCGCCTTGTGTTTGACGGCGTACCCGCTGCGCTGTCTGCGGATGCGGCCTTGCGCCGGGAATGGCTGGAGGTGTAAAGCGACGTGAACCTTCAACCCTGACAATGGCTGCTTTGCCGTTCGCACACAAAGGACATCCCATGCATGCCGATTACCAGCTCCACGGCGACGTGGCCCTGATCACTCTGAACAACCCCCCGGTTAACGGCCTGGGCTACGCCACCCGCGTGGCCATCATGGGTGCGCTCTCAAGGGCGCTGGCCGATACGGCGGTGCAGGCCATCGTCATCACGGGGGCAGGCAAGGCTTTTTGCGGCGGTGCGGACATCCGCGAGTTCGACACCCCGGCGGCATTGCAGGAGCCGAATTTGCATACGGTGATTGCTGCGCTGGAGCAGTCCACCAAGCCGGTGCTGGCGGCTATCCACGGCACGGTCATGGGCGGCGGGCTGGAGCTGGCGCTGGCCTGCCACTACCGCATCGCCGCGCCGGGCACGCAGGTGGCTATGCCCGAGGTCAAGCTGGGGCTGCTGCCCGGTGCCGGGGGCACCCAGCGGCTGCCGCGCGTGCTCGGGGTGGAGGCTGCGCTGAACATGATCGTCAGCGGCCAGGCCGTGGCCAGCGAGCGGCTGGCGGCCCTGCCCGGCCAAAGCCTGTTCCAGCGCCTGAGCGGCAGCGCGGATTCGCTGCTGGACGAGGCCCTGGCTTTTGCCCGCGATGTTGCTGCTGCCCGCCCGCTGCCCCTGGTGCGTGCGCTGCCCTGCAGCCATCCGCAGGGCGAGGCCTATTTTCAGTTCGTGCGCAATATGCTGCGCCCTTCGACCCACAATCTGCCTGCACCGCTGCAGTGTGTGGACGCGGTGCAGGCAGCTACCGGCCCGGACTTCGACGCCGGTCTGGCCACCGAGCGCCGTATTTTTGAGCGCCTGATGGTCACACCGCAAAGCCGGGCATTGCGCCACCTGTTTGTGGCCGAGCGTGCGGCGTCCAAGATTGCGGATGTGCCGCCGGGTACGGCGCTGCGCCCGGTCGCATCGGTGGCCATCATCGGCGCGGGCACCATGGGCAGTGGCATCGCCATGAATTTTTTGAACGCGGGTATCCCGGTCCAGCTGCTGGAGTTGCAGCCCGAGGCCTTGGAGCGCGGCGTGGCCACCATGCGCCGCAACTACGAGGCGCAGATAGCCAAGGGCAAGCTCAAGCCGGAGGCGCTTGCGCAGCGCATGGCCTTGCTGCGCACCACGCTGCACTACGACGATGTGGCGCAGGCCGATCTGGTGATTGAGGCGGTGTTCGAGGACATGGACGTCAAGGCAGCTGTGTTTGGTGAACTCGACCGGGTGATGAAGACCGGCGCCATCCTCGCGTCCAACACCTCCACGCTGGATGTGAACCGGATTGCCGCCCGCACGCAGCGCCCGCAGGACGTGGTCGGCCTGCATTTTTTCAGCCCCGCCCATGTGATGCAACTGCTGGAAGTGGTGCGTGGTGACAAGACGGCGCCCGATGTGCTGGCCACCGTGATGGCGCTGGCCAAAAAGATTCGCAAAACGGCGGTGGTGTCCGGCGTGTGCGACGGCTTTATCGGCAACCGCATGGTCGAACAGTACTTGCGCCAGGCTGGCTTTTTGCTGGACGAGGGATGCAGCCCGCAGCAGGTGGACAAAGCCATGGAAGCCTTTGGCATGGCGATGGGGCCGTTCCGCATGAGCGACCTGGCGGGCAACGACATTGGCTGGGCGATCCGCAAGCGCCGCGCCATCGAGAGCCCCGGCATGCGCTACAGCCCAACAGCGGACGCCGTGTGCGAAGTGGGGCGCTTTGGCCAGAAGACGGGCGCGGGCTGGTACGACTACCAGCCGGGCAAGCGCGACGCGATTCCCAGCGCCGGGGTCGCCGCCGCTATCGACGCCTGCCGCAGCGCGATGGGTATCACGCCGCGCAAGATCGGCGCGCAGGAGATCGTGCAGCGTCTGGTGTTTGCCCTGGTCAACGAGGCGGCGCACATTCTGGAGGAGGGCATTGCCATGCGTGCGGGCGATATCGACATCGTCTACCTCTATGGCTACGGCTTTCCGGCTTTTCGCGGCGGGCCCATGCGCTATGCCGACGAGCTGGGCTTGTTCAGCGTGGCGCAGGCCATGCAGCGCTTTGCAAGCAACCCGCATGCTGACCCTGCTTTTTGGCAACCGGCGCCCCTGCTGTCCCGTTTGGCCGCAAGCGGCAAGACTTTCAATTAAGGATTTCCCCATGAGCGCCGCCCTGATTGTTTCCACCGCCCGCACGCCACTGACCAAGAGCTGGAAGGGCGCTTTCAATATGACCCACGGCGCGACCCTCGCCGGGCACGCGATTGCCCACGCCATCAGCCGCGCCGGTATCGAGGCCGGTGAGGTGGACGACGTGCTGATGGGTTGCGCCTTTCCCGAGGGTGCGACCGGTTCCAACATCGCCCGCCAGGCCGCGCTGCGCGCCGGGTGCCCGGTGACGGTGTCAGGCCTGACCGTGAACCGCTTTTGTTCCTCGGGCTTGCAGACGATTGCCCTGGCCGCTCAGCGCGTGGTGGCCAACGAGGGTGATGTGTATGTCGCCGGTGGCGTGGAGTCCATATCCTGTGTGCAGCAGGAGGCCAACCAGCATATGGCTACCGACCCCTGGCTGGTGCAGCACAAGCCACAGATTTACTGGAACATGCTGCAAACCGCCGAGCAAGTCGCCAAGCGTTACCACATCACCCGCGACGCCATGGACGTGTACGGTGCGCACAGCCAACAGAAAGCCAGCACCGCGCTGCAAGCCGGGCTTTTTGTGGATGAGATCGCGCCGATTACCGTGACCATGGGCGTGGTCGACAAACAAACCGGCATGGTCACGCGTGAAGTGACCGTAACTAACGACGAAGGCATACGCCCCGGCACCACGTTCGACGGCATTCATAGTTTGCGTTCCGCGCTACCCGGCGGCTTGGTGTCGGCGGGCAATGCCAGCCAGTTTTCCGACGGCGCCGGGGCCGTCGTGGTCATGCATGAGCGTGTGGTGGCGCAGCGCGGCCTGCAGCCGCTGGGGCGATTTTTAGGCTTTGCCGTGGCCGGGTGCGAGCCCGACGAGATGGGCATAGGCCCCGTATTTGCAGTACCTAAAGTGCTGGCGCGGCTGGGTCTGAAGGTCAGCGACATTGACCTGTGGGAACTCAATGAAGCCTTTGCGGTGCAGGTGCTGTACTGCCGCGACAAGCTGGGCATTCCGCCCGAGGCACTCAACGTCAACGGCGGCGCGATTGCGGTGGGCCACCCCTACGGCGCCAGCGGTCAACGCCTGACCGGACACGCGCTGATCGAAGGCAAACGCCGCGGTGCCAAGCGCGTCTGCGTCACCATGTGCATAGGCGGGGGCATGGGGGCGGCGGGGGTGTTTGAGGTCTTTTGATCTCCTTGTCGTCGGGTGCGCCCGGCCGGCGGCCTGCTTGCTTGCTCGCGTCGAACGCTGTCCATTCGGCGGGCCCTTTCTGCCAAGCCTGCCCCCTTTTTCCCTGCACCGCACATCTGCACCCACAAGTTGGGCTCAAAAAGTGTCGAAAATCCGACAAATTCTGCTGTGGGCTTTCTGGCAACCTAAGCCACACTGAGCCAGCCGGTATTGCGTTTTTGCGTCTGACGCTTGCTTGGCGTAAGGCAATTACTCGCCTATTTCACTGATGCCTGGTATCAGTAAGTGCAGCTGGCATATTGCTTGCTGGGTGATATGTTTTCACCAAATAGAAAACACCATGAATACGTTGGAAATGAAGGGTCATCTGCTGGCTCCTGTACTGGCCTTAGTGGCCACTGGTTCAATAGCGCAGACCGCTTCGGTGAGTTTTTCTGGCATGGTAGTGGGTGCTACCTGTGCTGTTGCGGTATCTGGTGCCGCAGTATCTAATCATGCCACTGCGATTGCTTTACCGCCGGTGAATGCATACCAAACCAACTTAACTGACAATATTTCTGGTAAAACTATTTTTAGTCTCGGTATGACGAGCTGTTCGGCTACTTCTCCAGTTACGCCCCTCATTTCAATCACTTCACGCCAAGCAGTAGGTGGATATATTGCAAGCGGAATAAAAAATCTGGTTATTGAGTTGGGGACTGAATCAACAGATAATGCCCAAAAAAATTCCATTCCTATAGCTGTCGCTCAAACTCCAAGCACCGGAGCGACATCAAGCAAAGAATATGGGAAGACCGATTTTTATATTCAGTACCGCGCCGTTTCCGGAGTTGCCGATTCGAGTGATACGAATAACGTGACGCCAACCATTATTATTAATCTGATTTACGTTTAATATAGAGGCTCTAGGTTAGATGTATCGAGCGAAAACACCTCGGTGGTTCTTCGGCATTGAACGGCACCTTGGCTCGCTTGTGGGGGGTATGTGCCACACAAGCGGTCAGCCATATATTCGCTCTTGCGCACATACGCTCCCCACACGGTAGGACATCTGACGGGCGCCATGTCCAGCGCCGGATGAGCAATGCCTAAAAAGCATTGCGCTCGCCGGCTTGCGCCGAACAAAGTCTGCAGGTCAGTAGGTGCTGCAGAAATGGAAAACAGTCCGGTTTCCGCAATTTCCGATGTTTTATCTTAAAAAACATAAATTTTTCCCCCTTATGGGGGATATTTTTTGTTGTCCATACGTGGAAAGCTACGCCCCATCAGCCGTTGGTCTGGTTACCCGTGTGGAGCCAAGCCCTGCGGTTGAACGAATCAGGTGGTATTTAACTTGAATATGTGCTGTGCTTTTTATCAAGGAGAAAATTATGAATATTTTAAAATGGAAAAATTATCTAAAGGCCTTTGCACTAATGGCTTTGTTTGCGAGTTCGCTGGCACATGCGGCCACCCTAACCTTTTCTGGTACGGTCTTTGCCAACACATGCAGTATCACCATGAGTCAGACCACAGGCTCAACTACAGCAGCAAACACTTTGTCGCTCACCATGCCATCGCTCACTACAAGTCAGTTGAGTGCAGTGGGAGCGATCACAGCCAGTAAAACCTTGTTTTACATGGGTGTAACTGGATGCTCGAATAGCGGCAACGCTGCAGTGACACCGAAGCTGTATCTATCATCTACTTCAGCTTCGGGCGGCTATCTGACCTCTGGTATCACCAATCTTGTTTTTGAATTATTTGATTCGACCAATACCTCTCTCTCCCTGTCCACTACAGCAACGGCCTATACAAAGACCTCGTTTTCATATACCGGTGCGCCAGCGGCCTATTACGAAAACCAGTTCTATGTCCAGTACCGAGCCACGGCGGCTGTCACGGCAACCGGCTCTCCCACGGCAAGTATTACTGTGACGCTTCTGTACGTATGAGCAGGTGTTCTTGTCTACTTGATTAGATAGATGTGCTTTACCAAGTCCGCGTGCGGACTTGGTAGCGTGCAACTGGTGGTATGCATTCCCCATCACATCGTTGTAGATTGGGCGAGGACACCAAGTCTGCACGGAACACATTAGTTTTCCGTTGGAGTACCGCATGAGAACAGTAGTTCGGATTTGTGTTGCAATGGCCTTACTGGTCTTGCAATGCGGCTTGGCTGTGGCGACAGTCACTCTAGTAGGCACACGGGTCGTCTATTCCATGAACGCAAAGTTCGCGGACGTCACCGCTGAAAATTCAGGTAAGCAGTCCGCTCAAATGGTTGCGTGGATTGACGATGGCGACATTAATTCCACGCCGGACACCTCTAGTGCCCCTTTTTTGTTGGCACCGGCTGTGAAGGTGATTGGCCCGGGCCGCAAACAAGTGGTGCGCATCGCTTACAGCGGAGGTTCTTTGCCCTCAGACCGCGAGACTGTTTACTACCTCAACATCACTGAGATTCCGCCGAAATCCGTTGGTTCGCAATCTAATCCGGTGGTACAACTTGCCGTTCGTACACGCATCAAGATATTTATGCGCCCCGCAGGTTTGCCGGTCGAACCGATTGCCGCTGCACGAAAACTGTCGTGGGAGCTTGCGGCGGATTCGGATGGTGTGCTGATACGGGCTAAAAACCCATCCCCCTATTTTATTTCCATGGCCTCCGTAACGCTGATGCGAGGCGACACCATACTGGCTGATCTGGATCGTGGCATGGTACCGCCCTGGGGTCAATCCGAGTTCCACCTCCCCACGGGAGCTGTAGACATCTCAGGTGCCACCGCCGTGAGCTATGTCTATGTGAACGATTACGGCGGCGGCGAAGCATTCACCTTTACTCTCCCCGTGCGCTGACCGGGCATGCACCTGTGCCGTCCGGTTCCTGGCCTATGCGAACATCGGGACGCGATGCTGCCTGTGGCCTGATTCTCGCTGGGCTATGCCTTGCACAGTGCGCATATGGTGCAGTCTCTGCCGGGGCTAGCCCTGAAACTTTTGATGCCTCGGTATTTATTGGCGGGTGGTCTGGTAAGAGTGCGGTACAGAGCTCTGGGCAGGACGCGGTCTGGAGTGGACGATACCAGCTTGACGCATTTGTCAACCAAACCCCAATCGGTACTGTAGAAGTTGGTCTCTACGGATCTGGTGATGGCGCGGTTTCGATTTGTGTGCCGCTGCCAACCATACCGATGTTGGGTATCAAGCCCTCCGCATTGCGGCAGCCGGTTGCCGCTTTGCTGGGCCAGCGATCCGCAGCACACCGGGTCTCGGTTGGCCCAGATGCGTCGCCTCTTGGTAACAATTCTTGTTTGGCGATTGAGGATATCGTGCCCGGTGGAGGGGCCATATTTGACGGAGATGCCTTGTCGGTTACGTTCTGGTTCCCCCAGGCTTACGCTATTGGGGCTGTCGACGCAGATCTGCGCGATGCCTGGGCCGACTCGGCCACCATGGGCGTGTTGGGCTACAACTTGAGCACTTACCACGCCATTCAGTCGTCCATCAGCTCGCAGTATCTCGGCTTGAACGCCCGCCTGTCGGCGGGAAACTGGGGTTTTGAGCATCGCGGCGCCGTATCGCAGGTCGGCGGTGCCACCACCGATTACCAAACCGGCAGCTTTAACGCCAGCACCGGCATTGCCGCGCTGCGCTCCACGGTCACACTGGGCAGTTTGTATATCGGCAACGGCCTGTTTGACGGTTCTGCCATGGAGGGCGTGGTACTGGGTACCGACACCCGCATGCTGCCCGCATCGCAGCGCGCCTACGCACCGACGATTCGGGGTGAAGCTATTGGCAATGCCAGCGTCGAGGTCTGGCAGTTCGGTAAGCTGGTGCACAGCATGACGGTGCCGCCCGGCCCGTTTGTGATCGACAAACTCTACGCGCTGGGGTTTGGCGGGGACTTGACCGTCATCGTCAAGGAGGCCGATGGCAGGCAACGCACATTTACTGTGCCCTACGCGCCGCCGGTAGATCTTTTGCTCGAGGGCTCCTCCCGCTACAGCCTGGCGGCGGGCGAGGTCACCAAGAGCACCCTCGCGCACCCCGTTATGGAGGGTACGTTCCGCTATGGCCTCAGCAGCGCCCAGACAGTGCAAGCCGGTGTGCAGTGGTCTGATGGCTACAGCCAGTTTTTGATGGGCAGCAGCTTCAGCACGGCGCTGGGTGCCGTCGGCATCACTATGCGGCGCTCCGAGCTGCTGCTGCCAATGCGGGACAGTCTGGTGGGCGGTCGTTTCGACGTGAACTGGGCCTACGCCAGCCAGGGCGCGCAGATCCGTATGAATCTAGTGACCTCGCGCTATTCAAGTCAAAACTACTATGACCTCAGTTCGGCCATGGACTTGCGCAACGCCGCGCTGCTGGGTACGTCGGTATGGGGCAGTTCACCGATTCAACAATCCACCAGCGCCAGCATCAGCCAAACGCTGTCGCCGACCAGTTCGGTGTACCTGAGTGGCATCGCGACGACACGTTGGAATCGCAGCTATGACAGCCTGTCTTACCAGCTGGGCTACTCGATGAACTGGCGCAAGGCGTCTATGAATCTCAGCACCACCCACTACCAGTACGCCTCAGGTCAGACCAGCAGCATGGTGTCTTTCAGTGTGAGCATTCCCTTGGATTTCGGCAAGAACAACATCTTTGACACCTATACCAGCTTGCAGCAAGATCAGAACGGCGATGTTGCTACCAGTGTGGGGGTGTCCCCTCGGATGGCTTCTGATTCCCCATGGAGCTATGGTGTAAGCGTGTCGGATTACAAATCCAACCAGGTCAGCAGCGGTAACTTGTCCTACCGCGGTGCGTATGCCAATTTGAGCGGTACCGCGTCGGGCACCAACCAAAGCGGTCTGAATCAAATGTCGCTGGGCGCAAATGGGGCGGTGCTAGCGCACAGCGGTGGTTTGTCATTTGCGCCTTCAGTCGGGGATACCTTTGCTGTTGTTCACGTCGAGGGCGGCGAAGGCGTGCGGGTTTACGGCATGTCCAGCGTGACGGTAGACAGCAGGGGCTATGCGGTCGTGCCGTATTTAATTCCCTATTCGGCAAATACGCTGGAGCTCGATACAAGCGATGTAGAACCAGGTCTTGAATTTGAGCAAGACAGCTATACGGTCGTCCCACGGGCAGGCACCGGCGTGATGGTGCGCTTTGCACCGCGACCGGGTTGGCCTGCTTTGATCCGCGCCAAACTCGATGACGGTCGGCCGCTGCCCTTTGCCGCTGAGCTTCGGAATGGCACAGACCAGTTGATTGGCTATGTGGGGCAGGGCGGACAGGTTCAGGCGCATTTGACGGCGACCTCGGGCTTGCTCTACGCCAGTTGGGGCGACGGTGCTGACAAAACCTGTGCCTTGCCATACCGCATATCGGAAACAGGTCCGCGCCCCAAAGGAACCATGAAGCTCGAAGGTGTCTGTACTGTCGTGGCACATATGGCACCATCGAAGGAGCCCGAGGAGGCCAAAGACACCACCCCGCCAACTGCGTCCGGCGCCGCCAAGGTGGTGTCGATGAACATTGCCGAAGCCAGCCCGTGATCTGGGCGCTTTTGCTCAGGCTTATCTGCCGGTATTCAAAGCAGCCACGCAGTCGCGGTACAGACCGTAATCGTCGATGTACTGGTAGTGAACCGACAGGGCGCCACCCAGAGCGGTACCCTGTGGCGCTAAGGCGAAGGTGGCACTGCCGAAGGGGCTTGCCATAGCGGAATCCAGCTCCTGCACCAGGTCCGGGCCATGCATGAGACGGACCCGTATCAGCGTCAGAAAGTAGGGCGAGGGGTTGTTGGCGGTCAACCGTGTGGGTCGTTCGGCCGGATCCAGGCGCCATGCCAACTGCTGCGCCGCAGTCAGCGGGTCGCCCGGTAAAGCAGTGGGTCGGAAGAAAAGCTTGAACCTGCTGCGCGCATCGAAGCGCATGAAATTCTCGCCCTCTTTTTTCTCCGGCACCGGCGCGAGATTGAGCAGGTTCAGATAAAACAAGGATTCCTGCCCGTTTGGCAGGCTGTCGCCGGTGAAGCTGATGCGCAGCGTCTGCTTGCCGCCAGCTTGGATTTTGCTCACGGGCGGCATCACGAAAAAAGGTGCTGGCGTGTCATCGGGGGCAATGTCGCCGTCGCCGGTGTCCACCCAAGCCCTCAGCGTTTGCAGCTGTTTGGATTCGTTGGTAATGACAAACTCCACCTGCTTGGAGCCAGCCAGAAACACCAGTCTGGTGTTGTTCACGGCGATCTGCGCACCGGCAGCGCAACACATAGCAGACAGTACCGCGCCGACCAGTTTGCCCCAGCGCAGGCTCAGCATGGGGCCACTCCGAGTGCCAACATACGCGATACGCGAATGGGGTCGCAGCCCATGGTTCAGGGCGCGTTTGTTTGCAAACTGGGCATGGGTACGACGGTCCCGAGTCCCAGTGACAGCGCGCTGTCTACTGCCACGCTTTTTGCGACCGCCTCTTGCGGCAGGGCGGTGCCACCGCAGTTTTTGGCGATGTCATTGGCTTGCAACTGATCCGCAGTGTTCAGCCCCACGCCGGAGAGAAACACCGGAACAATGGCCAAGGGCCCGGCCAGAAGCAGCACCGACGGGCCAACCCACATCTTGGCGTTCTGGACATCGTCGTGCACGCCGGCGTTTTGCCGGGCTTTCTGGCAGGCGGCTGTGGAAAATTTGGGGTTCTTGTCTTGCAGCTTGCCAATCATTTTGGATGAGTGGCTGGCACAACCCACGACCAGGCAGGCCAGTGCCAGGGCAAGAGACGGGTGCCAAAGTTTCATAGGTACACAGAGTGGGCCGCTTCAGGTGCTGGCGGGCATTATGGCAAACAAGGCTCCTGCGCATGGCGGCGGCCCGCCCTCAGGCCCCATCAGTTTTGCGGTGCAGCGGGATCACCTCCTGCGCGATCAACACGCCCAAGCCCACGATGACTGCCGCAAAGGCCTGGGACCAGCTCCAATGGCCGCCCAGGGCAAACAGCATCAACATCACATAAAACGGCGTGGCGTTGATATGCAGGGAAGACAATGCGATCCCAAGTTGCCCGACCGCACTGATCCACAACAGCTGGCTTAAGGCCATACCGCCAATCGCAAATACCGCGAGAGCGCTGAGCTGGGGCCAGCCAATTTGCTCCCACTGGGTCTGCGCACCGCCCAGTCCGGCGTGAACCAGTGCCGCTACAGTTGTCACCAGGGCTGCGCCGCAGAGCGTGATGGTGGTGCGCCCCAAGGGCGTAAGGCCGGGGAACGAGGTAACCGACATGCGCGAGCCCAGCGTGTACACCAGCACCGAGGCAAAACAGAGCAGGGCGCCCCAGCCCAGCCCTTGGCTGCCACCGCGTCCGTCCAGGGCCAGAACGCCGCCGGCCAGACTGAGCACCAGGCCAATCAGCAGCCCCGGTGTCACCCGTCGGCCATCGAGCAGAACCTCGATGCCAATACCGACCACCGGCATGGACGCCGAGATGATGGCCACCGTCACCGCGTCCGTCAGGCCCTGACCGGCCACCATCAAAAATGCGCCCAGACCCAGCGTGCCGCCGCCAATCGCAATGCCTTGTTTCCATGCGGCGGTGCGCAGTACGGCCGCGCCCTCGCGCAGCCACCAGACGGGCAGCAGGCAGGCGCAGGCTAAAACCATGCGGGCGGCCGTCAGCGGCAGGGGCGGTACCAGTCCGATCAGCACATCTGCGGCCGGTAAACCCATGGACCAGACCAGCATGGAAAGCATGCACAACAGATTGGCCAGGACCAGGCTTGTGGGTGGCTGCGGCGGGTTCATGCGGGGAGTACAGCCGTTGGGTTGGCGACCAGCCAATCCGCCTGATTGCGCACGCGCCATGCGATGGCGGCGTTCAGGCGGTCGTTGCTGTCCAGTCGTGCCTGCGCCTGGGCGCGGGTCTGGCCGTTGGCGCTCATGTGCCGTGCTGCGAGGCGGGTCATGGCGACATCCATGGACACGTCGAGAAACCAGTGCTCATCAAAACAATCTGCCAGCTCCCAGCCGTGCGCGGTGTGCAGCAGGTACAGCCCTTCCACCAACACCAGACGCGTTTGCGCGCCGACGTGCAGCGCGTCTGCAACCGGATCACCCACTGCGTGTTCAAACCCCGGCCAGGAGAGCGGCTGGCCCGCGCGCAGGGCCACCAAGTGCTTGCGCAGGCCGTGTGGATCAAAAGTCCAGGGCGCACCGCGCCGCGCGAGCGCTGCTGTTGGCTCAGGAAACAGGGCCAGCGCCGCTTTGGGCAGGTGAAAGCCATCCATGCCCAAGGCAGCCGCCACATCGGTGCCCGACTGCAGGTTCACCTCCTGCGCCCACTGCGCTGCCGCTGTGCTTTTGCCTGAACCAGGCAGCCCCGAAAGGCCGATCAGCCAGCGTCCGCTCACCGGGGACCTGGTCAGCAGATCGAGCAGGCGGGCCACGGGGTTTGCGAGGTGTGCGGGCATGGGCGCAGTGTACGCAGTGCCCCCGCCGCACGCGGGTGCGGGCAGGCAGCCGCGCCCGGCTCTGGCCACCGGCCAAGCGCCGCGTCAATGTTCAGCTTGGCTTTGAAGGATCCAGCACGGCTTGTGTGCCGGGCCACTTGTCACGTGTCGGGTCGCTGACCAGCAGGGTGGTCACGCTGCTTTGCGCTGGGCTTTGCGCTGGGATTTCGCCCGGTGCCAGCAGCGCGGTGGCAGACTTGAATTGACCGATCGCATCGGCCAGGATGGCAGGGTTCAGCATGCCCCCATGCGCGTGTGCCGCCGCCGTACCCACGCCGGGCAGGGACGCTGTCGGGACCGCACCGACCTCCTGGAAAGCGTGGATTTCCTGGGCCATCAGGTTCACGCGTGTCTCCAACAGTGTCACACCTGGCACCGCTGGTGGCGCTTGCCCGTAGGCCAGCCATACATCAGCGGCGGCGTGGCTTTGACCGTCCGTGGTGGTGAAACTGGAAGTCAAACCGATGATGTTGCCCGCGTTGGTTTGCGCCGCAGACGTGGTGCTGAGTTGGATGTCGGCGATATGCAGCGAAGCGAGGGAGCGCAGCTCACCGGTTTCGCTCAGGGCATTGCTGTTTGCGTCGACCCACACCCGCAGGTCTGCAAATGCAGCGTCGGCACTGCTGATGATGCCGTCACCGTTGCTGTCGAGTTCACGCAGCGCCTCGTAGCCGTCTGTGGCGCGGCTGCCGCTTGCCAGTTGCGTGGACGAGCCGAACAGCTCAGATCCGTCATTGATCCGTCCGTCGTGGTTACGGTCCAAAGCCAGCAGTCCATCCTGCGGGCTGACCCAACCGGATTGCACCGCCGTGCCATCTGCCAACAGGTCGAACTGCACCCCGGCAGATTGGGCCAGCGTTTGCACGCCGTCTCCATTCAGATCGAACATGATGGGGGTGGACAGTTCCATGACCGCTTGCTGCGCATCAGTTAGCGCCGCAACCTGGTCGGTTGTCAATGCGTTCCATTGCGTGTCGCTCAGCGCGGCAGTTTGAACGGTGGAAAGAAGTTGTATGGCACTGGTGCTGAGTACGACCAAATCGTCAGTCTCCAGCGCGGCAATCTGGTCACTTCCCAGCGCCATCACCTGGGTGGTGCTCAGGCTGGCGGCCTGGTTCGTCGTGAGACCCACAATTTGTTCCGTAAGCATGGCCAGTAACTGGCGGGTGCCCAAAGCCCGAAGGCTGCTGGTTGCCAGGCTGGCAACCGCGTCGCTCGACAAGGCTGCGATCTGGCGGGTGCCCAGAGCCCACAGCCCCGCGGTGCTGAGTCCGGTGACGCCGTCACTGGTCAAGCCTGCGATCTGGGTCGTTCCCAGCGCACGGAGGGTGGCGGTACCCAGGGCAAACAGCCCGGCGCTGCTCAATCCTGCAATTTGAACCGTGCTCATCGCATTCCACTGCACGGATCGCAGCGCCACGACCTGGTCGGTGCTCAGCGCCGCGATGTCCTCACTCTCCAATGCGGTGACCGCAAGCGTAGACAGCGCCCGCAGTCCCAGGGTAGACAGGTTTGCGATCTGTTCGCTTCCCATGGCCAGAATCTGGGTGGTGAGCAAGCCTGCCAATTTGGAGGTACTGAGCGCGCCGATTTGCAGGCTGCTGAGTGCGCTGACCTGGCTTGACTGCAATGCATGGAGTTGCGTGGTGCGCAGCGCGGCTATCTGGATAGTGGTCAAGGCCGCCACATCGTCGGATTCGATCGCGGCAATTTGCTCTGTACCCAGCGCGTAGAGACGGCTTGTGTCGAGTGCGGCGACCTGGTCCGCTGACAGCGCGGCAATCTGCGCCGTGCTCAAAGCCAAGAAGCTGCGCGTACTCAGGGCATTCAGCTGCGCGGTGCTCAGTTCCGGCATCTGGTCTGTGGACAGTGCTGCGGTCTGGCTCGTGCGCAGCGAAGCCATCTGGGCGGTGGTCAAGGCGTCCATATCCGCGACTTCGATCGCGGCAATTTGCGCGGTAGCCAGCGCATAGATGCGGCTGGTGTCAAGTGCGGCGACCTGGTCTGCTGACAGCGCAGCAATTTGTTCCGTGGTCAAGGCCACGAGGCTGCGTGTGCTCAAAGCGTTGAGCTGTGTGCTGGACAGCGCCGACATCTGGTCTACCGACAACGCCGCGGCTTGGCTGGTGCGCAACCAGAACAACTGCATGGTGCGCAGGGCGGCCACATCGTCCCAGTCGAGCGCCGCCACCTGCAAGGTCGTCAACGCACCCACGCTGGAACTTCCCAGACTCACGATCTGATCTGTGCTCAGCGCCGCCGTCTGGTCCGTGCCCAGCAGGGCCAGGTTGGTGGTGGTGAGGACAGCCAGCTGGGTCGTCGAGAAGCCAGCTGCCTGCTCCACCGTCAGACCTGCCATATTGGTGGTGCTCAGTTGCAGCACCTGGGCGGTCGTCAAACGGGACAGATCAGCCAGCTCCAAAGCCGCCATCTGGGCTGTGCTCCAGCTGCGCAGTCCGCTGGTGCTGACCCCAGCAATCTGCGTGGTGGTGAGGGCGACCACTTGGTCGGTGCCGACGGCAGACCACTGCGCCGTGTTCAGCGCCTGCAAAGCAGCAGTGCCCAGGCTGGCAAAGTCCTCGGTCTCCATCGCGGCAACTTCGGCGGTGGTCAGGGCCAGCACCTGGGTACTTGTCAGAGCACCGACCTGTGTGCTGCTCAGTCCCACGATCAACTCGGTCACCAGACTGGCGAGCGTGACGGTGGCCAGCGAGACAAGCTGCACGGTGCTCAGAGCGGCAATCTGGACGCTGCTGATCGTGGTCCATTGGTCCGTGCTCAGGACGCGGATGTCGGTGGTGGACAGCGCGGCCAGGTCTTCTGTTTCCAGTGCCTGGATTTGCACCGTGGACAGGCTGGCAATTTTGGATGTTCCCAATCGGGTGAACTGGGTGCCGGTCAGCGACGCCAGCTGAATGGTTGTCAGCGTGCGCAAATTGTTCGTGGACAGCGCGGCGAGTTGCGTTGCTGTGATGGCCGTCATCTGCGTGGTGCTGATGGCTACCAGCTGATCCGTGGTGAGCGTGCTGATGGACCTGGTGCTGAGGGCGGCAAAGGACTGGCTGGCGAGTGCGGTCAGCTGCACCGTCGTCATGGCGGCAACCGAGCCGCTGAGCAGTGCCGCCACTTGGCTTGCGCTCAAGGCACTGCTTTGTTCTTCGCTGAGTATTGCCAACTGGCTGTCATCCCAGGACGCAATCCCTGCGCTTGCCAGCGCTGCGAGGTCGCTGGTTTCCAGTGCGAGTATTTGGTTTGTCAGCATGGCCCGCACGCTGCTGGTCGACAAATATTTGGCCTGGTTGACTGTGAGCGCCACCACCTGGGTGGTCAGCAGGCTGGCAATGCCGCTGGCGCCCAGCGCTTGCAGGGCCGTGGTGCTGAGCGCCGCAATGGCGCTGCTTTGAATATTCACAAGCTGGGTCGTGAGGAGCGACTGGATTTGCCGCGTGCTCAGGGCGTTCAGTTGCCCAGAGCTCAAGGCATCCACTTGCGCGGTGCTGAGGTAGGCCACGCTGTTGGTGGACAGCGTAAGCATTTGTTTGGCGTCCAGCGCCTGCAGCTGTTCGGTCGTCAGATAGCCGATCTGGGTGGTCAACAGGCTCGCCGTGACGGCTGTGGTCAGTGTCGCCAGGTCAAGCGTCTCCATGGCGACGATTTGGGATTCGCTCAAAGAGAGTACCTGGCTGCTGCTCAGCGTGCCCGCCTGGACTTTGCTCAGTGCCACCATCTGCGCGGTCGTCAAGGACTGGAGCTGCCGGTTGGAGAGCGCCTGGACCGAGGCGACCGCGAGGCTGGCAAAGTCCTCAGTTTCCAATGCGGCCACTTGCAGTGTGGTCATCGCGCGAACCTGGTCGGTCGCCAAGCCTGCGAATTGGCGGGTGCTCAGGGCGAGCAGCTGATCGGTCCCCAGATTGCGGATAGCACTGGTCTGCAATGCGGCAATCTGCCGTGTGCTGAGCGCCTGCAGCTGATCGGTCGACAAATTGGATGTTTGCACCGTGACCAGCGCCCGGATGGCCGTGGTGCTGAGTGCTACCAGATCCCGGGTTTCTATGGCTGAAATTTGCGTTGTGGTGATGCCCGCCCACTGGCGCGTGCTGAGCCATTGGAACTGGGTTGCGCCCATGCCCATCAGCTGCTCGGTGGTCAGCGCAGCGACCATATTGGTGCTGAGTCCGGCGAGCGCGGTGGTGCTCAGGCTGGCCAGATCCTCGGTTTGCAGTGCCAGGAGCTGGTCGGTTGTCAGGGCGCTGACGTTGCTGCTGTTCATACCCCGTGCCTGGTTTGTGCTCAGGGCCACGATCTGGTCGGTGGTGAGGCTGCGCACACTCCAGGTGCCCAAAGCCGCCAAGGCATTGGTGCTGATAGCAGCCAGATCCTCGGTCTGCAGCGTCGTCAGCTGGATGGTGCTCAGTGCTGCGACTTGCAAAGTGCTCAGCGCTGCGGCCTGTGCGGTGCTCAGCGCCACCAGCTGGTCGGAGGTGGCCGCGTTGAGCTGATCGCTGCTGAGCGCGGCGATTTGCTGGCTGGCCAAGA
>CANFHZ010000043.1 GCA_947446885.1 Comamonadaceae bacterium
GCAGGCCAATCGCTGGGGCACGCGCCCCTGGCTGTGCAAAACCAGGCCAGCCAAAACCCGGCCTACGCCAAGTATGTTGAAAACCTGCGCTGGCAGCACCAGGGCGTGTTGTTTGCCACGCTGCACATCGTGGGCAGCAACAACAACTTCGAAGTGCGCGACGCCCGCGCGGTAGCCGAGTTCATGGAGCGCGACCGCGCCAACGTCGCCTGGATCCAGGACGCATTCGCCCAGGCCCAGCGCAGCGGTGCCAAGGCCTTGGTGTTCGCTATGCAGGCCGATGTGTTCGACTCCAAGTCCATCTGGGAGGACTTCCCCGCGCATTCCGGCTTTCGCACCAGCATCGCCGAGACCCTGCTGCCCCTGGCTGCTGCCGCCCGTATCCCCGTGCTGCTTATCCACGGCGACAGCCATGTGTTCCGCTTTGACCAGCCCTTCAGTATCAACAAGACCCCCATCACCAACCTGACCCGCCTCGAAGTGCCCGGCGCCAACGACATGCGCGCCGTGCTGGTCAGCGTGGATGCCAGCGCGGCACAGCCCTGGGGTGTGCGCTTGGTAGAAGCGGGGCGCTAGCTGGGCGCCCGCACCTTAGACCTCCGGCGTATCCGTATCGAGTTGTCCGCTGCGCAGGCGCGTGCGGGCTGCTTCGGCCAGGCCCTGGTATTTGCGTTTAAAGGCTTCCAGGTTTTCTTGTTCCAGTTCTTCCAAATCGAGCAGGGCGTTGTGCGCGCCGTTGGTGGCGCGTATGAGTTCATCGAGTTTGAGCTGTATGGCTTCGGTATCGCGGTTCTGGGTGTTCTGGATCAGGAAGACCATCAGAAAGGTGATGATGGTGGTGCCGGTGTTGATAACTAGCTGCCAGGTGTCGCTGAAGCCGAAGAGGGGGCCGGTGAACAGCCAGACCAGAATGATGCCGACTGCGCCGGAGAACACAAATGATTTGCCGCAGATGTGTGCGGTTTTTTTGGCAACCCGGGCGTACCAGTTTTTGCGTTCCATCTCGTACCTGCTTTCAGTTAACCGTGGCAGCCACTACGCGGCGTCCAAGCGGAATTTCAGATCTGCCACTTCGCTGCGCAAATGCTTGATTTCGATCAAGTATTCCATAAACAGGGCGACGGCACAGAGGTCCAAATCAAAGTCCCGGGCCTTGCGGTAGGCAGTTTGCACGGGCTCTATATATTCCCGCGAAAAGCATATATTTTTGTCTGCCAGTGTGTCGGCGGGTAGCACGCCATATTCCAATAGTTCCTGAAACTCTGCCGCGCTGAGTCCGCATATTCCGGCAAATTCGTCCGTGGACACATGGTCTGCTGTGCGCAGCAGAACGTGACCGTAAAGCGGGTTGTGCATGGTGAGAATGTGTCCGGATGGCGTGCAACAGAAATGCCTTTGCATGGTAGGCGCGGCCTGCCGACTACCGGCTTGACATACATCAAAAGATGACCAGGTGTCCGTGAATCGGCAAAGCTTGATGCACGTCAATCCCCAGGGCGCGCTGGCCGCCTACATTGGCTTCCCGGAGTTCCGGAAATACTTATTACGAGGTGATGTATGTACCAAAGAATCATGGTCGCAACCGACGGCTCGCCCCTGTCCCAGAAAGCGGTGGATTCCGCGCTGGCGCTGGCTGCCGCGTTCAAGGCGCAGCTTACGGCCGTGTCGGTGGTGCAGGCCTATAGTTACGACTATTTTGAGGGCGCATACCCTTTGAGCAAGGAAGACGTGAAGACCGTGGAGTCCTACTGGGTAGACAAAGCGCAGAAGTTGCTTGATGCGGCGATCCTCAGCGCGGCATCCAAGGGCGTGCAGATCAAAACCCAGGTTCTGACAGCGAACGATGTGGCCGATGCGTTGGTGACAGCGGCGCACGCGCTGGATGCCGATTTGATCGTGATGGCCTCGCATGGACGCCGGGGCTTTGACCGCTTGTTGCACGGCAGCGAAACCCAGGAAGTACTGAACCACTGCAAGGTGCCGGTATTTGTATTGCGGTAGCAGGCACACCGGGCACGCCACCCGCGCCCTGTGGCGGGGGCGGTCTGCTTCAGAACATGGTTCAGGACATTTTTCCGATGGCGCAGCTCACATAGCTTTTGATGTTGGAGACGCCGGCCTCCAAACCCTCGACGCTGCCTTTTTCGGGGTAGCCCATGTCCTGCAATTTCTCCAGGATGCTGCTGCGCAGTGCAGGGTCCGCATGCAGACTGACCATTTTGAATTCCTGGTCAACCGACACATCGGTCACGCCTTCCAGCGTACCCAAGCCTTTGAGAATGGTTTTCTCGCAGCCCCCGCATTTGAGGTTTTCGATTTCAATATGCATTTCCTGGGTGCTCATGCTGCGTTCTCCTCGGTCGGGCAGGTGCTGAAATGGAACACACTGTACAGCGCGCAAAAGCGCAACAAGCCAGTGAGCAACAGCGGTACACCCAGCCAGGCCCAAGCGCTGATGGTGGGGTCGGTGGCGGCCAGGTAAATCAGGGCTATGCCGAGGACAATGCGTGCAAGGCGGTCCAGGTTTCCAACATTGGGTTTCATTGCGGGCCTTTCGCTATGTTGATAGGTTTGAGGCACCCACTGTGAACCGGCGGCGTCGCGCTGTCTTTGATTTGGGTCAACAGTGCCGGTGGTGCTGCGCCAGGCTCATGCCGCAGAGCCAGCCGCTCCCATGCCCTGGTGGCGCAGCAGGGCGTCCAGCCGCGGTTCGCGTCCCCGGAAGGCTTTGAACGACTCCATGGCCGGGCGGCTGCCACCTTTTTCCAAAATGGCCTCGCGGTAGCGGCGGCCGGTTTCGGGATTGGCTTCGCCGCCGGGCAGGGCGCTTTCTTCAAAAGCGGCATAGGCATCGGCGCTGAGTACCTCCGCCCATTTGTAGCTGTAGTACCCGGCGGCATAACCCCCGGCAAAGATGTGGCTGAAGCTGTGCGCCGTGCGGTTCCAGGGGGGCGCCTGCAGGACCGCCACTTCGGTGCGCACTTCGCTGAGTACGCGCATAAAGTCGATGCCCGCGGCGGGTTCGCTGTGCAAACGCATGTCAAAAAGGGCGAACTCAATTTGACGTACGGTCTGCAAACCACTTTGGAAATTCTTGGCGGCCAGCATCTTGTCGAACAGGGTCCGTGGCAAGGGCTCACCCGTGTCCACATGCGCCGTCATATGGCGCAGCACGCTCCACTCCCAGCAAAAGTTTTCCATGAACTGGCTGGGCAGTTCCACCGCATCCCATTCCACACCACTGATGCCCGACACATCGCGCTCGTTGACTTGGGTCAGCAAGTGGTGCAAGCCGTGGCCGCATTCGTGGAACAGGGTGATCACATCGTCGTGGGTGAGCAGAGGCGCTTGCCCGCCCACACCCTCTGCAAAGTTGCACACCAAATGCGCCACCGGGGTTTGCAGCTGCTGGTTGTCGGGGCGCAGCCAGCGGGCCCTTACGTCGTCCATCCAGGCGCCGCCGCGTTTGCCTGAGCGGGCGCCCGGGTCCAGGTAAAACTGGCCGACCAGTTTGCCTGCCCGTTCAATCCGGTAGAACTCGACCGCGGGGTGCCACACCGGTGCGCTGTCGCGACGGATGCTGACCTCAAACAAGGTCTCCACAATTTTGAACAAACCTGCCAACACCTTGGGCGCAGTGAAGTAGGGCTTGACCTCTTGCTCGCTGAAGGCATAGCGCGCTTCCTTGAGTTTTTCGCCCACATAAGGCCAGTCCCAGGCCTGCGGGTCTGGCAGGTTCAGGTGCTCGGCGGCAAAGGCGCGCATTTCGGCCACATCCTGTTCGGCAAAGGGGCGGGCGCGGTGTGCCAAGTCACGCAAAAAGTGGGTGACTTCTTCGCTGGACTGGGCCATCTTGGCCGCCAGCGAGACGGCGGCAAAGTGGGGGTAGCCCAGCAAAGTGGCTTCTTCCTGGCGCAGGGCCAGAATTTCGCGCACCAGGGCACTGTTGTCTTGTGCGGCCTGCGCACCCAGATCCGAGGCCCGGGTGACATAGGCGCGGTAGAGCTGCTGGCGCAGTGCGCTGCTGTGCGCGTACTGCATGACCGGCAGGTAACAGGGCATTTTCAGGCTGAGTTGGTGGCCCTCAGCACCCGCGGCTTGCGCGGCGGCGCGGGTCGCATCGCGCACATCTTGGGGAACGCCTGCCAGTTCTTCGCTGCTGACCAGCAAGGACCATTGGTCGGTGGCGTCCAGCACGTTTTCGCTGAACTTCTGGCTCAGCTCGGCCTGCCGTTCCTGGATGGCGGCAAAGCGTTCTTTGGCCGCACCCCGGAGTTCTGCGCCTGAGAGCACAAAGTTGCGCAGCGCCAGCGTGCGTGCCCGCTGCTGCTCGGTGTTCAGCGTGGCCGGGTCAATCGCCTTGTACTGGGCGTACAAGCGTTCATCGGCACCCAGCCGGGTCCAAAACGCCGTGACGCGCGGTAGGGCCGCGTTGTAGGCGGCGCGCAAGCTCGGTGTATCGGCCACCGCATTCAGGTGCCCCACCGCGCCCCAGGCACAGCCCAGGCGTTCAGTGGCCACGTCCAAAACCCGGCTGATGGCCGTCCAGTCGGCGGGAAAGTCTGTGGCCGTCACGGTGCCCAGCGCCTGCTCGGCATCGGCCAGCAAAGCGTCCAGCGCCGGTTCCACATGTTCGGGGGCAATGCGGTCAAAGGCGGGCAGGTGGCTGGAGGTGAGCAGGGGATTGGTGGAAGACGTCATACAAGAGCGATGCAAAAAGTGCGGGGACGGTGGGACAGGGTTACGGGGTTTGCGGCAGCCTGCGCCGGCCCGTCTCAGGGCGGGCTGGGGCTTCGTGCCAAGCGGAATCCGGTGATGAGGTTGCGCACCTCGGGTGCGTAGCGGCCCCGGTTGCGCAGGCTGCCCGCTTCGTCGCTCCAGGAGCCGCCGCGCAGAACCCGTAGCGGATTGGCGCAGCCCGTGGTCCAGGCGCTGCCATCGGATGGCATACCGGCGTAGCTCTCGTGGTAGCAGTCTTCCACCCATTCCCAGACGTTGCCGTACAGGTCATGCAAACCGAATGCGTTGGCTTTTTTGCCCGCCACCGGATGGGATGTTTTCTGGCTGTTGGCGATGTACCAGGCGTGGTCTTCAAGTGCCGGGGAGGGCTCGGCAAGCAGCCCTTCGGTGCTGCCACCCCGCGCGGCATATTCCCATTCGGACTCGGACGGAAGCCGGTAGTTCTGGCCGGTTTTCTGGTTGAGTTTGCGAATGAACTGGGCCACGTCTTTCCAGCTCACGTTGTCGACCGGGCAGTCCGGGCCGCAGGCCACAAAGCGGCTGGGGTTATCGCCCATGATGGCCTTCCACTGCCGCTGCGTCACCTCGGTTTTACCAATGGCGAAGCTGCGCACCTCGACGGCAAGGCCGGTTTTGGGGTCGGCGGCTTTGTCCAGCCTCATCTGCAGGCTACCGCTTGGCAGCAACACCATGTCGGGGCATTCGGCGCAGTCTTTGATGGGGAGCGTGGCGGTTGATGCGCCGCTGCTGCGGGGAGTGACCTGGCGCGGCGGGACTGGCTGCGCTTCGGTCTGGCTGCGCTCGGCGATTGGCTTTTCTGCCGTTTGCTTCTCTGGGGTTTGCGCAGCCAACTGCGCATCGGCAGCCTGCTGTTGGGCCTCTGCCTGCGCCTGTTGCGCCGCAATCAGGTCCGCGGCGGCTTGGGCCTGGCGGGCTTCTTCGGCCTGCTGCTGCGCCTGGGCTTCTGCTTCGGCCCGCGCCTGCTCGACGGCCCGCAATTCCGCTGCCGCCTGTGCCTGCCGGACTTCCTCAGCGTGCCGCTCCTGGGCCAGACGGGCCTCTTCAGCTGCGCGCTGTTCGGCGGCTTCAGCGGCCAGGCGCGTGGCCTCGGCCTGCTGCTGGGCTTCGGCCAGGGCGCGTTGTTGCGCCAGCTTCTCGGCCTCTGCCGCAGCCACCCGGGCTGCCTCAGCGGCCTGGCGTGCGGCTTGCGCGCCCAGGATGGCTTGGACAACCGGGTTCTCGGCCAAACGCGGGAACATGCTCAGCGTCAGTGCCTGGGGGCTGACCAGACGGCCTTTGTCGTACAGGCCGCTGCGCAGCAATGTGGCGTCCCCGGCGAATTCCATCACGCGGCCCTGGGCCAGATCGCCCAGCCACTCTCCCACGATCGTGCTGCCGTCCGCCCGGGTGAACACCCCCTGTCCGGTGCGCTTGCCGTCTTTGAATTCGCCGCTGTAGATGCTGCCGTTGGCAAAGCTATAGGTGCCCATGCCGTTGTAGGTACCGTCTTTGAACTCGCCGCTGTAGCTGTCGCCGTTGGCGGCCGTGTAGACACCCTGGCCGGACTTTTTATTACTTTTGTAGTCCCCCACATAGCGGTTGCCGTTGGGCCAGGACTCTTTGCCCGTGCACAGGTGGTAATAGCCTGCGGCCGGGCAGGGCGGCAGGGCGAAGGCCGCGCCGTAGCAGGCGCACAGCAAGGGAAATATCCAGCGTAAGCAGCGTTTCATATGCCTCTATTGTCGGATGCCGCGCATCCAACTCTCGGTGGCGCCGCCAGGCGGGCCGATTTCAGGATAAAGCGCGGTCCAGATGCGTGTAGCCGCCGTCCACAAAAACCCATTGCCCGGTGGTGTGGCTGGACTGCGTGGACAGCAAAAACACCACCATGGCGGCGATTTCCTCGGCCGTTGTCATGCGCTGGCCCAGGGGGATTTTGGCGGTGATGGCGGCCAGTTTGGCCTCGGGCTTGTCAAAGCTGTTGATCCAGCGCGCGTACAGCGGCGTCATCACTTCGGCGGGAATCACGGCGTTGACGCGCACGCCGTCGTCGCGCAGGGCAGCGGCCCACTCGCGGGTCAGCGCGAGTTGTGCGCCCTTGGCGGCGCAGTAGCCGCTGGTATTGCCCTGGCCGGTGAGCGCGGTTTTGGACGAGATGTTGACGATGGCACCTTTGCTGGCTTTGAGGTGGGGCACGCAGTAATGCGCCATCACGTAGTAGTGGATCAGGTTGCGTTCCAGCGAGCCCATAAAGGCTGCGCGTCCGGCGTCCAGGCCGATGTTGTCGTTGATGCCGGCGTTGTTGACCAAGCCATCGATGCCGCCCAGGCGCGCCGCGGTGTCGGCGACTGCGTCGCGGCAGGCGGCGTCATCGGACAGCTCGATCTGGTGGAACAGGGCGCGCGGTTGGCTGGCGTGCAAGGCCTGGGCAAATTCTTCGCCCATGGGGCTTTTGCCCAGGATGACGGGAATTGCGCCTTCGGCCGCCAGCGCCAGCGAGATGGCCGCGCCGATGCCGCTGGCTCCGCCGGTGACGAGGATGACTTTGTTGCGGAGTTGCAAATCCATGGTGCGCGGTGTGTCAGGGCTTGGTGGGGAGGGTGAGACCGTAGGCGCGGGCTGCGTTGCCACTCCAGAACGCCTCCTGTTCGGAGGGTGAGAGGCGCGACCCAGCCCATTGCAGGGCGCTGTCTGCCACCTGCGCGTAGGGCGCCGCAAGCTGGCAGACCGGCCAGTCCGAGCCGAACATCAGGCGCTGCGGGCCGAATGCTTCCAGCGCCTCGTCACAACATTGACCGATGGCCGCGCGGTCTTTGGCAGTCAGTGCGCCGGCCGAACTCCATGCGGTTTCGGTGACCAGGCCGGAGAGCTTGCACATGAGATGTGGAAGCTGCGCGAGCGCGCGCAGCTGCTTGCGCCACGCGTTGGCCACGTCCGATTGCGCCCAGTCGCGCAGGGCGGGTTTGCCCACATGGTCCAGTACCAGCCAGTGGCTGTCATGGCGGGCACAAAAAGTCTGTGCGTCGGGCAGCTGGTGGCCAAAGAGCAGCACGTCGTAGCTCAATGCCCTGCGCTGTAATTGCGCCACACCGCGCTGAAACGCGGCGTCGTTCAACAGTCCGGGTACATCGGCTTCGTCTTGCACGATGTGGCGAAAGCCGCGCAACGCCGGGTGCTGCGTCCAACGTTCCAGACGGTCTTCCAGCTGCGCTGCGCGCAAATCGGTCCAGCCCACAACCCCCAGCACGCTGGGCGTATCGGCGGCCAGTGCGAGCAAAAAGTCCGTTTCCTGCTCCATGCTGCGGGCTTGCACCGCAATGCTGGCCGTGATGCCTGCCGCATGCATGGGCTCCAGGCAGTCGGTGGGCGCGTAGTCGCGCTGCAGCACCGGCATGCGATCGCTGATCCAGCCGAAGTCCTGCCGCTGGTAGCGCCAGTAGTGCTGGTGCGTATCGATTTTCATCGGGGCTTGAACTGGTACTGCGCCAGCGACGCAGCTTTCATCTCAATGGAAAAACCCGGTGCCTGGGGCGGCATGTAGGCCGCGTTGCGGATCACGCAGGGGTCTACAAAATGTTCGTGCAAATGGTCCACGTATTCGATCACGCGGCCCTCGCGGGTACCGGCGATGCACAGGTAATCAATCATGGACGCGTGCTGCACGTATTCGCACAAGCCCACGCCTCCGGCGTGCGGGCAGACCGGCAGCTGGTACTTGGCGGACATCAGCAGCACCGCCAGCAGCTCGTTCAAACCGCCCAGTCGGCAGGCGTCGACCTGTACCACGTCGATGGCCCCGCGCATGATGAGCTGCTTGAAGATGATGCGGTTCTGGCACATCTCGCCGGTGGCGACTTTGACCGGGTGCACGCCCTCGCGGATGACGCGGTGGCCCTCGATGTCGTCCGGGCTGGTGGGCTCTTCGATGAACCAGGGTTTGACAAAGGCCAGCTTGCGCACCCAGTCCACGGCCTGGTTCACCTCCCAGACCTGGTTGGCATCGATCATCAGGTGGCGGTCCGGTCCCAGCACCTCACGCGCGATGGTCAGGCGGCGGATGTCGTCTTCCAGGTCGCGCCCGACTTTCATCTTCACGTGCTTAAAGCCTGCGTCTATGGCTTCCTGGCACAGGCGGCGCAGCTTCGCGTCGTCATAGCCCAACCAGCCTGCTGAGGTGGTGTAGCAGGGGTAGCCCTCGCGTTCCAGCGTAGCCAGACGCGCTTGCTTGCCTGCGTCCTGCGCCTGCAGCAGCGCCAGGGCTTCATCCGGCGTGATGCAGTCGGTGATGTAGCGGAAGTCGATCAGCTTGACGATCTCTTGCGGGCTCATGCGCGCCACCAGCTTCCACACCGGTACGCCTTCCATCTTGGCCCACAAGTCCCATACCGCGTTGACGACCGCGCCGGTGGCCAGGTGGATGGCACCCTTGTCCGGGCCGATCCAGCGCAACTGGCTGTCCGAGGTGATGTAGCGCCAAAAGCGCCCCATGTCCCCGGCCACCCAGGCCATGTCCAGACCCACTACCAAATGGCGCATGGCCTCGATGGCGGCGCAGCAAATCTCGTTACCGCGTCCGATGGTGAAGGTCAGGCCGTGGCCCTCTACACCCGGCTTGTCGGTTTCCAGAATCACGTAGGCGGCGGAATAGTCGGGGTCCGGGTTCATGGCGTCCGAGCCATCCAGGTGCTGCGAAGTCGGGAAGCGCACGTCCACGACGCGCATGGAGCGGATGGTGGTCATGGTCAGGCTTGTACCGTGGTTTGGGTTTGCACGCCCAGGCCTTGAATGCCCAGGCGCATGGTTTGTCCGGCGCGCAAATACACCGGCGGCTTCTGGCCCATGCCCACGCCGGGCGGCGTGCCGGTGGAAATCACGTCGCCGCTTTGCAAACTCATGAAGCGGCTGAGGTAGCTCACCAAATGGGCTACCCCATAGACCATGGTGGAGGTACTGCCGTTTTGAAAACGCTTGCCATCCACGTCCAGCCACATGCTCAGGGCTTGCGGGTCGGGGATTTCATCGGCGGTGACCAGCCAGGGGCCTATGGGGCCGAAGGTGTCGCAGCCCTTGCCCTTGTCCCAGGTGCCGCTGCGCTCGAGTTGGTATTCGCGCTCGGATACGTCGTTGATGACGCAGTAGCCGGCCACGTGCGAGAGCGCATCGGCCTCGCTGATATAGCGTCCGCCCTGGCCTATGACCACGCCGAGTTCGACTTCCCAGTCGGTTTTGAGCGATCCACGCGGGATCTCCACCGCGTCGTCGGGCCCGCACATGGCGCTGGTCCATTTGTTAAAAACCACGGGTTCGGGCGGCACCTGCATGCCGCTTTCCGCTGCGTGGTCGGAGTAATTCAGTCCGATACAGATAAATTTGCCCACGCCGGCCACACAGGGGCCCAGACGCAGATCCTGTTGCGGTATGCCCGCAACCAAGGGGAGACTCTCCGGATGCAGTGCACGCAGCACCTGCAATTGCTGGGGCAGCAGGGCGGTGCCGCCCACATCTGCAATATGACCGGACAGGTCGCGCACGCGGCCCTGGGCGTCCAACAGACCGGGTTTTTCTTGACCGGGCAATCCGTAGCGAAGTAATTTCACAGCCTCATCCTCACAAAAACAAAAAAGCCAGCCCGCACCGGTTGGCGCGGGCTGGCCACTAGCTTAGATCAATCGTAGAGAACAGCGGCGATTTTGGGGTCGCTCATGTTGCTCTTGTCGTAGTAGTAGAAGCCGGTGTCGATGACTTTAGGCAATTTCTCGCCTTTGAGTGCCATCACAGCCGCTTTGACGGTCTGGTAGCCGATGCCCACGGGATTCTGGGTGATCGCGCCAGCCAGGGTGCCGTCGTTGATCATGTCCTTCTGGGCTTTGCCGGAGTCGAAACCGATGATGGTCACGCCGGTTTTCTTGGCTTCTTTCATGCCTTTGCCTGCGCCGATGGCAGAACCTTCGTTGGTGCCGAAGATGCCTTTGAGCTTGGGATGCGCTTGCATCAGGGTCTTGGCAATTTCAGCCGACTTCAGGTGGTCGCCGCCGCCGTACTGGATGTCCACAATTTTGATCTTGGGGTACTTGGCTTTGATCTGGTTCACGAAACCATCGCGGCGGTCCACGCCGGTGGTGCTGGTCTGGTCGTGTCCGATAACAGCCACTTCACCTTCGCCACCGATGATTTTGGCCATCATGTCGGCAGCCAGCGACGCGGCAGCCTTGCTGTTGGTTTGCGCGGTGGTCAGGACGATGTCGCTGTCCACGCCGGAGTCAAACGCGATCACGGGGATCTTGGCAGCCTGGGCTTTTTTCAGCAGCGGCAAAGCCGCTTTGCTGTCCAGTGCGGCGAAGCCGATGGCCTTGGGGTTTTTGGCCAGGGCAGCGGTCAGCATGTCGATCTGCTTGTCCACCATTTGCTCGGTCTCGGGGCCTTCAAAGGTCACTTTGACGTTGAATTCTTTGGCAGCCTGGTCAGCGCCGGATTTCACAGCCAGCCAGAACTGGTGCTGGAAACCCTTGGAAATCAGGGGGATGTAGATTTCATCAGCGGCCATGCTGATGGTGCTCATACCGGCCAGTACCAAGCCGGCAGTCAGGGCCAGCAGTTTTCTTTTTGCGTTCATGGGTATCTCCAAGTAATAAATGTCAAAGTGACGGGGAAAGGGAATCAAAAAAATCACGGGAACCAAAAGCACAAGGTGTCGGTGCGTCTCCTTTAGGCGGGTGGAACAGGTGGAAAAATCGCAAGGGTTTTCAATTTACTGCTTCTTGCGCCGCAGGTTATCGGTATACACAGCCAGAATGATGATCACGCCGGTCAGCACCATTTGCCATTCCTGCGCGACCGACATGATGCGCAGGCCATTGATCAAGACGCTCATGATGAAGGCGCCGATGATGGTGCCCAGAATCGTGCCCACACCGCCGCTGAGCGAGGTGCCGCCAATTACCACTGCCGCAATCGCATCCAGCTCGTAGCCCTGGCCCAGCGCCGGTTGCGCCGAGTTCAGACGCGAGGCGATCAGCAAACCGGCGATGCCGCAAATGCCCCCGCTGAAGGCATAAATGATGACCTTCCAGCGGTCCACATTGACACCAGACAAGCGCACCGCTTCTTCGTTGCTGCCCAGCGCAAAGGTGTAGCGTCCCAGCGCGGTTTTGTTCAGTACCACGGCGCACAGCACGGCTACGATGAACATGATCAGCACGCCGTTGGGTATGGGCAGTCCGGGGATCAGGTCGCTCAGCGCCGAACCCAGCGATATGGCGTCAAAACCTTCCACGTCGTTGAAATAAATCGGACGGGTTTTGGTGATGATGAGCGAGGCTCCTTTGAGCAACATCATCATGCCCAGTGTGGCGATGAAGGGGGGAACGCGCAGCTTGGTAATCGCCAGCCCCGACACCGTGCCGCAGAGCGCGCCGACGATGACAGCACCGGGCACGCCGACCCACATGGGCAGCCCCAGATTGACCATCAACACACCGGCCAGCACCGCACAAAAAGTCATCAACACGCCCACCGACAAATCAATGCCCGAGGTGATGATGATGAAGGTGCTGGCAATTGCCAGCACGCCGATCACCGTGGTGGACTGCAGGATGCCGATGATGTTGTCGGTGGTGAAAAACGCATCGGGCTTGAGCACGCTGAAAATCACAATCAGCCCGATCAGGCTGGCAAAGGCCAGCAGCTTTTGCTTGGCCTGGCTGTCGGAAGCAGTGGCGGGAGCGGCGGCTGCCGGGGCAGGGGGGGTGGTTGGGGTGGTCATGCGGTCACGGTGTCGCGTTGGGTAGCCAGTTGCATCAAGCCTTCCTGGGTGGCGCGGTCGCCGGCCACCTCGCCCGTGATGCGGCCTTCGCACATCACCAGCACCCGGTGGCTGAGTAAGAGCACCTCGGGCAGTTCGGAGGAAATGACGATGATGGCCTTGCCCTGGGCTGCCAGTTCGTTGAGAAGTTTGTAGATTTCGCTCTTCGCGCCCACGTCGATGCCGCGCGTGGGCTCGTCAAAAATCAGGATGTCGCAGTCGCGTACCAGCCACTTGGCGACCACCACTTTTTGCTGGTTGCCGCCCGACAGCAGACGCGCGGTCTGGGTCAGCGATGGCGTTTTGATGCGCAAGGTTTCCACCATTTTTTGCGAGACGCGGGTGATGCCCGCTTTCTCCAAAAACATATGCATGCGCAAAAAGCGGCTCAGGCTGGGCAGGGTGATATTGGCCTGCACGTCCATGCCGGTGGCCAGGCCGAAATGCTTGCGGTCTTCCGACAGATAGCCAATGCCGGCCTGTACCGCATCGCGCGGGGCGCTCAGGCGGATGCGCTTGCCGTGTACGTGGACTTCACCGGCTTCGAGCGGATCAGCGCCGAATATGGCGCGCGCCACCTCGGTGCGGCCCGCACCCATCAGGCCGGCAAAACCCAGGATTTCGCCACGGCGCAGGGAAAAACTCACGTCGCGTATCACCCGCCCGCGCTGCAGGCCTTTGACCTCCAGCACCACCGGCTGCGCCGAAGTGTCCGGTATCTGTTTGTCTGCCTGCTCCAGGGTGCGCCCGACCATCATGGCAATCACCTGCGGCATCGGCGTGCTGGCGGGCACGGTGTCGATGTAGCAGCCGTCGCGCAGCACGGTGATGCGGTCGGCGATGCGCTGGATCTCGTCCATCTTGTGCGAGATGTAAACGATTCCCACGCCCTGGCTCTTGAGTTCGCGGATGATGCGGAACAGCTCCTCGATCTCGGCGTTGTTCAGGGCTGCCGTGGGCTCGTCCATGATCAGCACGCGACTTTGGTGCGACAGGGCTTTGGCAATTTCCACCATCTGCTGGCGTGCAACTGTCAATTCGCCGATGCGACTGGTCGGTGCCAGTGCCAGTTTGAGGCGCTTGAACAGTGCCTCGGTATCGGCATTCAGCTGTGCCTCGTCCAATAGCAGCCCGCCCAGTTTGCGCGGCTCGCGGCCCAGAAAAATGTTTTGCGCGGCGGTCAGGTGGCTCATCAGATGCAACTCCTGGTGCACGATGCCAATGGCCAGCGACTGGGCGTGGGCCGGGCTTTGGATGTCGACCGGCTGGCCGTCCAGCAGGATGTGGCCACTGTCCTTACGGTAGACCCCCGCCAGGATTTTCATGAGCGTGGACTTGCCCGCGCCGTTTTCCCCCATCAACGCGTGGACCTCACCGGCTTGCAGGTCAAATTGGGCCTCGTGCAGGGCGCGCACGCCGGGGAAGGATTTGCACAGCTGGCGGACTGCAATCAGAGACGTCATGCGCGTTGTCCCAACTTAGATCGTTACGCCGCCGTCAACCAGCAGGTTTTGGCCGGTGACAAAGCGTGATTCGTCGCTGGCCAAAAACACGACCATGGGGGTGATGTCGTCCACGGTCGCCAGGCGGCCCATGGGCTGGCGGGCGATGAAGTCTTTTTCAGCCTGCACCGGGTCGGCGGAGGCAGCGATGCGTCCGCGCAGTGAGGGCGTGTCCACAGTGCCGGGGCACAAGGCATTGGCGCGTAAGCCCTGTTGCACAAAATCCGCCGCCAGCGACTTGGTCAGGCCGATCACAGCGGCTTTGGTCGTGCCATAGGCGCAGCGGTTCACAAAGCCCTTGATGCTGGACGCCATGGACGCCATATTGATGATGGACACGCTGCACCCCGTGTCCTTGGCGTGGCGCAGCATGCCCGGCAAAAAAGCGCGGGTCATGCGGAACATGCTTTTGACATTGAGGTCGAAACTGGTGTCCCAGTCGTCCTCGCTGCACGCGAGCAGGTTGCCATTGGCCACCATGCCGGCGCAGTTGAACAGCGCATCAATGGGCCCCAGGCGTGCAGCCAAGGCCGAAACGGCTGCGCCGTCGCGCACGTCGAGCATTTCGGTGTGGATGGCGGTATGGGCCTGGGCCAGTGATTGCAGCAGCGCGGCGTTGATGTCCGTGGCAATCACCTGCGCGCCCTCGGCGGCGCAGGCCAGGGCGCTGGCGCGGCCAATGCCCTGGGCAGCGGCTGTAATCAGCACGGTCTTGCCTTGCAAACGTCCTTGCGCCATCGTGTCTGCCTCGTTATATATTCAAATATGAATAATCAATTCACCATTGAATGGGAATCATAATCAGGATTTTGAAATTCCTGCATAGTGCTTTCCCTAATTCAGTTTAGTTTATTTAGTCGATTCTAAGCCCATCCGAACATGTCTCCCGAAAGTCCCCACAAGCCCCGAGGTCGCCCGCCCAAAGCGGCCCCGGCCCCGTCCGCCGCGCCAAGTGCCGATGCGCCGCAGCGCTACCGCGCGCCCGCGCTCGACAAAGGTCTGGACATTCTGGAACTGCTGTCCACCCAGCCCCAGGGGCTGACGCGGGCCCAAATCGTCCAGAACATGGCGCGCAGCCCCAATGAGATTTACCGGATGCTGGAGCGCTTGGTGGCGCGCCAGTACGTTACCCGCAGCGTGGGCGGTGACCGTTACGCACTCAGCCTCAAGCTGTTTGCCATGGCCCATGCGCACCCGCCGCTGAACCGCCTGCTGAACCAGGCCTTGCCGGTGATGGAGGACTTTGCCCGCCGCGCCGAGCAGTCCTGCTACCTCGGCGTGTATGACCGGGGCCATGTACTGATCGCAGCCCAGGCTGACAGCCCGGGGGGCTGGCATTTTTCTGTGCGGCGCGGTGCGCGCGTGGGGTTGCTGGACACCGCATCCGGCCACGTGCTGCTCGCCTTCGCGGACCCGGACACGCGCCAGCGTATGTTGGCCGAACAGACAGCGCTGTGCGGGGAAGTTCCCACCACACGCGCGAACCTGGACGCCATGCTGGCCAGCATCCGCGCCCAGGCCTATGTGGAGCGCGCCAGCGCCCAGTCTTTTGGTGTGGTGGATATGGCGTGTCCTATTCTGGGGTCCGACAACGCGGCGCTGGCGGTGCTGAGCTGTCACTTCACCCGCCGCCTGGATCGCCCAAACGATCCCGATGTGGCCGCGGTGCGTGCCTGTTTGCAGCAAGCAGCCCGCGCACTGTCGTTTGAACCCGGTCCGCACGGTACCGCCGTGGCCGGGCTTACACAAGGAGCTGCTGCCAATGTCTGAGAAGCCTGAACCACCCCGTTGTGCGGTGGCACTCGCTGTGGCGCTGCCGCAGGAATTGCAGTCTGCAGCCACCTTGGGCGTGCCCTTTGCCTACACCGGCGTGGGCAAGGTGCAGGCGGCAATCGCCGTGGCCGACCTGATCCATCTGCACCGGCCCCGTCTGGTGCTGAATTTCGGTTCCGTCGGGCGTGTGCGGCCCGGCCCACATGGCTTGTTGGAAGTGGCGCGGGTGCTGCAGCGCGACATGCTGGCCGAGCCGCTGGCACCGCGCGGCAGCACGCCTTTTCACGATGGCCCGCACGCGCTGGAGTCGGGTTGGCCCGGCGTGGTCTGCGCCACCGGCGACAGCTTTGTGACCGGCCCGGATGCCTGGTTCGGGGCGCAGGGCGTGGACGTGGTGGACATGGAGCTTTTTGCGATGGCGGCGGTTTGCCACAGCAAAGGCGTAGCCTGGCGCGCGCTCAAGTTCGTATCGGATGAGGCCAATGCCGAATCCGGCCAGGACTGGGCCGCCAATCTGCGGATCGGCGAGCAGCTGTTCCACGACTGGTGGCAGCATCACCGCGCAGCGTTGGGGCTTGCGGTACCCGCCGCCTAAATTCAAGCGGGAAGGGTGGCGGCCTGTTGCTCCAACCGATAAGGTGGTAGCCCGCCGAGCATGCGCCGTCCATAGGCCTGGGTCAGCAGGCGTTTGTCGTAGCAGACCACCTCGGCCCGGTCAGACTCGGTGCGGATGGCGCGGCCCGTCCACTGCAGCAGTTTGATGCCCGTGGCCGGAACCACCAGCTCATTGAACGGGTCGCGCCCCAGGCGGCGCAGCCACTCGGCGCGTGCCTCATCCACCGGGTCGCTGGGCGGCGTGAACGGCAGTTTGGTGATGAAGACGGTTTCGCACAAAGCCCCCGGCAGATCCAACCCCTCGCCAAAAGATTGCAGGCCAAACAGCACCGAAGGCAGCCCCGCCTCGACCCGGGCACTGTGCGCGGCCAAGAGCCGGGTGCGCGACAGCGTGCCCTGCACCAGCACCACGTCGCGCAACGCCGCAGGCAAAGCGTCGGTGGCCGCGCGCATTTGCGCCTTGGACGTGAACAGGACCAGCGCACCGTGCCGGATCCGCGCCAGGTCGTCCAGCAACAGCGCCACCATTTCCTGCGTGTAGGCCGCGGCGTTTTTGGGATCGGCCACCGTGTGCGCAACCCGCAAGCGGCCCTGGGCGGCGTAGTCGAAGGGGCTGCTGACTTCCAGCGCGCTGGCCTGCGGCTTGTGGCGCAGGCCCACCTCTTCCAGAAAGTAGTCGAAGCTGCCGCAACTGGTGAGCGAGGCCGATGTCAGCACCGCGCCGCGTACCTGCGGCCATAAAAACTGCCGCAGCAGATCACCGGGCACGATGGGGCAGGCGTGCGCGCTCAGGCGCAAAAAGTCGCCGTCTGTGGTGCAGGCCAGCCACTTGGCCAAAGGTTGCTCGCCGTGTTCCAGCAGCAGTTCTGCGGTGCTGGCGGCGTTGGCCAGCTTGGGTGCCAGCGGCCCCAGGCGGGCGTAGAGCTGCGCGCATTGCAGGGCCCGCGCCGGGTCGTCTTTGGACAGGGTTTTAAGCGCCTGGCCTAGCGCCTCCAAGGCCTGCTGAAGCCCGGCGGCCTGCGCGCCCATCTGGGTGACCGGCTCCAACAGGGCCTCGGGCAAAACGCCATGCGCAAAGCGCAGCGTGCCGTCCTGGCCGCCGGTGCTGGCGTGCACCAGTTCCAGCACCATGCGGGCCAGGGTGTTGAACACGCCTTTGAGCTGGCTGGCCACGGTGGCCGGGTCTTCGGCGAGCTCCAGCTCCAGTGCGTTGGCGACTTCTTTCATCGCCTTGGGCAGCTGGTCCAGCCAGCGCAGATTGCCCAGATCAACCGCGTTGCTGAACTGGTCCAGGGCCACGGCGGGCAGGTGGTGGGCTTCGTCAAAAATGAGCAGGCAGTTGTCCAGATCCGGCAGGGTTTTCATGCCCAGCGAGGCCAGCACCAGGTCGTGGTTGGCCACGATGACCTGGGCCTGCGCCAGCGCGTTGCGCGCCTGGTAATAGCTGCATGCGGAAAAACGCGGGCATTGGCGCACGGTACAGCTGTGGCGCTCGGCCGCCACCGGCCCCCAGTCTTCGGGCTGCGGACTTTGCGCCAGGCTGTCGCGGTCGCCGTCCCAGGCCGTGCTGGCCAATTGCGTGGCCATGTGTTCGTACAGGCGCATACGCCGCTCTTCCCGCGCTTCGCGCGAGGCACTGCCCAGCGCTTGCGCGGGAAAGTCGTCTTCAAACAAATCGTCTTCGGCGCTGCCCACGCCGACCAGCCGCTCCAGCTTGACCTTGCACACATAGCGCCCGCGCCCCTTGGCCAGCGCATACACAAAGGGTTCGTCCATGGTCTGCGCCAGCGCAGGCAGGTCTTTTTGCATGAGCTGCTCCTGCAGTGCCACGGTCGCTGTGGAGATGACCACCCGCGTCTTGCGCGCCAGGGCCAGCGCGACCGCCGTGCTGGCATAGGCCGCGGACTTGCCCACACCGGTGCCCGCTTGCACCACGGCAATCGCCTGCGTCGGCTTGTCGCACGCGCCCAGATCGGCGCGCGCCAGGGTGTCGGCCACCCGCTGCGCCATCGCCTGTTGACCGGCGCGTGGTGTGAAGGCCGGGTTGCGGCGAACCATGGCATCAAAAGCCCGCATGGCGTGTTGGGCCAGCGCGGCCGAGGCGTCGGTGTGGGCGGGTGGTGTGTCGGCGTGCATGTTCAGAACCTCACATGGGAGGCGTGGCAAGCGCGCATGCCATCGCGTGATCGAAGCCACGGGCGGCCTGCGCGTGTTCCACCGCCACGTCCTCCAGCGGCCGCAGCCTTTGCAGGCTCTCAAAGTGCCGCGTTTGTCCGCTCACCGGATCGGTGAAGGCGATGCTGCGTGCCAGTAATTGCAGCGGACGCGCGAAGTCTGGCACGGCTTCGGGTGTGAGCACGGGGTAGATGCCGTCGCCCGCAATCGGCAAACCCAGCGCAGCCATGTGGACGCGTAATTGGTGGCGTTGCCCGGTGTGCGGACGCAGGGCGTAGCGGGCCCAGGCGCCGCACACCTCCAGCGGCGCGATCTCGGTCCAGCTATTGGGCGCGCCGTCCTGCTCGGTCTGCTGCATGAAATGCGCCGCCGCGCCGATGCGGCTGCGCCGGGTCAGCGGCCAGGCCAGGTCCGGGTTCCAGGGGGCGATGGCCTCGTAGTGCTTGTCCACTGCATGCGCGCGGAACAGCGCGTAGTAGGCGTTGCGGGTGGCCGGTTGGGTGCTGAACAACACCAGCCCGGCGGTGTCGCGGTCGATGCGGTGGATCGGCACCAGATCGTTCAGCGCCAGCCGGTTTTTCAGGCGCACCAGCAGCGTCTCATGCAGGTATTTCCCCGAGGGGGTCACAGGCAAAAAATGCGGCTTGTCGGCAACCAGCAGGTGCGCATCGCGGTAGAGCACGGTTTCGTGCAACGGAATCGGCGCCTCTGATGCGAGTGCCCGAAAGTAATGGATGCGCATACCGGCGCGATACAGCGCATCGGGTGCCAGCGCTTCGCCCGTGCTTGTGCAGACGCTGCCATCGGCCATGCGTTGCGTCCACGCGCTGCGGCCGATATGGGCAAACCGCGTGCACAAAAAATCTAACACGGTTGACTCTGCCGCACCGGGCGTCTGCGGCAAGACCACGCTGCTGGGGCCCACGCCCCGGCGCGCCGCCGGTGCCCGGCTCATCGGCGTGTGCAGACCAGGTCCCAGACCCCGTGGCCGAGCTTGAGGCCCCGGTTCTCGAACTTGGTCAGCGGACGGTATGCCGGTTTGGGTGCGTAACCGGCCAGCTCCGGGTGGCTGCCGCGCGCCGGGTTGTGCAGCAGCGGCTCGGCCTCCAGCACCTCCAGCATTTGCTCCGCGTAGGGCTGCCAGTCGGTGGCGCAATGCAGGTAGCCACCGGGCCGCAGCCTGTGTGCCAGCTTGGCAACCAGCGGCGGCTGGATCAGACGGCGCTTGGTGTGCTTGGTCTTGTGCCAGGGGTCGGGGAAAAAAATATGGATGCCGTCCAGGGTGGCCGGGGCCAGCATCTTGTCGACGACTTCCACCGCGTCATGCGCGCAGATGCGGATGTTCTCCAAGCCCATTTCGCCCACGCGCTTGAGCAGCGCGCCGACACCGGCCGCATGCACCTCGCAGCACAAAAAATGCGTGTCCGGCAGGGTTTGCGCAATCTGGGCCGTGGCCTCGCCCATGCCAAAGCCGATTTCCAGCACCAGCGGCGCCTGCGGGTCTGGCCACAGGGCGCGCACATCGGTCAGCGCCTCGTGGTAGGGCAGCAGGAATTTCGGCCCCAGAACTTCCATGGCCCGGGTTTGGCCTGCGGTGCTGCGGCCTGCCCGCAGCACATAGCTTTTGACAGTACGCAGATAGGGAATGGAGGCGAGGTCGGGGATGGGGGGTGGCATGCGGGACGGGCCGTGAAGGGCGGCAGATTTTAGGTGGGCCCGGTTCAGCGGACTGCGGTGGGGCGCGGCAGCTTCCACGGCCAGGCGCTGACCCAGGCGGCCAATGCGTCGCCGACCAGGCCTTGCTGTGCGGACAAACCGAGCACTGCGGCAGCGGCGTTCAGTGCGGCCAAGGGGTGGCTGGTGTCAATGGGCAGCGCACCGTTTTGTTTGGAGAGTTTCTCGCCATTGCGCCCATGCACCAAGGGCGTGTGCAGGTACTGCGGAGCGGGCAGGCCCAGCGCGTCCTGTAGCCAGCGCTGGCGGGCTGTGTTATCGGCCAGGTCTTCTCCGCGCACGACGTGGCTGATGCCCTGTTCCGCATCGTCCACCACCACGGCGAGCTGGTAGCTAAAAAGCCCATCGGC